>SIBG01000047.1 GCA_009695305.1 Opitutus sp. | reverse complement strand
GCCGGATCGTCCGGCCGCGCGCCAGCGACCCACAGGCCGAGGTGGGCGAGTTCGAGGAGCCGGGCGTATTCCTTGGGCGTAAACGTGACTTTCATGCAGGAACAGAGGATGCGTTCCGCCGCCGCGCGCAAGGGCGGAGTGCGGCGGCCTCCTTTTGCAGCGGCGGCGACTTCCTGAGCCCGTAGCGGCGAGCGCCAGCAAGCCGACCCCAGTCTACGGCACCAATTCCGGTTTTGCCGTCTCCGTCGTCATTTTTTGCGGGAACCGGTAGACCTCCCCGGCCTGCGTCGCGAAATGGAGCGAAGATGGCGTGGGCTCCAACGGCGAGCCGTCCGCCCAGATCGCATAAAATCCCGGATCAGCGTTCACCGGCTTGCGCGCGTAGGTGTGGTTGTAGCGCGAGTCGTGCGTGAGCACTTTGTTCACGCGCCACGTGCGGCCCTGGTCGCGGCTCGCCCACATCATCATGTCGCCGCCTGTGCCGCCGCGCTGCGGCCCCGGCGAGGTCGGCGCAATCACGCGCCAGATCCCATCGGCCTCGATGTAGAGCGAACCGTGGTCGTAGTTGTGGTCCGACGCCGTGAACGGCCGGATATCCCACGACGTCCCCGTCCACCGCGCTGTGCTCCAATAGCACGGGCCCAACTTCGGCCCCGGCTCAAAACCCTTCGACGTGAGGTAGAGAATCACAGGATGCCCCTCTTTCGTAAACGCGATGTCCTTCAGGTAAACGTTGAGGTCCTCGGCGCGGTAGTCGCGAACAAGCGCGGGATTGTCCGCCTTCGTGAGCGGGAGCGTGACCGGTTTTCCGTCGGCGGTGGTCCACGTGCGCCCGGCGTCGCGTGTTTCGAGATAGTAGATGTTCGTGCGATAGTTCAGGCCCGTGCCCGGCCGCCCGTGATCCGGATGCAGATCGAACGCCGTCGCCACGCGGTCCGTGTCACCCTGACGCCATGAAATCTGATAGTCTCCCATCTCGATGTGTGCGATGAGCTGCGGCGCCGTCCACGTCTTCGCGTCGGGAGAGGATTTCCAGTTCAGCGTGCGCTGGCCGTTTTTGTAGAGCGTGTGGAGAAATAAAAACTGCTTCGACTCCGGCAAATACCACGGCTGCGTGTAGGAAAAGTTCGTCGTCACGAGCAAGTCCCACGCGGTGATGTCGTAGGGCTTTTTTGACTTGTGGATATACGAGGGCCGCGACGTGCCGTGCGCCGAGGAAAACACATAGAGAAAACCGTCCGCATCGAGGGAGAGCGTCGGGTTGTCGTGCGCGTCCTCCGTGCGTTTCTGCAAGAGCCGCACGGGCCGCGGCACCGTGCCGGCTGCGTGATCGTAGTAGGAAACGTAGTGCTGCAACTCGTCCTTCGACTCCGACACGTTTCCGGCCGAGCCGCCGAACACAAAAAACGTCTTCTTCTGCGACTCGACATAGATCGCGATGGGCACGTGCTGCTGCGGATAGGTCGCGAAGCCGCCCGAGTATTTGTAGCGATACTCGGACTTCACCGGCTGGTTCATATACCAAATTCCGCGGTAGCCATCGCCGACTTGCGCGACGAGGTCGTCGGTCGGTTTGGGCGTGGCCGCCGCGAAGACCGACGTGCCTGAAGCCCACACGAGGGCGAGGGCGTAGAAACGCGCTTGGTGTTGGCGAGTTTTCATTCGCTTTGGGTCCGATACCGCGAAGCTTGCTTCGCCTTGGTCGGCGGAACGGGTTGTGGCATGGGCTTCACGATGAGCGGAAAAGTTTGGAGTGGTTTGGTCAAATGCCCCGCGGCTTGCCGCGGGGATGTTTACTAGAGTTCCACGAACCGGCGATGCGCTCAAAGCACGCCCTTCACCCCAAACGTCCACACGGCGCCGGTTACTTCGTAAATGGTCGGAACAGCCGGGGCGTTGCCTTGTTTCTGGAACGTGATCACGGGCTCGCTGCGGAGGTTGCGACCGGTGAAGAAAAAATCGAAGCGTCGCGTGAGCTTGATCGTGCCACCGACATCAATCGGCATCCGGTGTCGGTTAAACGAGGTGCCGGCGACGTTGAGCGGCACATAGTCCCGCCAGCTCGCACTGGTGGAGAGGCTGACGCGCTTGAACGAGTAGCTCAGACCTGCGTTCACTCCGTGCGGGCTCATGTTCGGCGTCACCACGCTGGCGTAGTTGCGCGTGTAGCTGGCGCGGACGTTCAGGCCTTTGAAAGGCGAGGGCAGGAACGAGAGACTCTGGCTGTATTCCAGCTCCAAGCCACGGAGAGTCACCTTGTCCTGGCTGGGCGTGGTGGTCGTGAAAGTGTAGTTCGCAAAATCCGGATCGGTGTTGCCGAATTCCTGCGCGGTGAGCTGGTTGGTCTGGAACAGGCCTTGGACCGAGTTTTGGAAGAAATTCACGCCGAAGATCCCGACCGGCTCGAAGTAGTAGGCGAGCCGCGTCGCGAAATTGTGGGAGTTCTCCGGCCGGAGATTTGGGTTGGGCGCCGAGACCGACTGCGACGCTTCGTCGACCGACCACACGCCGGCGATGTCGCGAAACGTCGGGCGGCGGATCGTTTTGCTGTAGCCCAACTGGAAATCGAGACTGGGGGTGAAGCGGTATTTGAACGATGCGCTCGGGAATAGATTATCGTAGCCGCCCGTGCGATGGACGCGTGGCTGGGAAAAATACTGGTATTGCACGCCGGGGATCGTGGCGGCGACCCCGGTGCTCGCGGTCACGGCGAGGCCCGCGGCCCGCACCTCCGCGGGTGGGCGCGGATCGAACTCGAGCGAGTCGGTGTCGGTTTGCTCCCAACGCAGGCCGCCGCGGAGTGTGGCGCGACCGAGCGTCGCCGTGCCCATCAGGAATCCGGCCGCGATATCTTCGTCGAAGTGCCGCGTGTTGGCGACAAATGCACTCTGGTAGCGCGCGCCCGCCGTGGTGCCGTTGGTGATGCGATCCTGAAAATATTCCGGGTGATCCTGAAACAGCTTTCCGATGGCGAGCAGACTCGGGATGAAGACGCCCTTCCCCGAGGACGACGTGAGGCCCGAGTTGGTGGCCTTGCCTTCGAACTCATAGGCCGAGGCGTAGTTCGCCCAGATGCCGGTGCCCGCGCCCGGCCCCGTATACAGGTAGAGACGCGCGTTCGACTGATCCAAAAAATCGCGGTGCTCGCGCTGCTGCTTCACGCCGGTCTTCCACACGATCGGCAAGAGGGCCGCCGTCTTCCACGTCGCCGACAAATCACCGCTGAAAACCTTGGTGCGGCCAAACCGCCCGTCGTTGATCGACAGTTCACGATTGGTGTAGCCGCTGCCGTTGCTGAGGTCGGGACCGGTGGTCTGGGCCATCTGCCAATCGCCGCCGATGCTCGAGAGGTGCGCCGCGCGCACGCCCACGCCCGCGAGCTGCGGACTGCCGGCGTTGCGCGCGGAGCCCTGCCACGCCAGCGGGTTATACCAGCTCGTGGAGATGGAGCCGACGAGCTTGCCCTCGAGAGTGAGGCTGCCGCGTTTCCATTCGAAACGTGGGAGCACCGTGTAGGCCTCGCCGGGTTTCATCACGATGGCGGGCGCCGTGGTGACGGTGCCGGTGGCGTTGAAACTCGCGAGCGGGTCGGCCCCGATGACTGCGGCGCGATTCGTCGCCGTGAACGTGAACGTGCGCTGTGAATTGTAGAGCTGCGCGGCGTTGTAGATGAGGCCGAGCGAGAGCACGAGGTTGGGCGTCGCTTTGAAATCGCTCGTCAACGTGACCGTTGATCGTCGGTTGGTGCGCGGCGATTGAAAGAGGCCGATCGCGGTCGGCACCACCGGGCGCTGGTCGGTGGCGGTGGTCGTGTAGTTGTAGGTGACGTTGGTCCGCGCGTTTTCCGAGTAGAGGTTGGACTCGCTGATGTTGAGGACCACGCCGAGCCGCTGCTGGAAAAACACCTCGGAGAACTCGAGGATCCCGCCCGGCCGGATCTTGCGATGTTGCGCGTCGTCGGGTCCATACGCCCCGCCCAACCGCCACGCGCCGGAGAAAATAGTCGCGTTAGCCTGCCACGAGATGCGCCGGCCCGGGCGTGAAAACGCGCGCTTCGTCCGCAGGTTGATCGTGCCGGCGGGCGCGTTGGCGTCCACGTCGGCGCTGATGGTTTTGGAAACTTCGATGCCATCCATGCTGTTGAGCGAGACCTGCTCGAAACTGAACGCACGGGCGTCGCCTGCCGCGCCTTTGTTGGCGTCGGCACTCGCGAGCCGCACGCCGTCGATGGTGACGGCGTTGTATTCGGCGCCGAGCCCGCGCAGTCGCACGTTGACGATTTCACCCTGCACCAAGAACAGATCGACGCCCGGAATGTTTTTCAGAAACTCGGCCGCGTTGCCCTCGGCGACATCGCCAAACACGTCCGACGCGACGCTATTGGTGATATTCATGGAATTTTTCTGGTCCATGATCGCCTTCGCATTTCCTTCGCGCTCGCTGGCCACGACGAAGGCCCCGAGCTTCACGACCTCCGCTGCCGACGGCGCACCGGCGAGCGAACTCATGAGTTCGAAATCGCGTTGCACCGTTTGCCCCGCCGCGACCGTGAGCACGGCGATGGATTTCTTGTAGCCGGTGAAGCTCACTTCGACGGTGACTTCGCCGACCGGCACATGGCCGAGCGAAAACTTTCCCTGGTCGTCGGTGATGGCGACGAGGGTGCCATGGCGCGCGGAGACCTCGGCGTTGCGCACGTATTCGCCGGTCGCGGGATTGAGCACGCTGCCGGTGATGCGCCCGGTGTCGGTTGCGCTCGCCGGTAACACAAGGCCGCACGCCACACCGCAGAAGAAAAACAGCCGGCCCAAGGTGAGCCGCGCGCGCCGCCAAGTGGAATCCGAGTCAGGGGTGGACATAAAGGATGCGGAGAAGTTGACGCGCAGCCGCGTCTTTTCCGAGCACAAAGACGGCGGCTTGGCAGGGTCTTCGCTCCTTAGAGTGGCGCCGAATTTTTCGGATCGGCGAGCAGCGCCTTGAACGCGGGATCCTCGCGCACGTTGTCCCACGTGGGATCGACCTTCAGCATTGGCACGGTGAGCCCGCTGGGGACACGCAGGAGATCCTTGATGATTTCCACGGCGTCGCGCGGCTGGCTGAATTGAGCGTGGAGTTCGGCCAGTTGGCCTCTACGCGACCAAAGCTCCGCGGTCCGTTTGACCGGCGAGCATGCAGCGACGTAGCGCTTCATCGTGGCAATCGATTCCGCGTGACGGCCACTGAAGGCAAGCGCCAGCGCGGTGCGTCGCTCGCGCTCCGATTGATCGAACTCGGGCGCAGCCTCCAGTTCCTTGGCCAGCAAAACCAGCGTGCGACCGAGTTCCTGGCCTTCTGCAGTGCGTCCCATGCGCAGCAGAATCATCGTGCGCTGGACCATCGAGCCAAACCGCACGCGCACCGGCTGCGAGGCGGTGGCGGGATTGGCCTCGGAGAGTTTCAAGGCCTCATCGAGGCGGCGTGCTTTCATCAACCAGTCGATTTGCGCGGCGACGTTGGTCCTCGGCTGGGAGGGAAGTTCACCGGAAACGACGAAGCGGCCGTGGTCGCTGCCGACCTCTTTGATTCGGGCGGGTCCATCGGACACCACACGATTGAATTCATCCGGCCGGCGCAAAAACGCGAAGACGTTCAGCAGGTTCAGCCACGGAGAGGAGTTCAGCGGATCGAGCTCGATCGAGCGCTCGTAGGCGGGCACGGACTCGGCCAGCCGACCCAACCGCTGCAACGCGAGCCCGCGACGATTGTGATTGAGCGCCTCGTTGGGCAGGGCGCGCAACGCGCCGTCGATGAGTTGCAGCGCCCGCGGATTGTCGAACTCCATCATGGCGTAGTAATGGGACAGCGCACTGTCGCCGGCGCCCCCCGGCACGAGACGCGAGGCAACTTCCGCCCACTTTTTCGACTCGGCCATGTGGCGTTGTCTGGCGACGTCGTCCGCCGCCGCGAGCCAGGCCGTGTAGTGCTCGCGCGAAAGCGCGCTCGCCGCGGTCATGAACTGCGGATCGAGTTGCAGGGCCTCTTCCAGCAGTCGAATCGCGTCCGTGGAATTGGCGCGGGTCCAACCCGCTTTGTTGAACAGCTCAAACGCCGCCGGGCTGCTCGTCATGAATTGCGCGCTGGCATACGTGCCCCGGGCTTCCCGCGCTTGCAGCGCCCGCGCCACCTCGCTGGCGATTTCATCCTGCAGCGCGAGCCGATCGGTGAGCGCGCGATCGGCTTTCGGCGACGACCAGAGCAGCGATTCGTCGGCGGCGCGACGCAGCTCGAGCTGCACGCGCACCCGATCGCCTTCGCGCCGCACGCTACCGGTCAGGACATTGACGACGCCGACGCGGCGGGCTTTCTCCGCGAGCGAAAGAGGTGAGCCTTTGAGAGCAACCGCCGAGTCGCGCGAGATCACCTTCAAGTCCGGGATGCGCGAGAGCGTCGCGATGATCTCCGCGTGCATCCCGTCCGTGAAAAACGCGTTCTCCGGATCCGGGCTGAGATTTTCGAGCGGGAGGACGACGAGGGATTTGTCGCTGATAGCGGGAGCCGGCTTTTCAGCGGTGGGCGGGCGCGTCCCTGCGCCCGCATGCTGCGCCGAAATCGGCGCAGATGCTGGCGGCCGTTTCAGCCAAAAAAATCCGCCGATCACGCAGGCGACGGCAACCACAGCAGCTGCGAGGCCCCATGCCGCCGCCAGGACGCGGCGGCCCACCGGCTGAGCGGCACGGGCTTTCCCTCCCGCGGACTCGGAACTCACGGGCTGGAAAGCCCGTGCCACTTCCGGACCACCCAAAAGCGTCTTCACCTGCTCGCAAACGCCGGCGTCGTTTCGCCCTCGGGCAGACGTGTCCATTGCACGGTGAGAAACGAATCCGGCACGAGCGCACCGCGCTCGGTCGTCGCGTCGATGCTCACGGGCAGGAGGAATGGCGTGCCCTTCGCCATCAGGTGCGTGCGCTCGTCGGCGAGTTTCCACTCCAGGCGGAAATACGCTTCGCGCCGCGACTGGGTGTTAGCCGAAACCACCGCCACGAACAGCGCGCACTCCTTGATCTGCTGGCGAATTTTCTGATCCCACGTGTCGCCCCCGCGCAGTTCGCGCTGGTCGAACCACACCTCGAGACCGGCCGCGCGCAACGCCTCGCAGATGCGCCGCGCCGCCGCCGCATCCTGCGAGGCATAGCTGAGAAAAACGGCGTGGGGCGTGGCGTCGGCCATGGGGGATGTGTTGCCCATTACGTGGAAGGCCAGCGCACGACGGAAGACATTTCTGCCGTCGTGCGCCAAACCGCAGCGTAAACGGTGCAGTTACCAGGCTTGGCGTGGATTGGTAGCCGCGCTCGTCAGGGGGCGGAAAGTTACTGGGTGAAACGGGAACTTCCCTCACCCCTGCATTGACCACGCGTCAGCGTTGCGCCCTGCTCGCCGACACCCGCCCCTCTATGAGTTCTCCCGCCGCTTCTTCCGCCCCAGCGCCTGCCTCACCACGCCTCGTCTCGCTCGATGCCCTCCGCGGCTTTGACATGTTTTGGATTCTCGGTGCCGATGCACTCGTGCAGGCGCTCGGTGAGGTCAACGGCTCCGCGGTCGCGAAGTTTTTCGCGGGCCAGCTCGATCACCGCGCGTGGGAGGGTTTCACGTTTTACGACCTGATTTTTCCGCTCTTCGTCTTCATCTCGGGCGCGTCCCTCGTCTATTCGCTCACGCGCCAAATCGAACAGCACGGCCGCGCGACGGCGGCGAAGCGCGTGCTCATCCGCGGGGCGTTGATCTTTGTGATCGGAATTTTCTACAGCGGCGGGTTCACCAACCCGTGGCCCGACCTGCGGCTGCTCGGCGTGCTCCAGCGGATCGCCCTCGCCTACACGGGCGCCGGGTTGCTGTTTTGTTTTCTGAAACCGCGCGCGCTCGCCGCGGTCGGCGCCGCCATTCTCGTCGGCTACTGGGCGCTGCTCACATTCGTGCCGATCCGCGACCTCCAGCTCGATAAGACCGCGCTGGCCACGAGGCTCCGCACGCCGAAGCCGTCGCTGGAGCAGGTGCGCGCCGCGTTCGACGCGACCACTGCGCGGGTGACCGGCCACTACGAGCCGGGCTACAACCTGACCAACCATCTCGATTTCCAATATCTCGGCGGCCGGCGCTATGATACCTACTACGATCCCGAGGGGTTTCTCAGCACGCTGCCGGCGATCGTGACGTGCCTCATCGGCGTGTTCGCCGGGCTGCTGTTACGGCGCCCGGATCTCGACGACGCGAGAAAACTCCGCGCGCTCATCGTCGCCGGGCTCGTCGCCGTCGCGCTCGGCTGGCTCTGGCACCTGCAGTTTCCGGTGATCAAGAAAATCTGGACCTCGTCCTATGTGCTCGTCGCCGGCGGCTACAGCCTGCTGCTGCTCAGCGCGTTTTACTACATCGTCGACCTCCGCCAGTGGCGCGGGTGGTGCCAGCCGTTTCTCTGGATCGGCATGAACCCGATCACGCTCTATATCTCGAGCAACGTCATCAAATATCGCGTGCAGGCGGCGCGCTTCGTCGGTGGCGACATCAAGGCGTGGCTCGATACGCACATTGGGATGGGCGCCGGCCAGGGTCTGCTCGCGATCGTGGGGCTCGCGTTGATGTTCGTGTTGGCGCGCTTCCTCCACCGCCGGCAGATCTTCCTGCGGGTGTAGTCGTGGCTGGGGCGTCTCGCCTCAGTTCGAACGCGATCACGTTCGCGAAATCCAACATGTTCAAACCACGAGGCGAGACGCCTCGTCCACGACTGGTGCTGTTGACTTCCTTCGCGTGCCGGCGCAATTTTTCCTTCCCCTTAACCCCATGAAATCGAACCACCCCTTGACTGCGGGAGCATTGGCGTGGCTTGCGGCCGCGGTGCTTTCAATGGTCACGCCGTCGCACCTCCTCGCCCAGCCCACCGGCACCATCGAGGGCCGCGTCACCAATCCGTCCACCGGCAGCGTTCTCGCGACCGCCCGCATCACCGTCGACGGCACCGCGCTCGAAACATTCACCGACGCCGACGGTTTCTACCGGCTGGGCAGCGTGCCCGCGGGCGCGGCGAAAGTGCGCGCCTTCTTCAGCGGCTTTCCGCCCGCGAGCGCGATAGTGAACGTCGGCGCGGGGCAGTCGGTGCAGCGGGATTTTCAACTCGCTCCGCTCGGCCGCGGCACGGCCGCCGCCGACGGCACCGTCGTGAAGCTCGATGAGTTTGTCGTCGCGACCTCGCGCGAAATGAGCGGCGCCGCGCTCGCCATCAACGAGCAGCGCTTCGCGCCGAACATGAAAAACGTCGTCGCCACCGACGAGTTCGGCGACATCGCCGAGGGCAACGTCGCCGAATTTTTGAAGTTCATGCCCGGGGTGAACATCGACTACGCCGGCGGCAACGCCCGCGACGTCTCGCTCAACGGCGTGCCCTCGGCCTACGTGCCAATCACGCTCGACGGCTTCGGCCTCGCCAGCGCCGTGGGCGGCGGGGCGGGCGGCACCGCGCGCGGCATCGGCCTCGATCAGGTTTCGATCAACAACCTCTCGCGCGTCGAGGTTTCGTTTTCGCCGACGCCCGACTCGCCGGGCAACGCCCTCGCCGGCTCCGTGAATCTCGTGCCGCGCAGTTCGTTCGAGCGCACGCGGCCGTCGGGAAACTTCTCCGCCTACTTCATGCTGCGCGACGACATCAAGCATTGGGGCAACACGCCCGCGCCGCGCCACCCCACGCACAAGATCCATCCCGGCCTCGATTTTTCCTACATCGCACCGGTGAACAGGAAATTCGGCTTCACGCTCTCGGCCGGGATGAACCGCCAGTATTCCGGCGAGCCACAGATCCAGAACACGTGGCGCGGCGTGCAGTCGGCGTCGACCGCCAACTTCGTTGCGACCACGCCCGACAAGCCCTACCTCACCTCCGTCCTCATCCGCAACAGCGGCAAGGACACCAACCGCTCCTCGTTCGGCGCCACCCTCGACTACAAGTTCACGCCGCAGGACCGCTTCTCGCTCTCGCTCACCTACTCGACGTTCAACGTCCACACCAACCACAACGCCCTCACGTTCGATGTCGGGCGCGTGAATGCCGGCGACTTCTCGCTCGACTACACCCGCGGCGCCGCCGGCCAGGGCACGCTCAACCTCGCCACCACCGGCAACACGCGCAGCAACTGGACGTTCATGCCGTCGCTCGTCTGGCGTCACGACGGCCCGCTCTGGAAAATGGACGCGGGCTTCGCGTATTCGCGCGCGGCCAACCGCAACCGCAACGTCGAGTCCGGTTTCTTCGACACCACGACTGCGCGCCGCACCGGCGTGACCGTCTCGTTCGCCGATATTTTTTATCTGCGGCCCAACACCATCGCCGTCACCGATGCCGCCGGCGCCCCGGTCGATCCCTACGCGCTCCAGAACTACGTCGTCACCGCTTCCGGCGGCAACACGCGCGCCACCGACGACTACAAGCGCACCGCCTACGGCAACCTCCGGCGCGACTTTTTCGGCCGCGTGCCGCTCTCACTGCGCGCCGGTTTCGATCTCCGCCAGTCCGAGCGCGACCAGCGCTTCTTTGTCCCGAGCTACACCTACGTCGGCCGCGATGGCGTCGCCAGCACCACGCTCACCGTCACGAGCGACGATCTCGCGCTGCCGTTTCTCGATCCGAGTTTTTCGGACCGGCCGCCGCACTACGGCTTCCCGAAGTTCCAGGGCGTCAGCAGCGAACTGCTCTACAACCAATACGCCGCGAACCCCGCGTATTTCACGGAGAACGCCAACACCACCTATCGCAACAAGGTCACCAACTCGAAATTTGCCGAGGAAATCATTTCCGCCGGCTACCTGCGCGGCGATCTCAGCTTTTTCTCGCACCGCCTCAAACTCGTCACCGGCCTCCGCGCCGAGCAGACCAACATCACCGCGGAGGGCCCGCTCACCGATCCCAATCGCAACCTCCAGCGCGATGCCTCCGGCAAGCCGGTCCTCGGCCCCAACGGCCGCCCGCTGAACCTCGTGCCGACGACCGACGCGCTCGGCGTTTCCAAGCTCACGTTTCTCGACCGTGCCGCGCACGCCAAGAAGGAATACCTCCGCCTCTTCCCGAGCATCAACGTGAGCTACAACGTCCGTGACGACATCATCGCCCGCGCCGCCTGGTATACGTCGATCGGCCGGCCCGACTTCGGGCAGTATGCCGGCGGCGTCACGCTCCCCGATCCCGACAACCCTTCGCCCAGCGATCAGATCACCCTCAGCAACGTCGGCATCAAGCCGTGGAGCGCGAAGACGTTCAACGTGCGCCTCGAATATTATCCGCAGGGCGTCGGCCAGCTCACGCTCGGCGCCTTCCGCCGCGACTTCGAAAACTTTTTCGGCAACATCACGCTGCCGGCCAGCCCCGACTTCCTCGACGACTACAGCCTCGATCCCAATGTCTACGGCCGCTACCCGATCGTCACCCAATACAACCTCGCCACCTCGGTGCGCATGGAGGGCCTCAACCTCGGCTACCGGCAGGCGCTCACCTTTCTGCCGCACTGGGCGCGCGGCGTGCAGGTGTTCACCAACGCCGCCACGCAGCGCGTCACCGGCACGCAGGCCTCGGCTAATTTTTCCAGTTTCATCCCGCGCACCTACAGTTGGGGCGCGAGCCTCAACCGCGAGCGCTACAGCCTGCGGGCGAATTGGAACTACCGCAGCCTGCAGCGCCGTGGCACGATCGCCGCGGGCCCCAGCATCGAGCCCGGCACCTACACGTGGTGGTCGAAGCGCCTCTACCTCGACCTCAACGCTGAAATCAAACTCTCGAAGCGCCTCGGCCTCTTTGCCGCGATCCGCAACCTCGCCGATGCACCCGACGACATCAAAGTCTTCGGCCCAAGCACGCCCGCCGTCGCCCGTCTCCGCGAGCGCATCGAATACGGCTCGCTCTGGAGCGTGGGCGTGAAAGGGAATTTCTGAGCGAGGTGGGCCGGGCACTCCGTGCGCGGAGCGCCCGGCCCACCTTGCGAGCGCGCAGCGTTGACCGCCCGGCGCGTCTCCGCTCTGCTGCGTGCCCGCCACCCCGCCCGTGAAAAAAACCGCCGATCAGTGGTTCGCCGAATATGGCGAGAGCCACCAGGACCACACCAACGAACTCATCCACTGGATTTGCGTGCCGGTGATTTTTTTCTGCGTGCTCGGCTTTGTGTGGACGATCCCCGTGCCCGCCGCGGTGATGGACGCCGCCCTGTGGTTCAACTGGGCCCTCGTGGCGATCCCGCTCGTGCTGGTATTTTACGTCCGGCTCTCGCCGCGGCTCAGCGCCGGGCTCTTGTTCTTCATGTCGTTCTGCTACGTCTTGCTCACCGCGTTGGAGCTGTTCGCGCGGTGGCCGGTGTGGCAGATCTCGCTCACGGCGTTTGTGCTCGCGTGGATCGGCCAATTCATCGGCCACAAAATTGAGGGTCGGAAGCCGTCCTTTTTCAAGGACGTGGTTTTTCTGCTCATCGGCCCGGCCTGGCTGATGAGCCTGATCTACAAAAAATTTGGCCAGCGCTACTAACCCATGAGCTCCCGCCTCCTGCTCCTGCTCGCCTTCCCCTTGGTCTCACTCGCGGCCCCAGACCGCACCGCCGTCTCGATCGTCGGTGAAAAATTCTTCGTCAACGGCCAGCCCACCTACGCGGGCCGCATGTGGGACGGCGTTTCCCTCGAGGGCCGGTTGATGAATTCACGGATGGTGCAGGGTATTTTCGACGATTTGAATCCCGCGACGCGCGCGCGCTGGACCTATCCCGACGGCACCGCCTGGGACGCCGACCGCAATACGCGCGAATTCATCGCCGCGATGCCCGCCTGGCGGCGCGCCGGCTTGAATGCCTTCACGCTCAACCTGCAGGGCGGCAGCCCGGAGGGATATTCGGCGAAGCAGCCCTGGCACAACTCCGCGATCAACGCCGATGGCTCGCTGCGCGCCGACTACCTCGCCCGGGCCACCCGGATCTTGGATCGCGCCGACGAACTCGGGATGGTCGTCATCCTCGGCCTCTTTTATTTCGGGCAGGATGAACGCGTGCAGGACGAAGCGGCGGTGATTCGCGCCGTCGAGGCGAGCGTCGATTGGATTTTGGCGCACGGCTGGCAGCACGTGCTCATCGAGGTCAACAACGAGGCCAACGTCCGCTATGATCATGCGATCCTTAAGCCCGACCGCGTCCACGAGCTCATCGCGCGAGTGAAGGCGCGCAGCCGCGACGGCCGCCGCTTGCTCGCCGGCACGAGCTACGGCGGCGGAAAGATTCCGGAAGCCAATGTCGTGAAGGTTTCCGATTTCATTTTGATCCATGGGAACGGCGTCTCCGATCCCGCGCGGATCACCGAAATGGTGAAGCAGACCCGCGCGTTACCTGACTGGCGCGCGATGCCGATCGTGTTCAACGAGGACGACCACTTTGATTTCGACAAACCCACCAACAATTTTGTCGCCGCGGTGCGCGCCGGCGCCTCCTGGGGCTATTTCGATTTTCGGATGAAGGACGAGGGCTTTGCCGACGGCTTCCAGAGCGTGCCCGTCGACTGGGGCATCAACTCGCCACGCAAGAAGGCATTTTTTGCGAAGCTCCGCGAAATCACCGGCGGGCTGAAATAGCCCGGCGTGAGCGCGCCGGGATCGAGGGCACTCTTTCCGATTGCTGGGCGGCGCCCAGTGGCGATGCTCGGCGTGTGAATCTACCCCTTCGTCCAGTCGCGTGGTTGCTCGCGCTCACTCTGTGCGCCTCGAGTCGCTCGCTCGCTCAAACTCCCGGAGCGCCAGTCGCTCCCGCCTCGGCCCCCACCGCCGCCGCCGCCGAGACCGCCGCCAGCGCCGACCCGATCGCCCGCATTCGCGCCGAAGGGCTCGAGCGTTCGCAGGTGATGGCCACCCTCAGTTATCTAACCGACGTGATTGGTCCGCGCGTCACCGGCTCGTCCGGTTTACGACGCGCCAACGAATGGACGCGCGAGAAATTCGCGGCCTGGGGCCTGGCCCACGCGCACCTCGAGCCGTGGGGACCCTTCGGCCGCGGCTGGGATCTGAAACGCTTCTCCGCGCAGGTGATCGCGCCGCAGGCCATTCCGTTGATCGCCTATCCCAAAGTCTGGTCACCGGGCCTCGGCGCACGGCCCCTGGAGGCTGAGGTGGTGCACGTGGACATCAAGAAGGCGGAAGACTTCGAGCCATACCGCGGAAAACTCCGCGGCAAGATCGTCCTCGATGGCGCCGTCCAGGAAACAAAAATAAAGTTCGAACCCCTGGCCGTCCGGCGCAACGAAGCGAGCCTGCTCGCGCTCGCCAACGCCGATGCCTCGTCGCCTACCATCCCCCGCCCAACAGCCGACGCGCCCAATCCGCTGGTCTCGCCCGCGCTGCGCTCGGCCTTCGCGTTTCAACCCCGCCGCTACCAGTTCTACGCCGAAGAAGGCGTGGCGGTGTTGCTGCAACCCAGTCGCCAAGGGGAAGCCGGCAATCTTTTTACCCAAGGCGCCACGGTCTACCCGCCCCGCCCAGCCAACGCTGAAACTCCTCCGCCCGACGCGGCCCCGAAAAAAGGGCCCGGCGGCCGGGGTGGCCAGGGCCTCACCGCCTCGCCCTGGAAGATCGACTGCCCGCCCATCATCCCCCAAATCACCGTCGCCATCGAACACTACAACCGGCTCGTCCGCATGACCCAGCAGGGAGAAAAACTGCGCATGGCGGTCGACCTGCAGGCCGACTACCTCACGGCCGATCTCATGGCGGCCAATACGCTCGCGGAAATTCCCGGCTCCGATCTCTCCAGTGAAATCGTGATGCTCGGCGCGCATCTCGACTCCTGGCAAAGCGGCACCGGCGCGACCGACAACGGCGCCGGTTCCGCGGTGGTCATGGAGGCCATGCGCATCCTCCAAGCCCTCGAGCTCAAGCCGCGCCGCACCATCCGCGCCGCGCTGTGGACGGGCGAGGAGCAGGGTCTGCTCGGCTCCAAAGCCTACGTCGCCGACCACTTCGGCGCGGTCCAGTCCGCCACGCCCGCGGCGCCCGCCGAGCGCAACGAAGCTGATCCCTTCGCGGTCGTGCGGGGCCCGGCCGGTCCGATCGAAACGAAGGCCGAACACGAAAAGCTCTCCGTCTACTTCAACCTCGACAACGGCGGCGGCAAAATTCGCGGCGTCTACCTCCAGGGCAATGAGGCCGCGCGGGGGATTTTTCGCTCATGGCTTAAGCCCTTCCGCGATCTTGGCGCGGAAACCCTCTCCCTCTCCAGCACCGGCGGCACCGATCACCTTTCCTTCAACAATGTCGGGCTGCCCGGCTTTCAGTTCATCCAGGACGACCTCGAATACTGGAGCCGCACCCATCACGGCAACATGGACGTCTACGATCGCGTGATCGCCGACGATCTGAAGCAGGCCTCCGTGATCATGGCCGCCTTCGTCTATCAAGCCGCGATGCGCGACGAAAAAATCCCCCGCAAACCCGCCTCCGCTTCGCCCGCCCCCGCGGGCCGGCGCGGCCCGCCAAGAACCGAATAGCACCGCCCGCCCGTCGCGAATTGCACCAACCGACCCGTTCCGCCGATCAGCCCAAAGCAAATCTAACCGCCGTAAACCCCAACCGCATGAAACCCCTCCCCAAAATCCGCTTCCTCGTCCGCCAGGGCCTCGCCACGACGATTCTGTTCGTTTCCACCGTGACGGTCTTCGCCCAAACCCTCTCGACCGGCACCATCGAAGGCCGCGTGTTCGACTCCCGCCGCGGCGAGTATCTCGAGAAGGCCCGCATCACGGTCGACGGATCGCAGCAGGAGACTCTGACCGCCGCCACCGGCCAGTATCGCCTGACCGGCATCCCGGCCGGCACGATGACCCTGAAAATTTTCTACACTGGTCTCGGCTCGCACACCGAAGTCGTCGCGGTTTCCCCCGGGCAGACGGTGCAGCATGACATCACAATTTCCGGGATGGCCGGCTCCGCCAAAGGTCCGACCGGCGCCGGCGAAGTGATCAAACTCGACGCCTTCACCGTTTCTTCGTCGAAGGAAATGGACGGCGCCGCCCTCGCCATTAACGAACAGCGTTTCGCGCGCAACATCACCAACGTCGTCTCCGCCGACGAATTCGGCACGATCGCCGATGGCAGCGTGGGTGAGTTCATGAAATTTCTGCCCGGCATTACGAGTGATTACACCGGTGGCGACGCGCGCCGTTTCTCCATCAACGGTGCGCCCGCCGGCAACGTTCCGATCTCGATGGGCGGTTTCGACATGGCCAGCGCCGCTGGCGCCGGCACCGGTCGCCAGGTCGAGCTTGACCAAGTGTCGATCAACAACGTCTCGCGCATCGAGATCAACCGCTCGCCCACGCCCGACGTCTCCGGCTCCGCCCTGTCCGGTTCGGTCAATTTCGTGCCCCGGAGCGCGTTTGAACGCAACAAACCGTCTTACAACTACAGTGTCTCGTGGCTTATGAAGGACGCCGAGCGGGCGTTCGGTCGCAAAACGCCCGGCCCCGGCTGGGGCGAGAAGACCTACAAAATCCACCCCGGCTTCGACGTGTCGGCGGTTGTGCCGGTTTCGAAGACGTTCGGTTTCACAGTTTCGGGTGGTTACTCGCTGCAATACACGCCGCAGTCCAACACCGCCATGCAGTGGTTTGGCGCCGCCAACGCCACGAATCTCGCCGCCAATGCCAGTCCCGTCACCAATACCGGAACTTTCCGCCCCGCCACCGCACCGGACAACCCCTACCTCGGCATATTCTCCTGGCGCGACAGCGGCAAACACACGTCGCGCCACTCCTTGGCCACGACCATCGACTGGAAGCCCGCGCAATACGACCGCTTCTCATTCGGTTTCGCCTACGGCATGCTCCGGGAGCATTTCGCCACGCGCTCGCAGACGTTTACCATCAACCGCGTGAACGTGCTCAACTGGGGGCCGGATCATACTTGGGGCCAGCAAAGCACCTTTCCCACCACGGGCACCGCCCTCAATTCCGGCCAATTCACCATCGCGAACAACGGCCGCATCCGCCCCGGCCGCACGCTCACCCCGTCCCTCCGCTGGCTCCACGAAGGGCCCGTGTGGAAGTCCGACGTCGGCGTCAGCTACGGCACTTCGCGCATCGACTACAACGACATCGACAAAGGGTTTTTCAACGGCATGACGATCCAGCGGAACAACGTCCAAATCCTTTTCGACGACATTTTCTATCTTCGTCCCGGAAAGATCACGGCGCTCGATCCGAACGGGCGGCCGGTTGATCCGTCTCAGCTCGCCAATTACTCGCTGGTTTCAGCCAACAGCGTCCGGCAGCGCACCTATGACACCACCCGCCAAGCCTACGGCAATCTGCGCCGCGACTTCAGGGTCCTCGACGTGCCGGTAACCGCAAAGCTCGGCGCCGATATCAAGACCAAGATTCGCGATCTGCGCGGCGTGGGCACCGAGACTTACACCTACGTGGGCGCTGACGGTCGCGCCAGCACCACGCCGACCACCCAGGCGGGCCTGGTCAATGATGACAGCCCGTTGCCCTTCCTCGACGTGGCTTATTCGGAGCGCATTCCCGATTTCGGCCTGCCGAAGCAACAGCAGGTGGACAACAACAAGCTCTGGGATGGCTACGTAAAGAATCCCACCCACTGGACGCGCAACGCCAACACCGAATACACCTCCGCCACCAACGCCTCGAAGCGCGCGCAGGAGATCATCTCGTCCCTCTATTTTCGCACCGACGTCGCCCTCTTCCAGAACCGCCTGAAACTCACGGGCGGCGTGCGCGCCGAGCAGACGAACATCGATGCCGAGGGGCCGCTCACCGACCCGACCCTGAACTTCCAGCGTGACGCCAGCGGCAAGACGCTGAAGGCCGCCAACGGCACCCCGCTGCTCATCGTGCCGACCACTGCCGGGCTGCCGTATACCCAACTCACCTTGAAAAACCGCGGCTACAAGGCGAAGAAGGAATACCTGCGCCTCTTCCCGAGTATCAACGCCGGCCTCAATCTCACCGACAACCTGATCGCGCGCGTGGCCTACTACGAGACCGTGGGCCGCCCCGATTTCAACCAATATGCCGGCGGTCTCACCGTGCCGAACATCGAAGTCTTTAATCCCAACGACCGGATCACGGTGAACAACGTCTCCATCAAGGCCTGGCAGGCGAAGACCTACATGGCGCGCTTCGAATACTATTTCGGCACGGTCGGCCAGTTATCGTTCAACTACTTTGTGCGCGACTTCGAAAACTTCTTCCAAAACGTCACCGCACCCTCGACGCCCGGCTTTCTCGAAGCCTACGGTCTCGATGAGGAATCCTACGGCCAATATCAAGTCGTGACCCAGTTCAACGCGCCTGGCTCGATCCGGATGAAGGGCTTCGAAATCGACTACAAACAGGCTCTCACTTTTTTGCCCAACTGGGCGCGCGGCGCGCAGGTCTTCGCCAACATCAGCTCCCAGCGGGCCAAGGGGACTGATGCCTTCCAGGACATGAATCCGTTCACCTGCAACTGGGGCTTCAGTATTTCGCGGCCAAAGTGGAATATCCGCCTCAGCGAAAACTACCGTGGCATCCAACGTCGGGGCGTGATCGCCACCGCATTCACCAACGGGATCGTCTCCAACAGCATCGAACCCGGCACCTACAACTACCGCCCCAAGCGCCTCTACATCGACCTCACAGGCGAGTATTACCTGCGCCGCAATCTCGGTCTTTTCTTCGCCATGCGAAATCTCAACGGCGCTACCGAAGATCAGAAGACCTACGGCCTGCATACTCCCGTCTACGCGAAATACCGCCAGCGCGACGACTACGGCGGGTCACTGTGGAGCGCAGGGATCAAGGGATCGTTCTAAGCACTGGTTCCGGTCTCCGATTGGGCCCTTGCCCGCCATCCGGGTGATTCCGATACGCCTCCGCTGCCGCCCGTTCCTCGCCGCGATCGCGGTCACGTCGCGTCCGACAAGATCGACGGTCGCCGCGGCCGAGGCGCCGTCGTCAACGATCATGGCTTTCCTGATCAGCCGATGCTCGCCGAGATGATCGTCGGCGCCGAGAACCCCATCGCCGAGCGCTGATACCAACGTCTGTTGTGTATTTGACTTTTGTCATCGCGAGGTGCGCGAAGCGCGCCGTGGCGATCCAGCTGGATGGCTTCGTCGCTTCGCTCCTCGCCATGACAATCCAAATATTAACAGACGTTGGTATGAGGCACCGCGATCCCACGCCCTACTGCCATTCACCGGTCGCCCGCCATGATCCACGCCTCGTTGAACTGCCGGTGCTTGATCGTCTCACGCGCGCGGGCGTCGGCCCCAATCGCGGTGTTGGTTTTGGCGAAGACGTAGCTGTAGGTGACATGGACGGTGCCGTCCTTCGCCTGGATAAGGCTCGGATAACTGTAGGAGCCCGCGGCAGGGCCGGGCTCGTCGCGCTCGAGGTGGCGGCTCCACTTCCACGTCTTGCCTTCGTCATCCGAGACGCGAGCGCAGAGACTGTGGCGGCCGCTGTCGGTGTCATTGTGGACCACGATCCAATGGCCGTTGGCGAGGGCGATGACTTCCAGGCCCTTGCCGGGATCGGTCAGCGCGGAGTCGGTGACCTCGGTCCAAGTCTCGCCGCGGTCGAAGGAGGACGCCTGCTGGATGCGCTGTGGCGGCCGGCCGTTGTCTCGCATCATCGTGTAAAGCGAGCCGTCCCGCCGGCGCACGATGCTCGGCTGCACGTTGCCGTCGCCCACCAACGGCGCACTCGTGTGCCACGTCGCACCCCAATCGTCGGTGATCGCCATCAACGAAAAATTAAACCCATCCGAATAAAGCGGCACAATCAGCCGCCGGCCGTCCAACACGAAGGGATGCGCGCGCGTCATCCAGCCAAGCCGCGTCTTGAGTTTGTCTCCCGCGGCGGCGAGCGCGTAGTCGATGAACTCCTGCACTTTCTGGTCGCCGGCCTGCGGCCGGAAACGCTCGACCGCGGCCTTGACCGTCGGCTCGAATTCCAGTCCCGGTTTCACGTGGATCACGTCCTGCCATTTCCACCTGGGCGCGCCCGGACCCGCGTAGTCGTCGGACCGCCGGTATTTCAGCAGCGCGCTCTCCCAGTGATTGTCGAGGATGGTCGGCCAGATCAGCCAGAGACGCTGCTGGGGATCGATAAACATGCAGCAGTTCGTGTCGGGAAACGCCGGGGTGTCCGCCATCTCGAAGCGCTCATCCCAGCCCGCCGCGCCGCGGCGCCAGCGCGCACCTTCGATCTTGCAGTCGTCGGCCGTGCGCTCGCCGGTGCCGTGAAACCAGCAGACGATGAGGTCCCCGTTCGGCGTCTCCACCAGACACGAGCCGTGGTTATGGACCCGCTCCGGCGGAATGATGAATTCGCCGCGGCTGAACGGTGCCTCGGCCGCCGCGCAAACGCGCAGGAGGGTGAGAGCCACCAGCCAGTGCCAGCACAGTCCGGATCGCATGGTGGTTAGGTGGGTGGTGATCGGCCTTTCCTTGCTTGTCCTTCTGCGCGCAAAGTGACCAACACGTTTGCTGGCCTCATCACCGCGTCCACGCCTTGTTGCCGGTCTCGGCGATCGGCACGCAGCCTTGGAACGGACCCGGGACCGGTTCGTAATGCGTGACCGTCTTGCCCACGATTTCCGACGTGAAGTAGCCGACGACGGTGAGTTCCTTGATTTGGTAGAAAAAGGACTTCGGGTCGTTGTCCGCGGCGTCGGCGGCGGCCTGGAGCACGCGGTCCTGCTGCTCCCCCGGGAGTTGAGCAAATGCGGCCCGATGGGTGCGAATACTGGCGGTGTCGGTGGCCACGACTCCCTTCGTGAGGCGCTCCTTCTCCTCCGCGGTCAGGAACTCGCCGAACATGAAATCGATGAACGCGGGCACGCCCGCGTCGAGCGCCCCGGGGGTGTCGGTGCGCGGGAGGATGCGCTCCGCCATGGCGCCAACGGTGGCAAACTGTTGCGCGGTGAGGAAACGCGGCTTTGCCCCGGCGGCGACCGGTTGAGCGTGGAGGACGCCGTTGAAAATCGACGGCGAAATCGCGACGCCGAGCAACAGGGCCGCCCGTTTGATCGCGTCGCGCCGGGTGAGGGAGGAATCGGGCAGAGAGATCGGGTTCATGGTCGGCGGCTCCGCTTCAGAGATTGAGTTTCTTCAACTCGCTCACGGCGTGGTCGCACGCCCGGGCGGTGAGCGCCATGTAAGTGAGCGACGGGTTGACGCACGACGCCGAGGCCATGCACGCACCGTCGGTCACAAAGACGTTTGGCACGGCGTGAACCTGGTTCCAGGCGTTGAGCACGGAGGTCTTCGGGTCTTGGCCGATGCGGGCAGTGCCCATTTCGTGAATGCAGTTTCCGGGGGCGCTGTTCACGACGTCGTCAAACGGCGTCACGTTTTTCAATCCCACCGCCTCCAGCATCTCGACGGCGGAAGCCTTCATATCCTTCCGCATGCTGAGTTCATTCTCCTTCCAGCCACAGTCGAAGGTCACGGTGGGCTGACCCCACTTGTCCCGGAGTTGGTGATTTAGCGTAATCTTGTTCTCGTGATAGGGCAGGCACTCGCCCCACGCGCCGATGCCGAAGCGCCAGGGCCCCGGCGCGATGAGGTCGGCCTTCAGCTTCGACCCGAAGTAATTGAGTTCCTTGATCGGCCGCGTCCAGTCGCTGCGGCTCGCACTTCCCTGGTAGCCGAATCCGCGCAGGTAGTTTTTTTGCGCGGTGGCCTTGTCGAGGTTGCGGAAGCGGGGGAGGTAGATGCCGTTCGGGCGCTGGCCGCGATAGTATTTGTCGCCGAAGTCGTCGGAGAGTCCGGCGGCCCCAACCTTGAAATGGTGGTCCATCAGGTTGTGGCCGAGCTCTCCGCTGTCGTTGCCCAGGCCCTGGGGGAAGCGCCCCGACTTCGAATTGAGCAGGATGAACGTCGACGCAATCGCCGACGCGCAGCAGAAAATCACCTTGGCGCGAAACTCGATCACCTCGCTGGTCTCGGCGTCGATCACGCGCACGCCACTCGCGCGACCCGTGGCCTGATCGTAGGTGATCTGATTGACGATGGAGAACGGGCGCAGCGTGAGATTACCGGTTGCGTAGGCAGCCGGGAGCGTGGCGGCGTTGCTCGAAAAATACGCCCCGTAGGGGCAGCCGCGGATGCAGCGGTTGCGCGACTGACAGCTGCCGCGGCCGTTGTGCGGCACGGTGAGGTTCGCCGCGCGCCCGATGATCATCGCGCGGCCGCCAAACGACTCCGCGACCCGCTGGCGCACCTGCCGTTCAAGGCAGTTCATCTCCATCGGCGGGAGAAATTGTCCGTCGGGCAACTGGGTTAGTCCGTCGCGGTTGCCGCTGATGCCCGCGAAACGCTCCGCGTAGTCATACCACGGCGCGAGGTCCCGGTAGCGAATCGGCCAGTCGACCGCGACGCCATCCCGGGCGTTGGCCTCGAAATCGAGATCGCTCCAACGGTAGCTCTGGCGGCCCCAGAGCAGCGAGCGGCCGCCGACGTGGTAGCCGCGCATCCAGTCGAAACGTTTTTCCTCCGAGTAGGGATTTTCTTGATCGTTGACGAACCAGTGCGCTGACGCCGGGTGCGTGGTGTAGCCGGTGCGGTTTTGCTTCTCCTGCTTCGCGAGTTCGGCCGTCGGGATCTTATTGCGGCCGGGAAATTCCCAGGACTCCGTAAACGCGGTGGGATATTCCCCATGCTTCACGTCTCGCCCGCGCTCGAGGACGAGCGTCCGCAGGCCTTTTTCCGCAAGCTCCTTGGCGGCCCACCCGCCACTGATGCCGGAGCCGATGACGATGGCATCGTAGGTGTTTTGTTTCGTGCCGGTGCCCGAAACGTTGCGTGGGGAAGACTGGGCCATGGGGAAAAGAATTCAGCAGGAGCCTGCGATAGGTCTGTTCAACTCTGCGTTTCGCGCCATGGCAACCCTGCTTCTCACGGCTTCAGTCGGCGATCCGGCCGCTGAGCCGCGCGATGAACTTGGTCGCATAGAAATAGGCGCGCTCGCGCACGAGGTTCGGATCGCCGGCCGCGCCCGCCACGCCCAGGTCGGAAAGATCATCGATGACGGTCCCATCCTCCGGGTGCTGCACGATCCAGGTGAGCAGCTTGATGAGCGTCTCCTTCGGGTAGGTGTCGGTGAGCTGCTGCAGCACGACCCGCGGGAGATAACGCTCCAGCGGCATCTGAATCGCGTCCGGCACGGCGCAGACGCAGATCAGATTGCGCACGCGCTGGATTTCGTCGCCGGCACTCGCCGGTGGCCACGTGGGGAGCTTGCGCCGCACTTCTTCGATTTGCTCGCGCAGGGAATCGTCCGGTTCTTCCTCCGCCGGCGCGATGGGTGAAACCACGCCATAGTCGGGCGGCGTGCGAAAATCCAACGCGGCCACATCCTTCTCCGTCAGCTTCATCCACGGCGGCTCCGGTGGTGGTGTCGGCGCGGGCCGCGCCGGCGCAGCCGGCGGCGGCGCCTCCGCGACCACCTTGGGCGCGACGCGGCCGCGCGTTTCCGCAAACACGCCCACCGCCACCCACGCCGCGAGCGCGAGCCCGAGCCACCCCTTGCCTGCCCGCGCCGCGAAGCGCTGTTGCGCGTCCCAGCGGAAAAGTTTTCCTCCGGCCAGACAGCCCGCCCCACCGATAACCCCGAGCGCCAGCAGGCCAAATCGCGTCGCCGCAAAGCCCCCGCCCGTCACGCAGGCCTGCAACGCCTCCACCGCGTAGCGCCCCGGAAAAAACGCCGACACGTGTTGCGCCCAGGCCGGCAGGCTCTCCAGCCGCACCGCGACCCCACCAATGATCAGCATCGGCAGAAAGATGCACTGCCCCAGCGCCTGCACCGCCGGCACCGTGTCGGCCAGCGTTGCAATCACCAGTCCGAGCCCGATGAACGCAAACGCCACCAGCGTGAACGCCACCCACAGATCGAGCGGATGCGCCGGCCACGTCATCCCCACCGCGAGCGCCACCGCGAACTGCAGCCCGCCCGCGCTGAGCACCAGCAGATAGCGCGCGAGGGCGGTGCTGGTCACCACCGCCCACGTCGGCACCGGCGTCAGGCGGTAGCGCCGCCAGACGCCGCGCTCGCGCTCGCTCACCAGGGTCGTCGGCAGCCCGAAGCACGCCCCACCGAGCACGCTCACCGTCAGTAACTCGCCCAGATGGCGCAGCAGCGGGACGTTTTCGTAGCGATATAGCACCCAAAACGCTGCGAGAAAAATCAGCGGAAACAGGTAACCGTAGAGGAGCGCCATCTTGTTTCGAAAATGGAGCCGGAGGGAAATTCCGAGATGAGTTCGCAGGCCGTTCATGGCCGCTCCTCCGGCCCGCGGGTCAGCTTGAGAAACACGCTTTCGAGCGAGGCCTTGCTCACGTGCAAATCGACGATCTCGATCCGCTGCGCCGCGAGCAGGGGCAGTAGCGCCGTCAGCAGCGCCGTCGTCTCGGTGGTTTGAAACCGCGCGACCGCGCCGTCGCCGCGCAGGTCGTGCACGCCCGGCAGGCTGGCCAGCTGCCCGCTCGCCAGTGGTCGCGTCGTGACGAGCGTCACCGTTGGCGCGGCCCCCGACTGCGCAATCAATTCGTGCGGCGTGCCCGTCGCCACCACCATCCCGCGATCCACGACGGCGATGCGATCGCACAACTCCTCGGCCTCGTCGAGGTCGTGCGTCGAGAGCAGGACCGTGTGTCCTTCCGCTTTCATTCCGGCAATCTCGCTCCGCAGCTCGTGACGCGACGACGGATCGAGGCCGGCGGTGGGCTCGTCGAGCACGACGACCGCCGGCCGGTTCACGAACGCGAGCGCGAGCGCGAGCCGCTGGCGCTCGCCGCCCGAGAGCGTCGCGCAGCGCGCATCCGCTTTTCCCTGCAAGCCGAATCGTTCGAGCAACGGGCCCGGCTCGGCGCGTTCGCGGTAAAACGCCCCAAACAACCGCAGGGCCTCCCGTGGCGTAATCGCGTCCGGCAACGCCGTGCTTTGCAGCGCGACCCCGATCTTTTGTTTCACCTCCCGCGGATATCTCCGCGCGTCGAGCCCGCAGATCTCCAGCCCGCCGCCGTCGGGTTCCCGGAGGCCGATCAGGCATTCGAGCGTCGTGGTTTTGCCCGCCCCATTGGGCCCCAGCAGCCCGAAAATCTCGCCCCGCTCGACGGTAAAACTGATCCCGCGCACGGCCGCCACCGGGCCGTAGCTTTTCGAGAGATCGCGAACGATGACGTGGGCGGGCATTGGGTAAAAAGAGACCGGGGAGCGGCGATCGACGCCGCGCTGGTTCCTCCAGTCGATTTCTTTCCGGGCCCGACTGCAACCGGAAGTTGTCAGGCCGCCCGCGAATGGCTGTGCGGAGCCCCGTGCCCGATCCGCCGCGCTCAAACCCCGGAATTGACCGCGCGCCCCGCGGCAGGCTAACTCTCACTTCTTATGTCTGCCGAATCCTCCACGCCCGCTGTCTCCATGGACAGCATCGTCGCGCTCGCGAAGCGCCGCGGTTTCATTTTTCAGTCCTCCGAAATCTACGGCGGCTTCAACGGCTTCTTCGACTACGGTCCCCTCGGCTCCGAGCTCAAGAAAAACATCCGCGACTGCTGGTGGAATGACATGGTCCGCCGCCGCGACGACATCGTCGGCATCGAGACCTCGATCATCATGCACCCGAAGGTGTGGGAAGCCTCGGGCCACGTCGCCGGTTTCAGCGATCCGCTCGTGGACTGTAAAGTCTCCAAGCAGCGGTATCGGGCGGACCAGTTGTTTTTCGCGCCGGTCGTCATCGACGGAAAAAATACCGGCTATGTCAGCGCCCTCGAAAGCGAAAACACCACCGCCGAACTCCAATCGGCCGCCGACTCTTTCAAGCGCAAGAAAGCATTGCAGGGCACGCTCGCCCCCGTGGTGGCCAAAGACATGACCGAGGCCACGCCCGAGGAGATTGCGCTCATCCCTTCCCCCGCCACCGGCAACGCCGGCGACCTCACACCGCCGCGCGCGTTCAACATGATGTTCCAGACAAACGTCGGCGCCATGACCGACGCCGCGTCCGTCGCCTACCTCCGCCCCGAGACGGCGCAGGGCATGTTCGTCGACTTCAAAAATGTCGTCGATACCGGCCGCGTGAAGCTGCCGTTCGGCATCGCGCAAATCGGAAAAAGTTTCCGCAACGAAATCACGCCGCGCAATTTCATCTTCCGCTCCCGCGAGTTCGAACAGATGGAGATGGAATACTTCATCCACGAGGACGCCGACTGGTCGAAGTGCCACCAGGAGTGGATCGAGTGGTGCCGGCAGTGGCTCCTCTCCGTCGGCCTGCCCGAGTCGAAACTCACCCTCTACCAGCACAAAAAGGAGAAGCTCGCGTTCTACTCCAAGGGCACGACCGACATCATGTTTGAGTATCCCTTCGGGGTGCAGGAGTTGTGGGGCATCGCCGCCCGCGGCAACTACGACCTCGGCCAGCACGCGCAAGCGTCCGGCAAGCCGCAGGAGATTTTCGACGAGGCCACGAAGAAAAAATTCGTGCCGCACGTGATCGAGCCAGCAGTGGGCGTCGATCGCATCCTGCTGGCCGTGCTTTGTGCCGGCTACGCGGAGGAAGAGGTGAAGGACGAGAAGGGCAACGTCGAGAAACGCACCGTGCTCCGCCTCTCGCCGCGGATTGCGCCGGTGAAGGTCGCCGTGCTCCCGCTGTTGAAAAACAAGGATCAACTCGTCGGCCGCGCCAGGGACCTCTACAAGAAACTCCAGCGCCGCTACGCCGTGTTCTACGACGACGGCGGCAACATCGGTAAACGCTACCGCCGCCAGGATGAGATCGGCACGCCGTGGTGCGTGACCATCGACTTCGACACGATCGAGAAACCGGGCGATACCTTCACGCTCCGCGAGCGCGATTCGATGGCGCAGCGCCGGATCACCGAAGCCGAGCTCTTTGCGCTCCTCGAGGAACGCGTTTACTAATCCATTGGCCGCGCCGCCGCCGCCGCCCGCCTGCCTTATTTTTTATTCGCAGCGGCCGAAGTCGGCCGCGCTCCCATTCGCCATGTCCGCCAAACCTCGCCTCTCGGTCATCCGCAGTGTGAAAACTCCGGAGTCCCTCGCGACGCTCCGCGCGTGGCTGGCCGCGTTCGACGAGACCCTGCGCAAGCGCGGCAAAAGCAGCTACGAGACCGGCCAGGTCACCGCGCTGCGGGGCAACGCCGACCACTTCGTCGAAGCCGACGTCCTCGACGAGGAACCCCTCCGCATCACGCTCTTCCTCACGCGCGGCAAGTGGAGCTCCCGCTGCACGTGCCAGCGCACCCCCGACTGTAAACATGTTTATGCCGCCGGTCTCGCCTGGCTCGCTGCGGCCGAGACGGAATCCTCGACCCCCGACCCCGACGCCCGGCCCGCTGCGCCCAGCGCCCCGGCCCAATCATCCGCCCCCGCCGTCATTGCACCGCCGCCCGGAAAAATTCCCTTCCGTGAGCAATGGACGCCCGTCCTGGCCGCGAAACTCGGCCGCCCGCTCACTGAAGCCGAGGGCCACCAGCTCGAAAACCTCGCGGCGCTTTTCGCCGAGTTCGTGCAGGCCCACGGCACCCTTTATCCCGGCGCGTTGCTCCGACTCGGCTTCGAGCACACCCCGCGGCGTGGCGCCCCGCTCTATGCGCCCGCCTTTCCCGGCTGGTGGGATCACGCCACCGCACCCAGCGACCCTTGGGCGCTCTGGCAATACATCGCCCATGACTATGAACTGGCCGGCCACTCCGTCCCGAAAGTTTTCCGCCCGCTAACCAATACCGCGGCCATCCGCGCGGCGATTGACGAGCACCTGCTTCAGCACGACCTCGCGACCTGGCAACGGGCGCTCGCCGCCACCGACGACTCCGCCACGCCTGCTCGCACGCACCCCGCCACCGTCGAACTCGCCGGCCTCCGCGCCCGGGTGCGTCCCGAGGGCGGCTTACTCATCGAAGTGCGCTCCGGGGCGGGCAAACCGTGGAAATCGCCGCCTCAAAAATGGTTCGTCGCGCTCGCCAACGCGCGCCCCATCGACTTCGAGCACCTCACCCCGCCGGAGTCCGCCCTCGCCTTGGCGCTCGCCGCCGAGTCGCGCGCCGGCCTGCAGCCGCCCACTCTCCGCCAGCCGCTCCCCGCCGAAGCCACCGCCAATATTTTCCGCACCCGCGCCGCGCGCGACGCCCTCGTGCTGCCCGACGGGAAACCCTTCGCGATCGAGCCCGCACCGCTCGTGCTCGAAGCCAGTGTCTCCCCCACCGCGTCCGACCGCCTCGACCTGCGCCTCATCACGCCGGATGGCCGCAGCGCCGCGCGTGCGACGCTCGTCACCCTGCGGCCGTCGCCGCTCTATTTTTTCGAACACCGCGTCTGGCCCGGCCCTCCGCCCACGCCCGCCACCCCACTCCCCACGGCCGCGCTCGGCGACACGCGTCTCATGTCGCGCCTCCGGGCCGTCGGCCTCCGCCTCCCCGCCGCGCTCGAGCGCAACGTCCGCCGCCTTCCGCTCCGGCCACTCCTTAAGTGCTGGCTGACCCCGGCGCCCGACGACCCCGAGGCCATGCACTTTCACGCGCAACTCCTCGCGCGCGCGGACGATCTCCCCTGCGAGCAGCATTGGATCAACACCGGCTGGCAATGGACGCCGCGCGGTGCTCCCACCCTCCGTCGCCCCGGCGAACCGCTGCTCGAATTCGACCTCACCGCCGCCCAGGCGGCCTCCGCGCGCCTCGCGGATTTTTTCCTCAACTGGCACGATTGGGACGGGGATTGGGCGCGAACCGTCACAAAAACCTTTCCTGAAGATTTCGTCGCCTGGCACGCCACATTTCCCCCCGGCCTCGCCGTCGAAGCCTCGCCCGGCCTCGCGAATCTCCTCGGCCCGCCGCTGCGCGCCCACGTCGAGTTTTCCGCCGCCCCCGCCGAGACCACCGGCCGCGATTGGTTTAACCTCACGGTCAAACTCCGCGTCGAGGACACCAAGCTCTCCGCCGACGAAATCGCCCTGCTCATGAAGGCCCGCGGCCAATGGGTGAGTCTTCCGCGCCGCGGTTGGCACCGTCTCGAAGTCGTCACCGACGAGACCGACGCTTCCACCACCGCCGCACTCTCCCGCCTCGGCCTCGACCCCACCGACGTCCTCGCCGACGGCCGCCCCGCGACGCACCGCATCCACGCGCTGCAACTCGCCGCCGAGGCCGATCTCCTCGAAACCCGGGACGCGGCGCTCGCCACCGCCCTCCGCCAACGGGTTGCCTCCCTCGCCGCGCTCCCGCGGCCCCCGCTCCCGGCCGGCCTGCGCGCCACGCTCCGCCCGTATCAGCAGGAAGGATTTCATTTTCTCGCGCACCTCTCCGCCCTCGGCCTTGGCGGCATCCTCGCCGACGACATGGGCCTCGGCAAAACCGTGCAGACCCTCGCGTGGCTCCTTTACCTCGCCGGCCCCGAGCCAGGTCGGGCGGCCGACGCGCCCGGACCCGAGGTCACGCCTTTCCGCGTCCTCGTCGTCTGCCCGAAGAGCGTGACGCACGGCTGGCTTGTTGAAAGCGCCCGCTTCACCCCCGCGCTCAACGCCACGGCCTTCAACCCCTCACTCGTCCACCCCGCGGCCCAACTTTCCACCGCCACTCCGCAGGTCCTCGTCGCGAACTACTCCCAGCTCCGCATCCATGCCGATTGGTTCCGCACGCAAAAGTGGGACGCCGTCGTCCTCGACGAAGGCCAGTTCATCAAGAATCCCGGGAGCCAGGTCGCCGCCGTCGCGCGCGCGCTCCCGAGCCGCCACCGCCTTGTTCTCACCGGCACGCCCATCGAGAATCGTCTCACCGATCTCTGGAGCCTCTTCGCCTTCGCGCAACCCGGCCTCCTCGGCACGCAAACCTCCTTTCGACGCCAGCACGACCAGGCTGACGCCGACGCCCTCGCGCGCCTGCACCGCCGCGTGCGCCATTTCCTGTTACGCCGCACCAAGGCCGAAGCCGCACCCGATCTGCCCTCGCGCACCGAGGACGACATCGTCGTCGAACTCGAAGGCGAGCAACGCCTCCTCTACGAGGCCGAACTTAAACGCGCCCGCGCCCAGCTGCTCGGTGTGGACAACAACACCGCGCTCGCCGCCGTCCGCTTCAACGTCCTCGCGAGCCTCCTCCGCCTCCGCCAGATCTGCTGCCATCCCGGGCTGGTGGACCCGGCGCACCGCGACCTCCCCAGCGCGAAGCTCGACGCCCTCCTCGAACGCCTCGAGGAACTCCGCGACGAAGGCCACCAGGTCCTCGTGTTCAGCCAGTTCGTCGGCATGCTGGAGCTGATCCGGCCCCGCCTGGTCACCGCCGGCATCGACTATCTCATGCTGACTGGCGCCACCGAAAATCGCGCCGAACTCGTCGACGAGTTTCAGCGCGACCAGACCAAAACCGTTTTCCTCCTCTCGTTGAAAGCCGCGGGCTTCGGCCTGAACCTCACCGCCGCGAGCTACGCGATCCTCTACGACCCGTGGTGGAACCCCGCGGTGGAGGCCCAAGCCATCGACCGCACCCACCGCATCGGCCAGACGCAACCGGTGGTCGCCTACCGCCTCATTGCTGAAGGCACCGTGGAGGAAAAGATCCGCGCGCTCCAGAAAGACAAAGCCGCCCTCGCCGCCGCGGTCGTGCAGGAAGAGAGCCTGGCCAGCGTCCTCGACCTCGACAGCCTTCGCCAGATTCTCGGTTAACCGGCCCGCTGCTCCGGCCCGCGATGGAAAACGCCTGCCACTTCTCCGCCGACCGCCGCCACCGCTACCGCCTGGTGCACCGGTGGAATCCGCTCCTCGGCGACCGGTTGATTATGTGGATCGGACTGAATCCCAGCACGGCGGATGAAGCCAAACTGGACCCGACGCTCAAGCGCATCGCCCGCTTCTCGCAACGCGACGGCTTCGACGGTTTCTGGATGGCCAATCTCTTCGGCCTCCGCACGCCCTACCCGAAGGAGATGATGGCCGCGCCCGATCCGGTCGGCCCGGAAAACGATGCTTCGCTTCTCGCCGGCGCCGCCCGCTGCAAGCTCATCGTCGCCGCGTGGGGCGTGAGCGGCGAATATCAGGCCCGCGCTGACGCAGTCGTGCGCCTTTTCACCGGCCGCGAACTCTGGTGCCTCGGCACCACCCAGTCCGGCCACCCCCGGCACCCACTCTACGTCTCCGGCCAGCAATCGCTCGTCCGCTACGCGCCGCCGGTTTCCACCTGACTGCGCCCGCCCAGCGCAATGGGCATTAGTCCAACGCGGCGCAAAACCGCTCCGACCGCCACCGAAGCCGAAGCAAGCTTCTCCGACGGTCCCACGATGGTTTCAATCAAACCCGCGCCCCAGCCGGGTGCGCAGCTCGCCGATGAGTTCGTCGCCGGCGTGAGTGAGTTCGTGCAACTCGCGTTGCACCCCGGCGAGCCACCCGGCGTCCGTGAGTTTTTGCTCCCCGCAGGCCTCGGCGGCACGCAACGCATCGTCGAGGTAGTCCCGGGCGCGTTTTAGCCGGACAATCTTGCCCGCACAAAAATTCACCGCGGGCGGCCACGACTGGCCGTTGAGCGCCCCGGCGAACTTCGCGCCGGCACTCATCGTGGACGAAACGAGATCCGCGACCGGATGCTCGCTGCTGGCCTCCGCCGGCAGCCACGCCCGCGCGGTGGTTGCCTGCATCAAGCGCACGGCAAGATCGGCGGCCCGCCGGGCCACCGGGTGTTTGGTCGCCATCTCCGCTTCGATCTCCGGGTCGGGATTTTTCACCGCCTCCGCCGCCGCCTGATTCATCTCGTCGATCCACTCGGCGCGCATCGCCTCTTCCTCGGGCGTCAGTGGTTTCTCGCCGCGTTCGCGGCTGCGGCGCTCTAACTCCTCCTCCAGAATTTTCTCGTAGTTGGCGGCGAGACCCTCGCGATCCATGCGCGCATTGATGCGATCCGCCAGTCGGTCACTGTCGGCCTGCATTTTTTCCGCCTCGGCTTCCGTCGGCGGTTTTTCGTTCCACGCGGTATCTGCGCGGGCCTCGCCCGCCATCGCCTCGCCCAGCCGCTCCATGAAGCCGCCCAGCTCCCCGGCATTCGCGCGGCGCTGCGTCTCCTCCTCGGCCGGCGTCAGGTCCCACGTGATGTCGGGTGAAATCGTGAGCGTGTAGCTCGCCGACTCGAT
>SIBG01000046.1 GCA_009695305.1 Opitutus sp. | reverse complement strand
TCGATTGTGATCGACGTCATGTTGCCGCCCATCCCGCGCACGCTGATCGTCTCCACGACTTCGTCGCCGGGATCGGCAAACGTCACGCCGGGCAGCCGGATCGCGAGCTCGGTGGCGTTCATGTTCGGCAAGTCGGCGAGGGCGTCCATCGACGCGATGTTCTTGAGATTATCGGCGTTGCGCTGCTGGGTCAACGCCGACGAAAGGCCTTCCTTTACGGCGGACACCTTGAACGCGTCGAGCTTCAGCACATCGCTGCCCATCACGAAATTGCGCACGGCGGGCTGGCCGGCGGAAATCGTCAGCGTGGTGCGCTGCGGATCGAGGCCCGTGTAGGTCACGACCAGCTCATGGGTGCCGACGGGCACGTTGAGGAGGTAACGACCGGTATTGTCGACAAACGCGCTCAGTTTAAGCGTCGGAATCTCGGCTCTGGCGCCAATGAGGCCGTTGCCAGTGGCTTTGTTGGTGACCATGCCCATGACGACGCCGGTGGTCGCGGTCTCGGCGGATTGCGCGGGGCTGGCGGCGAACAATAGCAGGGTAGACGCCGCTTGGATAAAACGCTTCAACGAGGAAGCGTGACAACGGAAGGACGCAGGGTTCGAAGTCATGGGTTATTGGTCAGGTTGTTGGTGTTGCGATGGGAACGAAAATATTGGCTGGTCCTGATTTTTTACGCGCAGGGCAAAATCATCCAGTCATGCGGCGACCGAGGCAGGTTGGGGAGAATGGGGTATATTGGTGGGCTAAACAATCAGCGGACATCAGCAGGTCTGAAGGCGGATCGGCCGCTTGGCTAGAAAAATTATCAGTCCAAAAAAATTGCCTGGTCACCCTCAATCGCAGGGGGATTGCGCTCGCTCGGCTCCTGCGCCTCCGTCACTTCGCCGCCGTCATGCCATCCACGATCGATCGCGCCACGAGGCGGATGATTTCACGCTCGTTCGCGTGCTCGGTCGTGAAGACGACCAGCACCAACTTGGCGCCGTTGGGCAACTCGATATACGTCGCATCGTGCCGGGTCTGGCTGGTCCAGCCGGCCTTCGACCACAGCTTCGCGCCCGGCGGCAGCACCGGGCCCGTGAACTTCGCCTGGTTGTCGGGATCGGCGTCGGTCGTCGCCAGATCGCGGGCGAGGAGTTGCCTCATCTCGGCGCTGCGTGCGGCGGTGACGCACCGGCCGGAGGCCATCTCGGCGAGGAGCCGCGCGGTGGCGTCGGTCGTGAGCATGTTGCGCTTCGGCTCGAAGAGGCGGATGGCCTGCGACTCGCGCCCATACGGGCCGTCGCCCCATGGCTTCTTGTTCGCGATCACTCCCGTGTAGCCGAGCGTGGCGAAGTAGCGGGTGACGGCACTTCGCTTTTCAAACCAGATTTTGATTTCGCCCTCAGATAACTCGGGACCACTCGTGGTGCCGGTGAGCAGGTCGATGACGTAGTGCGTGGCGTCGTTGGAGGAATCGACGATCATGTCGCGCAGCGCGCGGCGCAGTTCCGGTGTGTCGGTGAGCCGTCCATCCTCCAGCCAGCGATGCGCGGCCGCGAGGTAGCAGAGCTTGATGACGCTCGCCGGATAGATTTGCACCTCACCGCGGAAACTCCCGCGGACGGGCCGCGCTGGCTCGCGGAGATCCACGAGCGTGATGGCGAGCTGGTTGGCGACGAGTTTCTGATCCGCGAATTTATCGAGTGCGGTTTGCGCCGCGCGATCCACGAGGGCTTGGAGCGGCGGGGACGCCGGAAAGACCAACGGCGCCGGCTGCGCCCCGACGCCAGGGACGAGCGCAAGAAACAGCCAGGTGAGGCGTCGAAAAGATGCACGATTCAATGGAGGCATGGGGCCGCAAAACTCATCACTTGCTCGCGGCGTGCCGCAAGCCCAGACCCGGCTTCGCGCCGGTGTGCGCGCCGTCGCGGATGACCAGGACGCCGTTCACGAGCACGTGCGGCAGGCCCACGGCGTAATGGTGCGGGTCGTTGTAGGTCGCCGGATCGCCAATTTTTTCCGGATCGAAGATGACGACATCCGCCCAGTTGCCCTCGCGTAATTCGCCGCGCTGCGCGAAGCGAAAGGTGTTCGCCGGCAGGCTGGTCATCTTGCGGATCGCGTCCTCGAGCCGCAGCACTTTCAGCTCGCGCACGTAGCGGCCGAGCACGCGGGCGTTGTTGCCGTAGCCGCGGGGGTGCGGGACCGCCTGGCCGAAATCGCGGATGCCACTGTCACTCGCGATCATGGTGTTTGGGTGGCGCATGAATTTCTGCAAATCCTCCTCGTGCATCCCGTGAAACACGCCGCTGGCGCTCCCGTTTTTCTCGAGGTCCAAAATCACCTCGATCTGATCGTCGAGCGAATCAGAGCCGCGCTGCTTCTTCGCCGCTTCAAGGATATTGAGGCCATTCAACGAGGTGTCGTGGCGAAAGGAGGCGATGACCGCGTAGGCGTAGTCCACCCGGCCCCGCCCGAGGATATTCTGCTTCATGCGCGCGACCAGCTTGGCCTTCTCCGCCGGGTCGGCGAGGATGGCGAGGAAGTGCTTTTTCCCACCATCGAACACGTCATCGGGAATAAGCTGCCGCATCGTGGTGCTCGAAGCGGTGTAGGCATACTGGTCGTGCGTGAGGTCAAGGCCTGACGCCCGCGCGGTCTCGATGTAAGCGAGCACCTTCTCCGCCTGGCCCCAGGATTTTTCACCGGAGAGTTTGAGGTGCGAGACCTCCGCGCGCAGCTGCGCCTCGCGCGCGATGCGGAACACTTCGTCGAGCGCGGCGTAGATCCGCGTATCCTCGTGCCGCATGTGGCTCGCGTAGATGCCGTCGTAGGGCGTGACCGCCTTGGCCAGTTCGACGATCTCATCGGTCTTGGAAAATGTGCCCGGCAGATAAATCAGCCCGGTCGACAAGCCCACGGCCCCATCCCGCATCGCCTGATCCACGAGTGCTTTCATCGTCGCCGCTTCCGCCGTCGTGGGCGCTCGGTCGAAGCTCCCGCCCATGGCTTTTTCCCGCACGGTATTGTGGCCGATGAGCGTGGCGACGTTGATCGAGACCTGGTTTTTTTCGACGTCGCTGAAAAACTTGCCGACATCCAGCGCCGAGCCGCCGCAGTTGCCGACGACCACCGTGGTGACGCCCATGCGCAGAAAATTTTCGGCGCGCGACTTGTCCGCGACTTCGTCCGCGTGCGTGTGCACATCGATAAATCCCGGCGCGACGATCAAGCCGGTGGCATCGATCTCGGTCTTCGCCGTGCCCGCGATGCGTCCGACGTGGGCGATGTGTCCGTCCTTGATCGCGACATCGGCGAAGGTGGCGGGACTGCCCGACCCATCCACCACCCGCCCGTGGCGGATGATGAGATCGAAGTCTTCGGCGCGGGCAAAGTTCGCGAGTGCCAGCAGGCCCACGACGCAGAGGATTCGTTTCATGCAGAAGACATAGGCGGGACCAACGCCGCGGCGAAAGCCAATTCTACGGCGGTGCGCGCGCGGCGGGCAATAAGTAGGGCGCGGTCGGTGACCCGCCCTGTCGTGCGCTGAGTGTTCGCACCGACGGCGGGTCGAAGACCCTGCCCTACCTCTAATGCACCTCAGGCGGCCGACGACGAAAAAATATTCGACATCACGGGGCCGACCCGGCGTTATGACACAAACCGAACCAACGGCCGTAAACCCAGCGACGGGAGTCTTCTCCGTTCGCCAACCCACCAAGCAATGAACCACATGAACACTGATCGCATCTGTCTAGGTTTCCTCTCCCGGCTGTGGCGCACGCCCATGAGCCTGTTTGTTCTCCTCGCCGCCACCAGCCTGGCGGTCTCCGCCGCAGATTCCGCGACCGGCAGCATCACCGGTTCCGTTAGCAGCAAGGGCACGCACAACGCCCTGCAAGGCGCCTTGGTCACCATTGCGTCGATCAACCGCACGGATTTCACCGATAGCGCCGGCCATTTCTCCATCTCCGCGGTGCCGCCGGGAGCTTACGATGTCGTCATTTCCTACAGCGGTTTCAACGAAGCCCGCCAGAAGGCCAGCATCACCGCCGGCGCAAATTCGTCGCTCGATGTGGAAATGCAATCGTCCGACTTGATTACGATGGAAGCATTCACCGTCGCGACCCAACGCGAAGGCCAGGCGCTCTCGATTTCCGAGCAGCGCAATGCTCACAACGTGAAAACGGTCACCGCGTTCGACGAGTGGGGCATTTTGCCCACGCAAAACGTGGGCGAACTCGCCTCGCGCCTGCCGGGCATCACGTTCACCACCGACGAAGATCAGTTGATTAATAACATCAGCATCGGCGGGCAGCCGGCGAGCTACACGCGTCTGAACGTCGACGGCATGTCCACGACGGGTGTCGGCGGCGACGGCCGCACGGCCACGCTCCACTCGTTCTCCGGCTCGAATTATGAGGCGATCGAAATCATCGCCGGCCAGACCCCCGACAAGCGCGCCGATTCGCTCGGCGGCCAGGTCAACCTCAAGACCCGCTCGCCGCTCGCGTCCTCGGAACGGCGCCGCATGACCTACAATACGTCGGCCCGTTTTTTTCCCCGTTGGTCCGACCGGAACTTTGCCGTCGGCCAGCGTCCGTGGCGGCCTGACCTCAGTTTTAACTACAGCGAGGTTTTCGATGTCGGCAATGGCCGGCGCAATCTCGGCGTCTCGGTTGGCATCGGCTATCAGGAAGTCCTCAATGGCCACGACTGGGACAGCATCCTCTACGAGAACACCACGAATCCCCTCGCGCAAATCCGCGATTACTCTCGCTGGAGCGGGCTCAACGACCGGTTCCTCTCGGCCTTTTCCGCGCGCGCGGACTACCGCGTTTCACCGGCCACGACCGTCTCACTCCGGTTCATCTATAACGCGGGCTCCGAGCCGTTCTTTAACTACACCCAGGTGAATCCGTTCATCAACACCAACGTGACTGTGAACGACGGCACCCCGGCCACGGCCACCGGCGGCATCAAGGCCGGCTACACGGCGAACCGGATCGAGATGCTACCCATTGCCAGCACGACCCTGCAGCCCGGCAGCGTCGTCGTCGGCGCCTCGCAGATGAAACTAAGCATGCGGCGGTTTTCGTTCACCAGCAAGAACCCCACCGGCACGCTCGCTTTCGAACACAACTGGGGCCGGCTGAAAGTCGATCACGCCTACCGCTTCAGTAACACGCACTGGGATTCCAACGCCGGTCGCGAGCATGAGGACGGTCAAATCGATGTTCGCACCAAAGATGCCATCGGCTTCATCCTCGATAACTCCGACCTGCGCGGAAAGACGTTCACTTGGACGGGCGGTGCGAGCCCCTATCTCGCGGCCAGCTACACGCCCTTCGTCATCGCGGCGGCCAACACCACCACGCAACCCGTGGCGCAAACGTCGACCGTATTGACCAAGCGGGAGAACATCACCGACACCAACGAGGCCGCCGCCACCATCAACGTTTCCTATCTCCTCCCCACCGAGATTCCGATCACGATCAAGGCCGGCCTCGATACCGTGAACCGGCGCCACAACACCCGCGCAGTTTCCCCGCGTCGCTGGTATCAAGTGGTCGGCACGGTGCTGCCGACCACCGGCCTGATGCCCCTGACCGAATTCGAACGCCAGAACGGTGGGCCGCGGCTGCCCGTCTTCGACCCGGCGGCGATCAGCGCGACGCTGGGCAACACCGCCCTCTGGTATGAAGACGTGAACTTCACCGCGACCTCGGCCTACGCCAACCGCCGCATCATGGAAGAGGGCGTCGACGCCGCTTACGTCCAAGGCACCACCAAGCTCGGCAAGCTGACCATTCTCGGCGGCGTTCGCGGCGAGTGGGTAACCACGGACACGTTCATCTACTTTCCGCGCGTGACCCGCACGCTGATCTCGGTGGAGCCGGATCACTTCAAGCGAGCCGCCCTGGACTACGTGAAGCTTTCGCGCGACGGCGTCCCTTACCATAATTTCTTTCCGAGCCTTCACCTGTCCTACGACGTCACGAGCAACTTCAAGGCCCGCGCCAGTTGGTCCAACAGCTACGGACGCCCGGGCATCGCCAACCTCGTCTCGACCCCCACGGTCAACGACACCGCGCGAACGGTGACTGTGGGCAATCCTGGGCTGAAGCCTCAGATCGCTGACAACATCGATTTCAAGCTCGAATACTACTTCGGCAGCACGGGCATGGTTTCGGTCCGCGGCTATCGCAAAAACATCACTGACTACATTGGCTCCGCCTCGCGGTCCGGGGAACTCGTGCCCGACGGACTGGCCAACGGGTTTGATGGACTCTACGGCGGCTACGAGATCATTCAGTCCGCCAATATCGGCGATGCCCATCTCAAGGGGCTCGAGTTTGACTTCCGGCAACGCCTCACGTTTCTCCCCGGAGCCCTCAAGGGCCTCACGTTGCGGGGAAATTACACCTACCTTCAGACGTCCGGCCGATTCGCCGGCACGGTGGACCTGCGGAACGGCCAGGTGCCGGGCTTCATTCCCCGGGCTTTCAATGCCGGCCTGGCGTATACCTACCGTAGTTTCGGCGCTTCGTTCGACATGAACTACACCGGCAGATATCCCATCGGCTACAGCCTCACCTCGCCCGGTAACGGCAACATTTACCGCGACGGTTGGAAGGTGATGAATGTTGGCGTCACCTACAAAATCCACCGAAGTGCCACGCTATTCCTGAACGTCAATAACTTCGCCCAGGAAGGCTCGAGGCAATACACGTATTTGGAGAGCCGCCCGCGCGTCCAATATGTCGTCCCGCGAGCGATCAAGTTCGGCGTGGACGGCAAGTTCTAATCCCGGCGCACTTTGGTCAGTCCCTTGCAGCCCGCTCGTTCGAGCGGGCTGCAATTTTTTCGGTCAAAGAGGCGGAAGCGCGCCGCCGCAACCTCGCGAAAGGATGGGCTGGCGCGCGACGCCACGGCCCGTCACATTTCCCTTCCAACGATGAAAAGCTCCCCTCCTCTGTGGTCTCCCCTGAAGCTTCGCCGCCCGACTCGCTGGCTCGCCGCCGCCAGTGCGTTGGCGCTGACAGCCTGCCAAACCGCGACGCACGCGCCCACGTTCAAACCGGAAAAACTCGCCGCGATGGACGCCGCCATCGCCGAGGCCAGCGCCGCGAAAAAAACTCCCGGTGGCGTGCTCTGGCTCGAACGGGGCGGCGAGATTTACCGCAAAGCCTATGGCCAGCGCGCGCTCGTGCCCGCGACAGAGCCCATCACGGAAGACACCATCTTCGACGCCGCATCGCTGACGAAGGTCATCGCGACCACTACCGCCGTCATGCAACTCGTCGAGCGTGGCCAGCTCGAGCTCGACGCGCGCGTCACGCGCTATCTGCCGGCGTTTGCCCAAAACGGCAAAGAGGGCGTCACGCTGCGGCAGTTGCTCACCCACACCTCGGGTTTGCGGCCGGACATCGATCTCAAGCCAGCCTGGGCGGGCTACGATGCGGGCGTCGCCCTCGCCACGCAGGAAAAACTGCGCAGCCTCCCGGGCAGCACATTCGTTTACAGTGACATCAACTTCATCGTGCTCGGCGAACTCGTGCGCCTCGCGAGTGGGCGCCGGCTCGACGAATATACGGCGCAGGAAATCTTCCGCCCATTGAAGATGATCGATTCCGGGTTTCTGCCGCCGGCGGAAAAACTTCCGCGCATCGCGCCGACGGAATTGACTGACGGAAAAATGCTGCGCGGGGTCGTGCATGATCCGACCACGCGGGCGATGGGCGGTGTCGCCGGCCATGCGGGGCTCTTCACCACGGCCGCGGATCTCGCGCGCTTCTGCCGGATGCTGCTCGGCGGCGGCGAACTCGACGGCGTGCGCATCCTGAAAGCTTCGACCGTCGCCGACATGACGCGCGTCCAAAACGACGGATCCGACCGCCGCGGGCTCGGCTGGGATCTCGACTCGCGTTTTTCCAGTCCGCGTGGCCGGTGGTTTCCGGCCGGCGCCTCGTTTGGCCACACCGGCTACACGGGGACGAGCGTGTGGCTCGATCCGGGCGCGCGGACGTTTCTCCTCTTCCTCACGAATCGCGTGCATCCGGACGACAAGGGCAACATCACGCCGCTGCGGCGCACGCTCGGCACCCTCGCCGCCGAGGCCGTCGGCCGCGACACCGGGGCGGTGCTCAACGGCATCGACGTGCTCGTGCGCGACAACTTTGCGCCGCTGCGCGGCCTGCGCGTCGGGCTCATCACCAACCAAAGCGGGCGCGACCGCGATGGCCGCGCGACCATCGATCTGTTGCACGACGCGAAAGAGGTGAAACTCGTCGCGCTCTTCAGCCCCGAGCACGGCATCCGGGGCACGGCCGACGCCACCGTGAACGACTCGGTCGACGAGAAAACCAAGTTGCCGGTCTACAGTCTTTACGCCGGACCGCCGCCCCGTCCGCCCGGCCAGTCCGCGGCCGAGCGCGACCTCGCGGTCATCCGCGCGCGCGCGCCGCAACCGGAGCACCTTCGCGAACTCGACGCGCTGGTCTTCGACATTCAGGACATCGGCGCGCGGTTCTATACCTACTCGGCCACGCTCGGCGCGGCGCTGGAGGCGGCGGGCCGCGCGCACAAAAAAATCTTCGTCCTCGATCGGGTTAATCCGATCACCGGCCGCGCCGTGGAAGGTCCGGTGATGACGCGCCCGCCGAGTTTCATCGGCTTTCACCCGTTGCCCGTGCGGCACGGCCTGACGCTCGGCGAACTCGCGCGGATGTTTAATGCCGAGCGCAGCTTCGGCGCCGACCTCACGGTGATCCCCTGCGAAAACTGGTCACGCGACGCGTGGCTCGACCAGACCGGGCTGGCGTGGACAAACCCCTCCCCCTCGATGCGCAGTCTGACGGCGGCGACGCTTTACCCGGGCCTGTGCCTGCTGGAGAGCACGAAACTCTCGATGGGGCGAGGGACGCTGAAGCCGTTCGAGCAAGTCGGCGCGCCCTTCGTGGACGGCGAAAAACTCGCGGCGGAAATGAATCGCGCGGGGCTCGTGGGCGCGCGGTTCGAGGCCGTGCGGTTCACCCCTCGCGCCGAACTTTATCCCGGCCCGGTGGCCACGCTCAAATATCACGATCAGGAATGCGGCGGCGTGCGCGTCGTGCTCTCAGACCGCGAACACTGCGCCGTCGTTGATCTCGGCCTCGCGCTCGCCCTGACGATGCAGCGGCTCTATCCGGAGCAATTCAAGGCCGACGACATGGCGCGCCTGCTCGGCGACGACGAAACGATCCAAAATATCAAGGCCGGAAAGTCGCCCGCGGAAATCAAGGCCGGCTGGGCGAAGGGTCTCGCCGCGTTCGAGGCGCGGCGGAAAACATTCCTCCTCTACGGCAACGCGCCGGAAAAGCGGTGAACTCCGGTGGAACGCACCTGCGTTTGAGCGTTGAGCCGCAGGCCGTCGTCCGTCAGTGATAGCTCGTCGATCCGCCCTTCCCGCCCCCGTAATCCCTGCATGAACCCGAGCACCTCCGAATCCCAGCAGCGCGAACGCCTCAAGACGGTCGTGCACGCGAGCGCCGATGCCGCCAGCGCGCTCGTGGCCGCCGACATCGCCGCGCTCATCCGCCAGAATACCGCCGCCGGCCGGCCCACGGTGCTCGGCCTCGCCACCGGGTCGACGCCCGTGCGGCTTTACCGCGAGCTCATCCGGCTGCACCGCGAGGAAAAGCTGAGTTTCAAGAAAGTCATCACGTTCAACCTCGACGAATATCACGGCCTGCCGCGCACGCATCCCGAGAGCTACTGGCGCTTCATGCACGAGCAGCTGTTTAACCACCTCGATCTGCCCGCCGCCAGTATCAACGTCCCCGACGGCACCGTGCCGCGCGCCGACGTGTTCGCCTCCTGCCGGGTCTACGAGGAGAAAATCCGCGCCGCCGGCGGGCTCGACCTGCAGGTGCTCGGCATCGGCCGCACCGGTCACATCGGGTTCAACGAGCCCGGCTCCGGCCGGGACTCGCGCACGCGTCTCGTCACCCTCGACGCCCTCACGCGACGCGACGCCGCCCGCGATTTTCTCGGGGAGGCGAATGTCCCCCGCCACGCCATCACGATGGGTGTCGGCACCATCCTCGACGCGAAACGCATTGTGCTGCTCGCGTGGGGCGAGGCGAAGGCCCGCGTCGTCGCCGATGCGGTCGAGCAACCGCCGAGCGACGCGCTGCCCGCGAGTTTTCTCCAGGGTCATGCGGCCGTCGCGTTTCACGTCGACCAGGCGGCGGCGGGCGAACTCACCCGCGTGCGCGATCCGTGGCTCGTCGGCACCGTCACGTGGACCCCGGCCGTCGCGCGCCGCGCCGTCGTCTGGCTGTCGCAGCAGGTGAAAAAACCCGTGCTCAAATTGCTCGAGGAAGATTATAGCGAGCACGGCATGGCCGATCTCCTCACCGAGCAGGGTCCGGCCTACGGGTTGAACATCCGGATTTTTAACGAAATTCAGCATACGATCACCGGCTGGCCCGGCGGCAAACCCGGCGCCGACGACACGCACCGCCCCGAACGCGCCGCGCCGCATCCGAAGCGCGTCGTCGTCTTCAGCCCCGAGCCGTCCGACGATGTGCTCGGCATGGGCGGCACGCTGCGCCGACTCGTCGATCAAGGCCACAACGTCACGGTCGCCTACCAGACTTCCGGCAACCTCGGAGTGCCCGACGAGGAGGCCACGATGGCCGCCGAACTCGTCCTCGAACTCGATCGCGCCAGTGCGGCGTTCGAGAATCCCGGCGCCAAATTTGCCCGCGAAGTGCGTCGGCAGCTCGGAGCGAAAAGCGCGTTCGACGGCGACACGCCCGAAATCCGGCAGCTCAAGGGCATCCTCCGGCGCGGCGAAGCGCGGGCCTCGCTCCAAGCCTGTGGCGTCGACGCCGCCCGCGCGCGGTTTCTGGACCTGCCGTTCTATGAGCGGGGCCGTTACCGTCAGTTTCAGATCGGCGACGCCGACGTCGCCGCGCTGGTCACGCTGTTGCGCGAGGTGAAACCGCACCAGATCTTTGCGACCGGCCGCGCGGCCGATCCCAGCTCGGTGCCCGCCGTGTGTTTTGAGATTCTCCGTCGCGCGCTGACGCAGACCAGCGGCGACCCGTGGCGCGCTGCCTGCCGCCTGTGGCTCTACCGCGGCCCCGACCGGAATTGGGCGCCGGCCGAAATCGAAATGGCCGTGCCCTTCAGCCCGCGTGAGCTCACGCAGAAAATCCAGGCGATTTACCATCACAAGAGCCAGCGCAGCCAGAGCCCGGTCTTCGCCGCGGGCCTGCATGAGGCGTGGCAGCAAGCCGAGCACCACAACCGCGCCATCGCGCTCAGCTACGACGCCCTCGGCCTCGCCGAATACGAAGCGATCGAAGCCTTCGAGCGCGACCCCGCCTGAGCCGGTCGAGTGAGCCTTGAGGGCAAGCGCGTCTGATCGTCGCTGGGGTTTAGCTCCGGCTTCAGCTCGGCGGCGGGTCCCGCCCGGCGAACCTATTGGAGTTTCACCGGCAGCCCGCGCATCCGGTTGCCAAGGCCGTCGAGCACCTGGCCGGTTTGCTGCGCGAGCGTGTCGTCCCCGGTGCGAATGCGCTGGGTCGGCGTGAAATCCTTCAGCAGCGCGCAATAGTCACTGTTGACCATGAGGCCGAGGAGTTCGCCCGTCTTGCTGAAGACCAGATCGCCGCGCGAGGGCGCGAAGTCGCCGAAGATCCGTTTGAAGATGCGATTGTCCACGCGCACGAAGCCCGGCTGCTCGGCATCGAGCTTGAAGCCGACCTCGCCGTAACCCCGGCCACCACCGTTGATCAGCACGGCGTCAGGAAACTTAAACGGCTCGGCCGCGAGGGCATAAACTTTCACGCCGAGCGCCGCCACCTGCGCCGCATCCACCGGGACCACGACGATGCGCGGATCGTGCGCGAGAAACTGCAGTTCGCCCGCGGCGCTGCGGTAGGCTGGCGGACGGTCGAACTCCGCGAAAATCTTTTCCCAATCCGCGCCGGTTTCCCCGAACGAAAATACCGTGTCCGCCACGTGCAACAGGGCGTAAATCTGGCGGCCATCGGTGACGAGCAGGGGATGCGCTGACTTCGCGCGATTCACCGGACCGAGAAAACTCTTGTGCGTGGCGGCGAAGGCGACGCTCACGCGGTTCGCCAGAAAATCGTTGAAGAGCACGTTCGCGTTGACCGGCCGGCTGTCGCGAATCTCTTTCGTCAGCGCGACGGATTTTTCGGCGAGCTGACCGACGCCCTGCGCAAGTTGCGTCGCCGTCTCCTGCACTTTCACGCGCTCCTGACGCTCCTCCACCACTTGTTTTTCCAACCTACCCGCCTTCTCACTCAGCGTTTTTTTCTCCTGATCGGCCAGGGCGACGACCATCGCCAGTTTGCCGATTTGATTCTGCGCCTCGGCCTTTTGAACTTCGAGCTGCCTCTCGAAAATCAGTTTTTGCCTCTCCGCCTCGGCCTTTTTCTCCGCGAGTTCGCGTTGCAGTTGCGCGAGCTGCTCCCGCGTCATCGTCGCCTCCCGCGCGGCAAGGGTGACCTTCCGGTCGAGGTCCGCGGCCGTGCGCTGGGTTTCCGTGAGGGAGGTGGCGAGGGTGGTTTTCTCGGCGGCGAGCCGGTTCTTATCCGCCTGCGCGACCGTGAGGCTTTGCTCCCGAGCGGCGAGGGCCGCATCGGTGGCCGTGAGTTTCTCCACGAGCTGCTCGCGGGTCGTCCGCTCATCCGTGAGCGACTGCTGCATGGTCGCGACGAGATCCTGGTCTTTCGTCACGGCATTGGCCGCAAGTTCCGGCACGGGCGCCTGCGACGCCCGCGCGGGCTCCGCCTTCTCCCAGCGGGTGAGCGCAAGGAGATTCAGCAGGAGAAAATCACAGATGATGAGGAGGAGCGTCTTGTTCATGACGTCAGCTTGGCCTCCGCCTGGGCCTCCAGGATGAGCTCGCGTTTGCACGCGCGGACATGGCGGATCTTCACCAACGCGACACAGATGATGCCAAAGAGATTCGACGCGTAGGCCGCGAGCAGGTTGGGCTCGATCACCCGCATGACCTGCAGGACGAGCGCCGTCGCCGTGCCGGCGATGCCGACGTAGAGGCCGCCGTCGAAAAGGTTTTCCTCGTTTTCCATGAGCTTGAGCTTCACGAGCGGCGGGACCGGCTGCCGGCCGACCTCGCGGATTTTCAGGAGGCAGATGAAATACATCGCGACCTGCAGCGAAGCGAACAGGCCGATGGAGAGGAGCGTGGAGGTTTCCATAGTAGCGGTGGGTTGAGAATTGGAGGATGAAGAAATTTCGGTGGTGGCGACGAGCACGGGCAGACGGAGATGCAGCAGGTATTCCGAGGGCGGCGCGGCTTTCAGGAGAAACGGTTCCGACGCCACGATGAGGAGGCCGGCGAACAGCACCGCGAGCACGCCGCTCCGCATGTGGGGGATGAGCGCCGCCGGGCGCAGGAGATCGCCCGGCAGGAGGAGGGCCCGATCAAGGCCGCGCAGCACGAGGAACGCGCCGAGCACGTAGCCGAGATATTTAAGCAGGAGCGCGAAATGCGGATGCAGCAGCGTGAGGCGCGAGGCGAGATCGAGCGCGCGGCCCGCCGAGCGGTTGACGGGCACCTGCTGCGCGAGCAGCTGCCGCACCGCCCCCTGCCCGAGCCCGAGCGTGAGACGCAAATCCGCGAGGCCACTCTGGCCAAACTGGATCAGATAGTCCGCGACGCGATCCGCCGAATCGGAAAACACCGCCGCCGCGTAGATCAGCGGCAGTTGGTCAGGAGTGACGCGGGCGAGCTGCGCGAAGTGCCCGACGGTCTTCATGCTCTCGGTGCGGCGGAGGAGTTCGCTCAGCTGCTTCCAATCGAGCCGGCGCCCGAGCGAGAGGAGATCGAGGAAGAAGGGCTCGAGTGCCCCAAGATCTTTTTTCTCCAGGGCGGTGTCGGCCAGGGTGCGCAACTCCCGCTGGAGCGGCGGGGCCAGCCGCTCGCCTTGATAAAGCACGGCGGAGAGGAGGATGAGCGCATCGAGCGGCTGGCCGCCGGCCCGCGCGGCCGGCACGAAGCGACCGGTCGCGGTGAGCTCGGGCAGTCGCAGGAGCGACTGCACGCCCAGCGAACCGGTGTTGGCGAGCGAGGCCCGCAGCGCGGCGCGGGCTCGCTCCGGGATGAAAAAAGTGAGCACCGGGGTGCTCGCGTGCCGACCAGAATCAGTGCGCAAACCGAACAGCGGGTCGAGAAATGCATCCCAGCCACCCCACGCGACCAGCGCGGGTTGTCGCGCGGCGTAGGCCTCAATCGCCGCGGCGAGAGCGGGGGCGCGGGGATCGTCGGTGGCGCGCGTGGCCGCGAGCACGAGCGCCGCGGGACCGAGTTTTTCCAGATCCACCAAGTCGCGGCCAAACGCCCCGAGGGTTGGGGTGCCCACTCCCGCCGCGCGCAGCAGCGCGGGGCTGACGGACTTGAGGTTGGCCGGCAGCGACCACCCCGCAAACATCAACACCAAGCCCGCGATCACCAGCGCGAGCGCGGCGAAAGAGAGACGGGGGACGGCGGCGGGAGCGCTCATCGATGGGAAGTATTGGTTTGCGGGCGGCAAGATGCAAACTAACGCTCGCAGTCCTTACCGACCGATGTCTCTGCGAATTGTTCACTACAACGAGCCAGTTTTGCGCCAGAAAGGCGAAAAAATCACCGTGTTCGACCCCGCCCTCGCCCGGTTGGCCCAAGAGATGATCGCCACCATGCATGAGGCGGCGGGCATCGGACTCGCGGCCCAGCAAGTCGGACGCGCCATTCAGTTGTTCGTGGCGGACCTGCGGGACGTCGAGGGAAAATTCGCCTGGGAGCTCGACGGCGCGCGGCCGCCGCTCGAGTTGTTCATGCCGCTCGTCGTCGCGAATCCCGTGATCAGCGTCGAGCGCCGCGCCGCGAAGGACGTCGCGGAGGAAGGCTGCCTGTCCTTCCTCGGCATCCGCGGCGACGTTGAGCGGCCCGCCGCCCTGACGGTGAATTTTCAGGACGAACGCGGCGTGCCCCACGGGTTGACGTGCGACGGACTGTTCGCGCGGTGCATCCAGCACGAGACGGATCACCTCAACGGCGTGCTGTTCATCGAGCGGATGACGAAACCGGTCCGCGCCGGAATCGAGGCGGCGGTCAAGGCGCTCGCCAAGGAAACCCGCGCCGCCGCGAAAGCCAAATGACGACGAACCGACCCCTTGGTCGTTCTGCGCTTCGTCCCGCGAGACCAATATTTTTTGCCAGCAGTCATCTCCGATACCATGAGCCAAAAATCCGACGGCATGAACTACGCACCGCAGGGCAAGCCCAGCCCGGTGGTGAAACCTGGCGAATTCGCTTTCGCCGCCGCGCACCTCGACCACGGCCACATCTATGGCGAGTGCAACGGCCTGATCGAGGCCGGCGCGGAGTTAAAGTGGGTTTACGATCCCGATCCGAAAAAAGTCGAGGCCTTCCTCGCGAAATATCCGCAGACGAAGGTGGCGCGCTCACTTGACGAGCTGCTCGCGGACCCGGCGATCAAACTCATCGCCGCCGCCGCCGTGCCCTGCGACCGCGGGCCGCTCGGTTGCCGCGTGATGGCAGCCGGCAAGGACTACTTCACCGACAAGACCCCCTTCACTTCCCTCGCCCAGCTCGATCAGGCCAAGGCCGTCGTCGCCCGCACGAATCGCAAATATATGGTCTATTTTTCGGAGCGCCTGCACGTGGAATCAGCGATGTTTGCCACCGACCTCGTGGCGGGCGGCGCGATCGGCCGCGTCCTCCAAGTCATCGGCCTCGGCCCGCACCGGCTCGGCAAAGCCGGCCGGCCGGCGTGGTTTTTCGAAAAGGCGAAATTCGGCGGCATCCTCTGCGACATCGGCAGCCACCAGTTCGAGCAGTTTCTCACTTACACCGGCGCGACCGATGCCACGGTCACGCAGGCCGCGGTGGCGAACTACGCCAATCCGGACAAGCCCGAGTTCGAGGATTTCGGCGAGGCGTCGCTCCTCGGCGACAACGGCACCTCAAACTACATCCGGGTGGACTGGTTCACGCCCGACGGCCTCGGCACCTGGGGCGACGGCCGCACCGTCATCCTCGGCACGAAGGGCTACATCGAGCTGCGCAAATACGTCGACGTCGGCCGCGACAAAGCGGGTGACAACGTCTACATCGTCGATGACCGGGGCGAGCGTTACGAAAACGTCGCCGGCAAAGTCGGCTTCCGGTTCTTCGGCCAGCTGATCCTCGATTGCCTCAACCGCACCGAAAACGCGATGACGCAGGCCCACGCCTTCAAGGCCGCCGAGCTCTGCCTCCGCGCGCAACTGGCCGCGCGGAAGATCGCGTAACGGCCCGGCTCGCGGCACAGGACAGACACTTCGACGAAATTATCGGGCTCCACCTGATCAAACTCTGACCCATGCCCTCCATCGCCACGCGCACCGGGGACGACGGCACCACGAGCCTGCTCTACGGGCAGCGCGTGCCGAAGGACCACCCGCAGATCGAAGCGGTCGGCGCGTTCGACGAACTCAACGTCGCCCTCGGGGCCGTGAAGCCGCTGCTCGCCGACGACGCAAACGGCGCCGCCACCCGTGACCTGCTGACCGCCGCGCAGAAAAACTTGGTCGCGCTGATGGGTGAACTCGCCTGCGCCGAGGCCGACACGGCGCGCTACGCGGCCTCGAAGTTCGAGAAAATTTCCGCGGCCGACGTGACCCGGCTCGACGACGCCGTCGCCACGCTCGAAGCGCGCGGCTTCAAATTCGACGGCTGGGCGACGCCGGGCGCGAACGCCCGGGCGGCGGCTTTTGACTTCGCGCGAGTGGCCGCCCGCCGCGCCGAGCGGCGGCTCACCGCACTGCCGGCGCGCGGGCGCAGCGTGCGGCAGGAAGTGAAGCAATGCGTGAACCGCCTTTCCGATCTGCTCTGGCTGCTGGCGCGCGAAGCAGAAACATCGGAGGCGGCTGGCGCCAACCGCGGAGCCACCGCGCGCCGGTGACACCAAAGTTGACGCACAGCGCGCTTGTCATCGCCGGGGTTTGCGGCCAGTAAAAATCCCCGGGGCAAGCCCCGGGGCATTTGACAAGACCGCCGCAAACTCATCCGACCATAATGCAATTCGCGCTTAAACCCGTCCGTCCAACCAAGCCGAAGCAAGCTTCGGGGTATCGGACCCACAGCGAATGAATTTTCCCATGCCTCTCGCCCTCGCCCTCATTCTGCTCAGCGCCGGGTGGCGCGTCGCCGCCGTGCATGTGCCCGCCCTCGCAAATTTTGCGCCGCTGATGGCGCTCACCTTTTGCGGCGCGGTTTATTTCCGCGACAAACGCCTGTGGCTCGCGCCCTTCGCGGCCCTCGTGCTGTCCGATCTCTACCTCGATCATTACTATGCGACGGTGCTGCGCTACGAATGGACGAGCGGCGGCGCCGTCATCCGCGCGGCCTGCTTCGTAGCCGCGCTGGGTTTCGGCGCGATGGTCGCGCGGCGGCGGAACTGGCTCAACCTCTTCAGCGGCGCGCTCGGCGGCGCGGTGTTTTTTTATCTGGCCACCAACACCGCGTCGTGGCTCGGCGATCAAGACTACGCCCATAACGCCGCCGGCTGGTGGCAGGCGATGACCATCGGTCATCCCCAGTTTCCACCGACGCTGATGTTTTTCCGCAACACCCTCGCGAGCGACCTGCTGTTCACCGGGCTGTTTGCTGTGACGATGGAATACGCCGCGCGGCGCACGGGGCAGCCGAGCCTGCTGGCGAAACGCGCGACGGCGTAAGGTCGGCCGCCGCGGCCCGGCGGCCAGCGCCGGCCCTACAGCAGATCCGCCGCGAGCTCGGCGAGCTTGGAGCGCTCGCCCTTCATGAGCTTCACGTGCGCGGCGATGCCCTGACCCTTCATCCGGTTGTGGCAATAGACGAGGCCGTTGCTGCGCGCATCCACGTAAGGATTGTCGATCTGCGACGGGTCGCCGATGAGGACGATCTTGGAGCCTTCGCTGATGCGCGTGATGACCGTCTTCACCTCGTGCGGCGTAAGCTGCTGCGCCTCGTCGAGGATGAAGAAGCGCCGCGCGATCGAGCGACCGCGGATGAAAGCCAGCGCCTCAATCTCGACGAGCCCGCTCTTGAGCAGGCGCTCGTAGGGCTTGACGAGCGGGCCGTGGCCATTGCCGTAACCATTGCCGTGGCCGCCGTGGTTCGGCGGCGGCGCCGTCATGGTGGAGAGGAAATGCTCGTCGCGGTTCTTGTGTTTCTTCTTCGAAACTTTTTTCGCCGCGAACTGCGGGTCCTTCGGAGCTTTCGAGGGAATGAGCACCTCGAGCGCGTCATGGTAGGGCTGGAGCCACGGCCGCATTTTTTCCTCGAGCGTGCCGGGAAGGAAACCGATGTCCTTGCCCAGCGCGATCACGGGGCGGGAAATCGAGACGCCGTCGTAGCGCGAATGGTCGTCGTGCGTCTGGTGGAGCGCGCAGGCGGTGGACAGTAGCGTCTTGCCGGTGCCGGCCTTGCCGTAGCACGTCAGCAGGTGGATGCCGTCGTCGAGGAGCCCGTCCATGAAAAATTGCTGCTCAAGGTTGCGGGCGCGAATCGGGATGCCACCGGGCGCCTTCACAAAATCGGGGATTTTTAGGCGGCGCACGAGGCCGTCGCCATAGTAGCGCGCGGGCATCGTCTTGCCCTCGTCGGAGCGGAGCAGGACGTATTCATTCAACGCGAGCGGCTGGGCGGCGTCGCCGCCGAGTTCAAACGCGCCCTCGGAGCAGAAGCGCTGCAGCTCGTAGACGTTGAGCGAAATTTCACAGTAGCTCGCCTCCTCGTCGGTCTCGGGCACCTTGTCGTTGAGGTAGTCCTCCGACTCCAGACCAACGGCGCGCGCCTTGAGCTGCACGTTGACGTCTTTCGTGACGAGAATCGTCGGCGGCGGATAGCGCTCCTGCACAAACAGCGCTGCAGCGATAATCCGGTTATCCTTTTTCGTCAGGTCGGGGAGAATCGCGCGCAACCGATCCATCGCGGGCGAACGGCGGCCGGGCACGGCGAGATAGGGGTTGATAATGATCGAGAGCATGCCGCCGTTCTCGAGCTCCACGCCCTCGTGCATCGCGCGCGAGTCGGGCAGGAGCTCCTGGAGGATGCGGTGGACGCGCCGGGCGTTGCGGCCGCGCTCGGTGGACTGCTCGCCCTTGATCCCGTCAAGCTCCTCGAGCACCTCGACTGGGATGGCGAGGTTGTTGTCCTGAAATTTGTAGATCGATTGCGGGTCGTGCAACAGGACGTTCGTATCGAGCACGAAGGTCTTTACCTTTGCCGTAACCTTGATCCGCGAAGTTGGGGCGTGGGCCCCGCGAAGGTTTTCCATCGGTTGTGGATATCTTGTGAGTAACGGAGCAAGTCATCGGGCGCTTGTCGATGATAGACTTGCGGCCCGGCCAATTCTCTCATCGGCCGGGCCGTGGGAAGCCCGGCGGAAGCGCGTCGTATACTCGCGCGGCGCACGGGGTCGTGCGATTCTGGCTCGCGTGCCTCCGTGCGAATCTATTTCACCGCTCACTGGCGCCCCCCACCGTGCCCCCATGCATCTCGACGACATCCAGCAAGCCCTCCTCGCCTCCTACCGCAGCGACGGCGGCATCAACCACCTCGACGGCCTCAACCTCCCCTCGCAGGCCTCGGTCAACCAACTCGCCGTTGATTGCATGCACCTGCTCTTCCCCGGTTACTTCGAGGAGCTCGCCCTCACGGAAAAAAAACTGCCCGCGCACGTCATGCAACTGCTCGCACGCATCGACCAACGACTGGTGGCGGAAATCGAAAAATGCCTCCGCTTCGCCAAAGTGGAGCACCCCGCCGCGCAGGCCCGCGAGCGCGCGACAACCTTCCTCAGTCAGTTCCCGGCGCTCCGCAAACTCATCTCGACCGACGTCACCGCCGCTTACCAAGGCGACCCCGCCGCCCGCAGCGTCGAGGAGATCATCGTCGCTTACCCCTGCGTGCTCGTCATCTCGCTCCAACGCCTCGCGCACGTCCTCTACCACCTCGGCGTCCCGCTGCTCCCGCGCCTCCTCACGGAGTTCGCCCACGAACGCACCGGCTGCGATATCCACCCCGGCGCGCGCCTCGGCGACCATTTCTTCATCGATCATGCCACCGGCGTCGTCATCGGCGAAACCGCCACCATCGGCTCGCACGTGAAACTCTACCAGGGCGTCACCCTCGGCGCGAAATCCTTCGAGACCGATCCCGACGGCCATCCGGTCAAAGGCGTGAAACGCCACCCCGACATCGGCGACCACGTGACGATCTACGCTCACGCCACGGTCCTCGGCGGCGACACGTCCGTCGGCGCGCGTTCCATCATCGGCTCGAACGTGTGGCTGATGAAATCCATCCCCGCCGACTCCGTGGCGCTGTTCAAAGGCGACAGCGTCGTCGTTCGTTCCCGCCGAAAAAACGAAACCCTCGTCGGCCACAGTGGCGCGAGCCACGCCCCCGATTCCTCCTCGAGCGAGTGGCAGATTTAGGCGGTTCCGCCCTGCGACGTTGGCACGAGGCGCTTTGAATTCGTTGCTGGTCGCGGATCGGCCCCGCTGAATCGCCCAACCTTCAAAACAACCGGTTGGAACGCTAATCCTCGCTCCGCCCCCCTTCACGCCGCGGCTCACGGCACCTTGAGCCCCAGCGTCTCGGTCACCGTCACGCACAGTCCGACAAACGTCTCCTCCGCCAGCGCCGAGCTGCGCGCGTTGCACGACATGGGCTGGGGTTTCGGTTACCTCCTGCGGCGCGAATTCGAATGGGAGCCGCTGCGCGGCGACGCGAAATTCCAACAATTGATGAAGGAAGCCGAAGCCCGCGCCGATGCGCAGCCGCGGCCGAAAAAGTAGGGCGAGGTCTCTGACCCGCCCTTTGACGCGCAGAGTGCTCGCCCGAGGGCGAGTCGAAGACCCGGCCTACGTTTCAAGCCAATCAGATATAATACATCTCCGCCGGATTCTTGGTCGCGAGCTGGTTGAGCGAGTAACCCTTGGTTTTCTCCACCAGCGTCTGGCTGATCTCCCCCCACACCTGCTTGAGCCGACGACCACTGCGGCCGTGGAAATTGCCGCTGAGGTGCAGGCACTGGCCCTCGACCGCGATCAGGATGTCATAGAGCGAAATCTCCTCCGGCGCCCGCGCCAGGGTATAGCCACCCTGGTTGCCACGGCGGCTCGTGATGAGGCCGTGGTCGCGAAGTTTGCCAAGAATCTGCGCAAGAAAATTCGCCGGCACCGCCTCCGTCCGTGCGAGGTGTTCGATTTGCGCCAGTTCGCCCGAGCCGTGCAGCCGCGCCAGTTCCGCCATGACGCGGCAGGCATAATCGACCTTGACGGAGATCTTCATGGCACGTTCTCCGCGGCGCTCTCCTCCAGCGTCAGCGGGCGCGGGCGGCCGAAGGGCAGGCGCGCCCACGCGCGCTCGTGCAGATAGTAGAGGGCAATCTTCGTGACGATTTCCACGCCAGCGATGCCGCCGGAAATCTTGACGGCTTCCAGGGAAGTGTCGGCGGCACCGGTCACGCGAAGCACGAGAAAGCTCACGACAAATGTGTCGAGCGTGCCAACACAGCGCCAGCTTACCGCCTTCAGGAGACTGCGGAGGTGGCTTTCGACGCGGGGGCGGGGCGAATTCATATCACGTAATCTCCATTTTCCGGCTTAACGATTTCGGCCGGCGGCAACAGCATCCCGGCGGCAACCGTGGCGTTCGTGTTTGGTTCGATCAGAATGAACGACCCGGTCAGCCGGTTGGTCGCATAACCGTCAAACACGAGCGGCTGCGCCGCGCGCAAGCGGATCTCGCCAATATCGTTCACCGCCAGCTCGGCCGGTGCGAGCTCGGGCTCGAGCGTGGCCAGGTTGAGTTTGCTGACGATGTCCGTCACCGCCACCTGCACGGTATGCGTGGTGTGCTTGAGGAGATATTTTCTGCCGGACTGCAGCGCTCGTGGGTGCATCCAGCAGACCTCCGCCTGGAGCTGCGTGCTGGCCCCAGGCAGATGGTCGGTGCCGATGAGCATGCTGCCGCGACTGATGTCGATGTCGTGCTCGAGCACGAGCGTGACGGACTGCGGGCAGAACGCCTCCTGCACTGGACCATCGTAGGTCCAGATTTGCTTCACCGTCGTCACGATGCCGGCGGGCAGCGCGATGATTTTCTGCCCGGCGCGGACGATGCCACCGGCAATCTGCCCGCTGAAGCCGCGAAAATCATGCAGCGCGGGATCGGTCGGGTTGTGGGGGCGGTTGACCCACTGCACGGGCAGGCGGAAGCCGGTGAGGTTCCAGTCGCTCGCGATGTGCACCGTCTCGAGGTGCCCGAGCAAAGTGGGGCCGACATACCAGGGCGTGTGCGCCGAGGGCTCGACGACGTTGTCACCGTTGAGCGCGCTCAGCGGGATGAATTTGACGTCCTTGATGTCGAGCCGCGGCAAAAATTCCTCGAACTGGGCGCGAATCTCGAGGAAGCGCTGCTCGCTCCAGCCGACGAGGTCCATCTTGTTGACCGCGACCACCAGATGCGGAATGCGCAGCAGCGACGCAATCGCGGTGTGGCGGCGGCTCTGCTCGATCACGCCGGCGCGCGCATCGACGAGGATGATGGAGAGGTTGGCCGACGACGCGCCCGTCACCATGTTGCGCGTGTATTGGACGTGGCCGGGAGTGTCCGCGATGATGAACTTGCGGCGCGGCGTCGCGAAATAACGGTAAGCGACGTCGATCGTGATGCCTTGCTCGCGCTCGGCGCGGAGGCCGTCGGTCAGGTTGGCGAGATTGATCTGGCCGCCGCCGGTGATGGCGGCGGAGCGCTCGAGCGCCTCAATCTGATCCTCCATCAGCGATTTCGAATCGTAGAGGAGGCGGCCGATGAGCGTGGACTTGCCATCGTCGACGCTGCCGCACGTATTGAAACGCAGGATGTCGACGGGGACGTTCATCGGCGGCGGTGGAGGAAAACTTTCGGCGGTGAACATTTAGAAATAGCCGGCTTTCTTCCGATCTTCCATCGCGGCCTCGGAGGCCTTGTCGTCCGCGCGCGAGCCACGCTCAGTCACGCGGGCCGCGGCGATTTCCGCGATGATGTCGCTGGTCGTGGTGGCCGGCGACTCGACGCAGCCCGTGCTGATGATGTCGCCGATGGTGCGCACGCGCACGACGAGGTCGCGCACCTCTTCGGCCGGCTTGGGCGGAACGAGAGCATTGACGGGCAGCCACTGGCCACCGCGGCGGACGCATTTACGGCGGTGACTGAAATAGATGGCAGGCACCTCCAGCTGCTCCCGCTGGATGTATTCCCACACGTCCATCTCGGTCCAGTTGCTGATCGGGAATACGCGCATGTTTTCGCCCGGATTGAGCCGACCGTTGTAGAGATTCCAGATTTCGGGACGCTGGTTTTTCGGATCCCACTGGCCGAAACTGTCGCGGAAACTGAAGAACCGCTCCTTCGCCCGGGCCTTTTCTTCGTCGCGGCGCGCGCCACCGATGCAGCAATCAAAACGAAATTCCTCGATCGCGGCGAGGAGCGTCGGAATCTGCAGTCGATTGCGACTGATCTCCCCCGGCGACGGCGTCGCGATTCCCTGCGCGATGGCATCCTCGACCGTGCGAATGATGAGCTTGGCGCCGAGTTGTCTGGCGCGGCGGTCGCGGAATTCGTTGAGCTCGGGGAAATGGTGCCCGGTGTCCACGTTGAGCAGCGGCATCGGCAAGTCGGACGGGCGAAAGGCCTTTTCCGCGAGGCGGAGCAGGCAGATGGAGTCTTTGCCCCCGGAGAAGAGCAGCGCGGGTCGCTCAAATTCGCCCGCGACCTCCCGCATGAGATGGATGGCTTCGGTTTCGAGGTGCTGCAGGTGGTCGAGGTGATAACTATTCACGGAAATCGAAAATCGGTATTGGAAGATGGAAGATCGGAGATGGCCGAGGAGGAATGCGGCGGAGGAAGGGGTGGAGCATCTCCTATCTCCCTGCCCCCAGCTCCGAAACGATGGCGCCCTGCGCCGCCGTTTTTCCCCACGCCGCGTGCAGACCGCATTCCCGTTTCTCGTCGGCCTTGGCGGGATCGAAATAATCCCACTCGTTTGGCAGCTGGTGTTGCGCGAGGTAGGCGTCGAGCTCGGCCTCGCTGAAATAGAAAAACGGACTGACCTTGAGCGCGCCGAAATTTTCGTCGAGCGACACCAGGTCAAGGCCGGCGCGGTTGGGGTTTTGCACTTGGCGCAGCGCGGTGATCCAGACGATCGGCGCGAGTTCCTTCATGCCGCGCTGAAACGGTTCAAGTTTCATGAGCGCGCTGAATTTTTTCAGGCCCGCCTCGTCCTCCGTCGTGGGAATGGGGCCATAAAGGGTATCGCGATGCGCGGGCGTGAGGCGAGGAAGGTAGGGCTTGAGGTTGAGACCGAGGCGCGCGCGCAGGTCCTCGGCGTGCTGGTAGGTCGCGGGCCGGTTGTAGCCGTGATCCACCCAGAGCACCGGAATGTCAGGCTGCGCCTGCACCGCCACGTGCAAAATCGCCGCTTCGTAGGGCCGAAAATTCGTCGAGACGATCGCGCGGCCACCGCTTTGGGCGATGGCCCAACGGACGATCGCCAAGGGTGATTGGCCGCGTAATTCGGTGTTCCAACGGCCGAGATCGGCCTCACTTGTCCGATGGGCGGACGGTGGCTTGATTGATGGCGTTGATGGAGATACGGACATGACAAGGAGAATGCTTGCTACGACTCATCAACGGGTAAAGCTGAAAAGACGTCATATCGACTAAAGAAGTCATGTTTAACTTAAATCACACTCGATCCATGGATTTACCGGGGCCAGTTGCCCTTGTTGAACCAACTAACCGTGGAATATTTAGACGGCCTGCTTCCTTGTGCGCCCGCCCGTTCGTCGCGTCTGGCGCGGGCGCTGCTGAAGCCTGATTCATGTCTTCCTCTTTCGAAATCTTTCCCACCACTGGCACGGTCTATCTCGTCGGCGCCGGCCCCGGCGATCCCGAGTTGCTCACGCTCAAGGCGCGCCGGTTGCTCGGCGAAGCGGACGCCATTGTGCACGACTATCTCGTCGCGCCAGAGATCCTCGCCCTCGCGCGACCCGACGCCGAACGCTTCTTCGTCGGCAAAAAAGGCGGCGGCTTCTGCTGCCCGCAGACCCAGATCGACGAAACGCTTGTCCGCCTCGCCCGAGAGGGGAAGACCGTCGTCCGCCTCAAAGGTGGCGATCCGTTCGTCTTCGGCCGCGGCGGTGAGGAAGCCGAAGCGCTCGCCGACGCCGCCATCCCGTTCGAGATTGTGCCCGGCGTCACCGCCGCGCTCGCCGCGGCCGCCTATGCGGGCATCCCGCTCACGCACCGCGCGCACAGTTCCGCCGTCGTGTTTCTCACCGGTCACGAGGATCCCAACAAACCCGACGCCGCAATTCGCTGGGAAGATTATGGCCGCCTCGGTGCGACCCTCTGCATCTACATGGGCATGAAAAATCTTGAGACGATCACCCGCCGTCTGCAGGTCGGTGGTCTCGCGTCCGACACGCCCGCCGCGGTCATCCAGTCCGCCACGACCGGCGGGCACCGGCAGCTCCTGGCCCCCGTCGGCGAAATCGCGCAGCGCTCCGAACACGCCGGCTTCGGCGCGCCCGCCATCGTCGTCATTGGCGAAGTCGCCGCGCTCGCCGACAAACTGGCGTGGTTCGACGCCGCGCGCCCTGCCGGCATCACCGCATGACCATCGCGCTCATCGACAACGGCTCGCTCGAGCCCGCCGCGCACCGCAACCTGCGCGCCGTGGCGACGGCGCTGTCCGCGCGGGCCGGGGTTTCCGTCCACGCCGTTTCGTGGAAACACAGTGACCGCATCCCGGCCGCCGCCCTCGGCGGCGTGCCCGCGCCCACGCTCGCACCGTTCGTCCGCGCCCAACTTGCCCGGGGCGAACGCGAATTTGTTTTCGTGCCGTTTTTTGTCAGCGCGCAGGGAGCCATCGGCAGCGCGCTCCGCACCGAACTCGACAACCTCCGACCCACAGCCGGCGACTTCACTTACACTTTCACGGACAGCCTCGCGTCCAGCGGGACCCTCGCCGCCCTCGTCGCCGCGCGCGTGCGCGAAACGATCGCCGCCCGCAAGTTGCCCCGGCCAGCCGTCATCGTCGTCGATCACGGTGGGCCCGCACCGGCGTCCGCCGCGTTGCGCGATTCCCTTGCCACCAGCGTCCGCACGCTGCTCGGCGCCGCCATCGGACCGCTCGCCGCCGCCTCAATGGCAGGCGCGGAGCACGCGCACAACCGCCCGCTGCTCGCCGAGCAGCTCACCGCGCCGGATTTTTCCTCCGGCGAGGTCGTCATCGCGCTGCTGTTCCTCTCGCCCGGACGTCACGCCGGGGCCGACGGCGATGTCGCGCAGATTTGCCGCGTCGCGGAGTCGCACACGCCCGGCTTGCGCTGCCACCTCGCCGGACTGGTCGGCACTCATCCGGCGGCCATCGCGCCGCTCGCCCGCGCGTTGCAGTCCACCCTGGCCCAACTCGCGGCCCCCACTTGCGCATGAACCTCCCCACCCTGCCTGAGCAGGAAATATCCCGGCACAAGAACGAGCACCTCAAGGCGGCGAGCAATTTTCTCCGCGGCCACATCCGGCGTGACCTCGCCGATCCGTCAACTGGCACCATCACGGACGACAGCGGGCAGCTCACGAAATTCCACGGCATCTATCCGCAGGACGACCGCGACCTCCGCAACCAACGCCGCAAGGAGGGAAAAGAAAAAGCGTTTTCGTTCATGGCGCGCGTCCGCGTGCCGGGCGGCGTCTGCACGACTGCGCAGTGGCTCGCCCTCGACGCCCTCGCCGACTCGCACGCCAACGGCACGCTCAAGCTCACCACGCGGCAGGCCTTTCAGTTTCACGGGATCCTCAAGGGCAATCTCCGCCCCGCCGTCCAGGCCGTGAACCGCGCGCTGCTCGACACGCTCGCCGCCTGCGGAGACGTCAACCGCAACGTGATGTGCAACCCAAATCCCGGGCAGTCGTCCCTCCACGCCGAAACGCTCCGGCTCGCGAAAGCGATCAGCGACCACCTCTCGCCGCGCACGCGCGCCTACCACGAGATCTGGATCGATGATGACCTCGTCGCCGGGGGCGAGCCCGAGGCCGAGCCGATCTATGGCGCCACCTATCTGCCACGAAAATTCAAGGTCGTCATCGCCGTCCCGCCGAGCAACGACGTCGATATCTATGGACACGACCTCGGCTTTATCGCCATCGCGGACGAGCGGGGAAAACTCGCCGGCTTCAATATTACCGTCGGTGGCGGCCTCGGCATGTCCCATAACCAGATCGAGACCTTTCCCCGCGTCGCCGAGGTGCTGGGGTTCTGCCGCGCGGACCAAGTCGTCGAGGTCGCCGAGAAAATCATGCTCGTGCAACGCGACTACGGCGACCGCACGGATCGCAAACACGCGCGCTTGAAATACACCATTGCAGACCGCGGGCTCCGCTGGTTCCGCACCGAGGTTGAGTTGCGTCTCGGCCACCGGCTCGATTCACCCCGCCGCTTCGAGTTCACGCACACGGGTGACCGCTACGGCTGGGTCGAAGGCGAGAACGGCACCGCGCATTTCACGCTCTTCATCATGAGCGGCCGGGTGAAGGACACGCCCGGCGCCAAACTCAAGACCGCACTCCGCGAAATCGCCCTCGCCCATCAAGGCGACCTTCGCCTCACGGCCAACCAGAACCTCATCATCGCCGGTGTGACGCCCGCGCACCGCCCGCAGATCGAGGCGCTGCTCCGCCAGCATCAGCTCGATCGCGCCAACTCCGCCTCCGGCCTCGCGCTGAATTCCATGTCCTGCGTCGCGCTGCCGACCTGCGGCCTCGCGCTCGCCGAGAGCGAGCGTTACCTGCCTGACCTCGTCGCCCGGCTGGAAACCGAGCTTGAGGCCGCCGGCCTGCGCGACGACGAAATCGTCCTGCGGATCACCGGTTGTCCGAACGGCTGCGGCCGGCCCTACCTCGCCGAGATCGGCTTCGTCGGCCGCGCGCCGGGCAAATATAACATCTACCTGGGAGCCGCGTTCAACGGCTCGCGTCTCAACACGCTTTACCGAGCCTCGGTGCCGGTCGCCGAAATCGTCCCGCTGCTCGGCCCGATCATCCGCCGCTACGCCGCCGAGCGCACGCCGGGCGAGCGCTTCGGCGATTTCACGATTCGGACCGGCTACGTGACCCCATCCTCTTCGCCGCACGATTTCCACGAGCAGGGTAAAGTCACCGGCGGCGCGGCCATTTGACCGCATCGCGCCCTGCCCGCGATCTCCGCCAAAAAAGAGGGCGGGCCGCCTACCCCTAAGCGGCCCGCCCATGGCTTTCTTGCTTACCCCAATTCTCCCCCGCTAAGCGGAGGAGAAGATAAACGAACGGCACCTAGGTCAGCCCGGTTTCCCCAAAGTTCCACCCGCCTGACTTGTTTTGGGGCGGGCTTCAGCCTCGACGGCATTTTCTTCAGGCTGGTTCTGCTGCCGCCGGCTTCTTCGCCGGCCGGGGCTCAACCCACAGTCGCAGCAGGAGTTCGGCGAGATTTTTCATGCTCGTCCGCCGCAAGCCCTCCAGCTGCGCCGCCTCCCGGAACGGCGCGGCCACCGCACTCCGCTCCTCGTAGTAGCGCCACAGCTCGCCCTCCAGCCGCACGACCGCGGCCGGCTCGTCCGGCACCGTTTTCGCCACACCACGAACTTTTTCCTGCCAGAACTGTCTCTCGTCGCGATGATTCTGCCAGTAATCGAACACGCGCTGCTCACAGCGGTTAAGGCTCATGCCGCGACCCTGCCCCGCGTGGCGCGAAAAACAACCGCAAAACCTGCCGCCACAGCGACGTTGCATTTCCCGCCATTCCCTAGCTAACCTCTCCCTTCACAACCAATCCCTTCCGTCCATGTTTCAAAAATTCACTGAGCAAATTCCTGCCGTTATTCTCACCGCGCTGCTGGTCATCGGCGGCGCCTTCTGGGTTCACCAACAGACCGTCCTGGAACTGTCGGCCAAGCAGACGATCGAACTGGCACCGCTGCGCGAGCAGAACGACGCCCTGAAGGCCGCCTCCGAGGAAAACCGCCGCCAGATCGAGGCCACCAACAAGCTCCTCAAGGACGCCATCTCCAAGCGCGAAGCCGACATGTTCCGCACCGACGAGGAAGTCCAGAAGCTCAACACCGAGCGCATGGACGCCCTCGCCGAAATCATCGCGAAAAAAATGCAGCCTTACAATCCGCTGCCCAAGTCCCCCGAGGAAGCCGAGAAGATGCAGAACGAGCAGGTCGACAAAGTCTCGTCCCGCATGGCCGACAAGATTCAGCCCATCCTCTCCGAAATGTCGAAGGACCAGAATCTCACCCGCGAATCGATCAACAAATACAGCCAGCGCATCTCCGATCAGGTCGGCAACGTGCTGACCTCCGAGCTCGCGAAGAACCAGCAGCTAAACAACAACCTCGCCGCGACCCAGGCCGTCGCGCAGGACTCGTTGAAGCTCTCGCACGAGATGACCGCCCTTTACCTCAGCTCGTTCAAGGACCAGGGCCTCATCACCCGCCTGCTCTCGCTGCCCGCCAACATCGTCAAGGACGCCGCCAGCTTCAGCATCGTCAGCAGCAGCGACCGCAAGAAGATCGAGGAAGATCTCGTCGCCAAGATGGCCGACATCGACAGGCGCCTCGCTGAAATCCAGGCGCAGGCCCCGAAGAAATAACCGCGCAGACCGGTTTCCCCGTTTTCTCCTAGCCACGCGATTTACCCGCGTGGCTTTTTATTTTTCGCCCGCCTCCCCATGAAATATCCTCAGCTCGTCGCCGCGGCGTTACTCGCCCTCACTCTGACCGCCTGCGGGAGGCGAGAAACCGCCGTCGCCTCTGGCAATCGCACGCAAGTCCTCCACCTCGGCAACCTCGCCGAGCCGAACGATCTCGATCCCCAGCTCGTCGACAGTCAGCAGACGTTCAACGTGGTCGCCGCCTTCTTCGAGGGTCTCGCCCAATACGATGCCCAGACCAACCTCCCCGTCCCCGCCGTGGCCGAACGCTGGGCAGTCTCCCCCGACAATCTCACCTGGACCTTTCACCTCCGCCCCAACGCCAAGTGGTCCAACGGCGAGCCCGTCACCGCGCGCGATTTTGTTTTTGCCTACCAGCGGATGCTCTCCGCCAACCTCGCCGCCGAATACGCCTATCTGCTTTTCAATCTGAAAAATGGCCGGGCCTTCTATCAGGGCCAGCTCACCGATTTCGCGCAGGTCGGCGCCCGCGCGATCGATGACTACACCCTCGTCCTCACGCTCGAGCAGCCAGTGCCTTACCTGCCGGCGATGGTCTGCCACCACAGTTGGTATCCGCTCCACCGCGCCACGCTCGAGAAGTTCGGCCGGGTCGATCAACGGGGCAACGCCTGGACCCGTCCCGGCAACCTCGTCGGCAACGGCTACTTCACCCTCGCCGAATGGAAACCGCACCAACACATCCGCGGCAGCAAGAGCCCGACCTACTGGGATCGCGATCAAGTGAGGCTCAACGAAGTATTCTTCTACCCGATCGAGAGCGAGGACTCCGAGGAGCGCTCATTTCGCTCCGGCCAGCTCCACGTCACCAGCACGATGCCGATTTCCAAGATCGCGGTCTACGAGAAGCAACACGCCGAATTCTACCACCCGCACGTATTCCTCGGGACGTTTTTCCTGCGCTTCAACACCACGAAACCGCCGCTCAACGACGTCCGGGTGCGCCGCGCGCTTTCGCTGGCCATCGACCGCGACCGCTTCGTGCGCGATGTGCTCCACGGCCACCAACTGCCCGCCGGCCACCTCACGCCGCCCGACACCGCCGGTTTCACCGCCACGACCAAGGTCACACTGGATCTGCTGACGGCCAAAAAACTGCTCGCCGAGGCCGGATTTCCCGCTGGCCAGGGTTTCCCTCATCTTGAGATTCTCTACAACACCACCGAGGCGAACCGCCTGATTTGCGAAGCGCTCCAGCAGATGTGGCGCACCGGCCTCGGGATCGACATCGGCATGCTGAATCAGGAAAGCAAAGTGCAGTCTGATTCGATGCGCCGCCTCGACTACCAGATCGGCCGCTTCGCGTGGATCGGCGACTACCTCGACCCGAGCACGTTTCTCGATCTGATGCTGGGCGACAGCGGCAACAATCAAACCGGGTGGAAAAATGCCGACTACGACCGTCTCGTCCACGAGGCCGACCACGCGCCCGATCCCGCCCGTCGTCACGCACTCTATCAGCAGGCCGAACAGATTCTCGCCGCCGAGGCGCCCATCGCGCCGGTCTATTTCTACACGCGCAACAATCTTCGCCGGCCCGAGGTCAAAGGCTGGTATGGCAACCTCATCGACATTCACCCGCTCAAGGGCGTCTCCCTCGATCCCGCGGTGATCGCGAAATAAGACCGATAAATCGCCCGGACCGGCGCCGGGCTTACAGCTTTAGCGTAAGCTGTAAATTATAGCTGATCGGCTGCTTCAGCGCGTAGGTCAGCGGCACCGTCTCACGCGCCGGGCTCGTGTAGTCGCCGCCTTTGGGCCGCAACGCCGACGCGGTCTGCGCAATCGACGAATACTGCGGACCGCGATCGTTCAGCAGATTGTTGATCACGAGATTGGCCTGGATCTCGCGGCGGTTCTTGAAGCGCCACGTGTAGTTCATCGTGGCGGTCACGATGTAATAGTCCTCCGGCGTGTAGACGGCGGTGTAGGCATTGACCTTCGGGTCGTCGATCGCCCGCAGCGGATTCGCGGGATCGGCGATCGTGTCGGAGGCCCGCGAGCCAATGATTTGTTTGCCGCGATAGCGCACGCCGGCGCCAAGGCGCATCCCCTTCAACCGGGTGCGTTGAAACGTATAGTCCGCGAAGACGTTTACGATGGGCTGATCCTGGCTGAGGCGCTTGCCGTCCACGATGTTTTGACGGAACGCCACGATGTTGTTGTAGGCGTTCATGGCATTGGTCGCGTCCGGCGACCGGTTGTTGATCGGGATCGAGAGATCGACACTGGCCGTGTTGTTCGCGTCGATCAGCACGCCGGCGTCCTTCGCGATCTGTTTGAAGAGGTCGACATTTTTGTCGATGTAGGCCTTCACGTCGGGATAGAGGTTTGACTCATACACTTTCGGAAAGCTCACACTGCCCGTAAGTCGAAACGCCCGCGTCGGATTGTAGACGACCTCAAATTCAAAGCCGTTGCCCGAGCGGGTGCGGATATCGCGATACTGCGCCGGCAGGGCACCGGCGCCACGGATGTTGCCACCGGCAGCACTCAAGTCGCCCACGACATTCGAGTTATAAAGCGCGTTGAAGAAACTCGGCCCGTCCTGCGAGATCGCCCCGTTGATCTCCTTGGTCTGGTAGTAGGTGAAGTTCAGATTCAGGCGGTTTTGCAACAGCTCCATGCGCAGGCCGTAGTCGACACCGGT
>SIBG01000045.1 GCA_009695305.1 Opitutus sp. | reverse complement strand
ATGCACGAGGTGGTCCGCCGGCACCCAGTCGCGCAGGTCGGGCGGCAGGAGCAGCGGGGTGTCGCGGTCGATATTCACGTAGCGGGTCATATCATTCTGCGTAGCAAATATTAGGCCAAGTATCAGGCTAAGTCCGACAGGCTGCTAGGAACTGTTTTCAAAACGCCATCCCTTGCGGGGTGGCGTTTTTTTATGCTCGGAGCAGGGCCGTGCCTCTGCAAAGTCCGGACGCGGCGGCTCGTCCGCGTCCAACTCATGTCCGCCCCGCCCACCATCTCCCGCGTTTCCATTTGGGAGTGGATGCAAACCGTGTTGCTCGCGGCCAATCTGGCGTGGACGACGCTGTGCCTGGGCGGCTACCGGCCTGAGACCATGATTGTGACGAGCGCGCTGACCGGGCTGCTGCTGGCGTTGCATTTTGCCGCCCAAGTTTTTGAAAAAAACGACGCGGCGATCCAGGCGCACCCGGCGGGCTGGCTGTTGCTGCCGTTCCTGCTTTACGCGGCAGCCAACGTGCTTTGGGTCACGCCCGTGGGTTGGCTCGGCTGGCGCGATTGGTTTGGCTGGGCGGAGATGATCGCCGTGTTCTGGGTCGTGCTGAACGGGGTGCATTCCGCCGCGCCGCGCCGCGTGTTATTTGGCACGCTCGTCACGCTGGGCGTCATCGTGGTCGCGCTGGCCTGGTATCAGCATTTCGTGAAACCGGATTGGCTTATGCTCGGTCGGCTGCAGGAGCCGCAGTTTCGCAGCCGGGCGAGCGGGTCGTTTGGCATCCCGAACAGTCTGGCGGCGTTCCTGCTTTTGCTCATTCCACCGATCGGCGCGCGGGCCTTTCGCCAGCAGGCGAGTGTCGCCTCGCGCTGGTCGTTTGGCGTGCTGGGAGGGATCATGGGATTTGGACTCGTGCTTACGATCAGTCGGGGCGCATGGCTGGGCCTCGCGCTGGCGCTGGTGGTCTGGCCGCTCACCAACGCGCGGTGGGGTTGGTCGCGGCGGATTGGGATCGCCGGGGCGGTGCTCGGCGCGGTCATGCTGGCGGGCGGTCTGCTCTACGCGCTGTCGCCGAAAATTCGCGACCGACTGAGGCATCTCGTGCACGACTCCGGCGAGTTGAGCCGGCCAATCATGTGGCGCGGAGCCTGGCAGCTTTTCCGCGAGCATCCCGTGCTGGGCACCGGCGCAGGCAGCTACAACATCCTCTTCGAAAAGTATCGCCCCGAGCTCTTCCACACGGAGCCGCAATGGGCCCACAACGAATACCTCAACACGCTGAGCGATTACGGGGCGGTCGGGTTCGGTCTGTTATTTGGCGCGGGGGGCGTGATCGCCTGGCGCTGCCGCGGGCGCCGCCGCGAGCCGGCTGACCCGGCGTGCGACTGGCACGATTCGCCGGCCTTTACCACGGCGCTGGCGATCGGTGCGCTGGCGTTTGCGCTCCAGCTTTTTGTGGACTTTCATTTCAAGATTCCGGCGCTGGCGCTGGCGTTTGCCACGGTTGCGGCGCTGATCGTGCAGCGCGCCTGGCCGGCTGACCGTGACGGCGGTCGATCGCCGGCCGCGCGCTCCGTCGCCGCGGTGGTGGCGGTGGTCGTGCTGCTTGGGTCGGTGCGTTGGAGTGTCCCGCTTTTTCGCGCCGAAGCGCTGCGCTATCGGGCCGATCGAGCCATCGGCGGTCTCGCGCTCGAGCCGCCTGCCGCCGTGGCCTATCGGACGACGCTGGCTGACGTGCGCACCGATCTGGCTCGTGCCGTGACGCTCGACCCGACCAATGCTCAAGCGTGGGCGGATGTCGCCTATGCCGCGTCGCTTTGGGCGCATGTCGAGCCGGCGCGGACGGTGGAGCTCGGACAAGCGGCGGAGGCGGCGGCCGAGCGCGCCCTCGCGCGGAGCGTCGTGGCGGCTGAGTTTTGGATTCGTCGCGGTGTGGCCCGGGACATGCAGGACCGCTGGTTGGAAGCGGGGAGCGATTTCACGCAGGCGATTTCACTCAGTCCGCAGCTTGGGAAGACTTGGTATTACTATGCTTATCATCTCAGCCTCAAGCCGCAGGAGCGCGGCATGGCCGACGCAGCGTTGAACTTTTGTTTGCGACTTGACCCCGGAAACAACGCGGCCATAGCTTTGCGCCAACATTTGGCGATTAGCTCAAAAGCGCCGTAACTAGGAACTCCCCATGCACAAAAGAATATCGTTCTGGTTGATGCTTTTCGCGTTCGGCGCGCTCGTTTCCCTTCGCGGCCAAACTCCGGCGACCGTGCCGGCCCCCGCGGATCCGGCGATGCAGAACGCTCAAATTCAGGCCGCCAAAGTCACCGGCACCGTGACCATGAGTGTCGATGGAACGGTTGCGCCTCTCACAAATGGCGCACTCGTGCCGCAGTCGGCCACGGTCAACACGGCGATCAACTCCAGCGTGGTCCTCGTATTTTCCAATGGCGCCACCACGCAATTAGGCGCGGACTCGGTGCTCGTGGTTGAAGAATTTACGCAGGATCCGTTCCCGACCACGATTAATATTGCCAGTCTGGCCGATGAGCCTACGACGTCCCAAACGAAACTCCGACTGAACCGCGGTGAACTTGTCGGTCAGGTCAAGCACTTGAAGCACGACAAAGGCTCGCGCTTTACGGTCGAAACGCCCGTCGGCGCCGCCGGTATCCGTGGCACCACTTTCCGCATTGTATTTCGACCGAGTGGCACGGGCCTCGCGTTTTTCTCGCTCAGCACCGTGGAGGGCAGCGTCAATTTTCAACAGCCGGGTCAGGGTGGCACCGGCGGTGCCGCTGCCGCCGGAGGCACGGGCACCGGCGGCGCCGCTGCCGCAGGCGGCACGGGCACCGGTGGCACGGGCACGGGCGGAACCGGCACCGGTGGCACCGGCACCGGGGGCGGAGGCGGTTTGTCAGTCGGAGGCGGCCAGGAGGTCATCGTCAACGTTACGGTGAACACGAATGCGACGACCGGCGTCGTCACGGTGACGCTCCCGCCGACGGTGGCTGCCACCGTGCCCATCAGCGCGGTGACACAGGCAGCGGTCGTCCAGCAAGCGCAGGCCATCGCGGTCGTCGCTGCGACGGTAACATTTACGCCGACGGCGACTCCAGCGAAAACCCCGGCGACAACCCCGGCGACAACCCCGGCTACGACTCCGGAGACGACTCCGGCTACGACTCCAGCGACGACCCCGGCGACGACTCCAGCGACGACTCCAGCGACGACTCCAGCGACGACTCCAGCGACGACCCCGGCGACGACTCCAGCGACGACTCCAGCGACGACTCCAGCGACGACTCCAGCGACGACTCCAGCGACGACTCCAGCGACGACCCCAGCGACGACCCCAGCGACGACCCCAGCGACGACCCCAGCGACGACTCCAGCGACGACTCCAGCGACGACTCCAGCGACGACCCCAGCGACGACCCCAGCGACGACTCCAGCGACGACTCCAGCGACGACTCCAGCGACGACCCCAGCGACGACCCCAGCGACGACTCCAGCGACGACCCCAGCGACGACCCGAGCGACGACCCCAGCGACGACCCCAGCGACGACCCCAGCGACGACCCCAGCGACGACCCCAGCGACGACCCGAGCGACGACCCCAGCGACGACTCCGGCGCCGACTCCGACTCCGACTCCGACGCCGACTCCTACCGCCGCCAAGCCGACGGTTACACCACCGCCCGCGCAAACGAATACTCCGCGCGTGACTAATCCCGGCGGCTAGAGCTGAATCCGTCAGGTAGTTTTTTTGCCCAGCCTGGTCTCCACCGAGACCGGGCTGGTTCGTTTATGGCGGTGGTCGGTAAATCTGCTTCCGTTTGCCGGCGGAGAGACGTAGTTTGCCCGCGATGGCATCGAACAAGAAGGCGACCTCGCTGTTCTCCCTCCGCTGGCTGCTGCTCCTGCCCGTTCCCGCACTTTGGTGTGTGCTGAGCCAGTTCGGCTGGCTGGCCTTTTTGGAAAACAAGCTCCTCGACTGGCGCTTCCAATACCGCGGCGAGATCGAGGCACCCATCAAGGTGGTATATGTGAACGTTGATTCGCTGTCGTTAAGCGAGATCGGTGGCTGGCCGTGGAGCCGGATGTATTTCTCGCGGGTAGCCTTGGCGCTCGTCAACGAAGGGAAGGCGAAGGCGGTGGGCTTCGATTTTGTTTTTTCTGATTTGGGTATATCCGAATCGGTGGACCGGAAAAAACTCGTCGAGGGTAACGCCGAGTTTGGGCGCGCTCTGTTCAAGGAACCGCCCGTCGTGCTCGCCGCGGCCTACGCCGGGTGGAGATTTCTCGACATCAACGGCCACGAAAAAGAGCGGGCGTTATCGCTCGTTGCTGGCGAAACTCGCCGACTCGAAGACATCGAGCCGCCGGAGATTCCAGCGTTTAAGCGCACCCCGGATCCGGCCCAGCGGATCTTCTACAATCCGCCCTTCGTTGGGCTGATCGACACCATCGACAATGGCACGCGCCTCGTGCCGGCGTGGGCGCCGAACAATACTGGCCGCACCTATTACCACATGGCCTTTGAACTGGCGCGGCTCTACTGGGGGCTGCCACCGGGCTCGCTCAAGGTGCGTGGCGATCATCTCGATTTTGTCCAGACCGACGGCACCGTGAAAACATCCGTGCCGCTGCACGCGGGGCAGTTGCTCGAAATCAACTGGTTCACCCATTGGGAATCGCCGCTGACGACGCTCGTGGAGTTTTCGACGGTCTTCAAATACGCCGACGCGGTGAACTCCTCCGATCCCGAGGAGAAGAAAGCGGGCAAGGATTTTTTCGCGCAACCCGAATTTAAGGATGCCGTTGTGCTCATCGGGCCGGTCGATCCGCTGTTCCAGGATCTGGCGCCCACCTCACTCGACGTTCACTCGGTGCCAAAGGTCAGCGTCCATGGTAATTTGCTCAAGACCATCGTTTCCGGTCAGTTTTTGAACCATTTTCCCACGTGGTATGGGGTGGCCTGGTTGGACTATTTGGTGGTGATGGTGCTGACGGTCTTGGTCAGCGCTTTCGTCGCGGCGGGCGGAGTGAAGGGCGCGCTGTCGAAACATACCGCGGCGCTATTGCTGACCGCCTACGTGTTCCTGGCTTTCTGGCTGTTTGCGCACCACCACCTCGTGCTGCCGATGGCCGCGCCGCTCGGGGCGGCGTTGAGCACGAGCTTTGGCACCATCATCTGGCAGCTGATCGAGGAGGAGAAACAAAAGGGTCGCATCAAGGGGATGTTCGGCGCCTACGTTTCGCCGGAGCTCGTCAGCCGCATGGTCGAATCGGGCGACGACCCCCAACTCGGCGGGCACGATGATGAAATCACCGCCTACTTTAGCGACATTCAGTCATTTTCATCGTTCTCAGAAAAGCTCGGCTCGGGCCCGCTGGTCGAGCTGATGAACCAATACCTCACCGCTTGCACCGACATCGTGCAGGAGGAGGGCGGCACGCTGGACAAATACATCGGCGACGCCGTGGTCGTGATGTTTGGCGCGCCGATCCCGCTGTCGGATCATGCGCTGCGCGCGTGTGTCGCCAGCCAGCGCGTGCATCTCAAGCTCGGCGAACTCCGCACGAAATGGCAGACCGAGACCGGCAAGTGGCCCGAGATTGTCCACAAGATGCAGACGCGCATCGGCCTCAACTCCGGCGTGTGCATGATCGGCAACATGGGCAGCCGCACGCGTTTTAATTATACCATGATTGGCGACAACGTGAACCTCGCTGCCCGGATGGAGTCCGGCGCGAAGAGCTGGGGCGCCTATACGATGTGCGCCGAGGCGACGAAGCTCGCCTGCGAGAAACACGGCGGCGATCGCGTGGCTTTCCGCCCGCTGGGGCGGATCGTGGTGAAGGGGCGATCAACCGCCGTGCCGATTTACGAAATCGCCGGCCTGAAGGAAAACGTGACGACGCAGACGCGTGAGTGCATCGGCGTCTTCGCTCAGGGGTTGGAGAAATATTACGCCCGCGATTGGGACGGCGCGCTGGCACTCTTCGCGCAGAGCCGCGAGTTGGAGTTCAATGTCCCGGGCAAGACTCCCGGCGTTTCCAGCAACCCGTCGCTCGTCTATCTCGACATCACCGAGCACTACAAACACGAGCCACCGGCGGAAAACTGGGACGGCGTCTACGTGATGAAGGAAAAGTGAGAGTGAGGGGCGCTTCCGTCACGCGCCATGAACGTTCGAGCGGACCGCAGCGGGGTAGGGCGTCTGACTTGCCGACGCCATTTCTTCGTCCGACGCGGCGCGTGCATGACACGCGCCCCCCGCGGAGTTTATTTGAGAATCATGTCCTTCACGGTCTTGCCGGCCGGGATCATCGGCAGCACGTGTTCGGTGTAGGGCACGATGACGTCGAGGACGTAGGGGCCGTCGTGATCGAGCATCTCCTGGATCGCGGCGCGCAGTTCGCTCTTCTGGTGGACGCGGCGGCCTTTGACGCCGAAGCCGTCCGCAATTTTCACGAAGTCGGGATAGAGCCCGCCGAGGTTGTCGGGGCTGCCGACGTTGCTCTCATCACCGAGGATGGTGTTGCCGCGGACGCTGCCGTAGAAACGATCCTCCCACTGCACGACCATGCCGAGGTGCTGATTGTTCAGGATCATCGCCTTGGCGGCGATCTTCTCGATGTGTGCGGTGGCGAGCTCCTGGATGTTCATCATGAACGAGCCGTCGCCATCGATGTCGATGACCTGCTTGTCGGGCCGGGCCACCTTCGCGCCGAGTGCCGCGGGATAGCCGAAGCCCATCGCCCCGAGGCCGAGCGAGCTGATGTAGCGGCGCGGCTCGTCAAAGCGGTAGAACTGCGCGGCCCACATCTGGTGCTGGCCCACGCCGGTCACGATGATGGCGTCGCCCTTGGTGAGTTCGTAGAGCACTTTCACGGCCTCCTGCGGGACGATGTGCTTGCTCTTCTCGTAGCGGAAGGGCGTTTCCTTTTTCCACGTGGCGATCTGCGCGTGCCAGACCTTGGTGTCGGGCGGCGAGAATTTGTGCGCGGCGGCGATTTCGTTGAGCCGGGTGAGCGCGTATTTGATGTCGCTCGTGATCGGGAGCAAAATGCGTTTGACGTTTTTGTTGTGCTCCGAGGCGTCGATGTCGATGTGGACGATCTTCGCGCCGGCCGCGAATTTGTTCGTGTCGCCCGTGATGCGGTCGTCAAAGCGCGCGCCAAAGCACAGGAGCAGGTCGCTTTGGTCCACCGCCCAGTTGCCATAGGCGGAGCCGTGCATGCCGAACCACTGCATCGACAGCGGGTGCGTCTCGGGAAACCCACCCAAGCCCATCAGCGTGGTGGCGACCGGGACATTGGTCTTCTCGGCGAACGCCTTCAGTTCCTGATGCGCCTCCGCGGAGATGATGCCGCCGCCGGCGTAGAGGACCGGCCGCTTTGCGTCGGCGATCAGGGCCAGGACGTGCTTGAGCTGGTCGTCGGTCGCGTGCTGTGTGGCCGTGGCGTAGGTGCTGCGAAACTCGACGGCGGCCGGAAACACCGGCTGGAATTTTGCCTGCTGCACATCCTTGGGAATGTCGATGACGACCGGGCCGGGCCGGCCGCTGCGCGCGAGATAGAAGGCTTCCTTGAAGATGCGGGGTAGCTCCGTCACGTCCATCACGAGGTAGGAGTGCTTCACGATCGGCAGCGTCATGCCGTAGAAGTCGGTCTCTTGAAACGCCATTTTGCCGATGTATTTCGAAAACACCTGGCCGGTAATGGCGACGAGCGGAATTGAATCCATGAATGCGTCGGCGATGGCCGAGACAAGGTTGGTCGCGCCCGGGCCGCTGGTGGCCATGCACACGCCCACTTTGCCGGTGACGCGCGAGTAGCCCTCGGCGGCAAACGAGCCGCCCTGCTCGTGGCGCGGGAGGATGGTGCGGATCTTGTCGGTGCGGGCGAGCGACTGATGCAGTTCCTGCGACGCCCCGCCCGGGTAGGCGAAGATGACGTCGACACCCTCGCGGATGAGGCACTCGACGACGGCGTCGGCACCCTTCATTTCGCGGCCGATTTCGGCCTTGGGAAACGCAGCGGGAGAGGTGGATGTTTTTTTCATAGCGGGAGCTTTTGCGGAAAAGCTGGCTAGCAAAAACCATCGGGGCGCCGGGAGGCAAGCCTCGGTTCGGGTTCGCCGATCCCCCGGGGGTTCGTAGTTCCGCCTTCAGGCGGAAGCCTCGATGCCGGCTAAAGCCGGAACGACCAACAATAGAGTTGGCGCGCGTCGCTGTCGGGCACAATTTCGCGCCGTGCTGAAGCTCCTTTTCATTGGCGACATCGTCGGGCGTCCTGGTCGCGACATCGTCGCCGAGCGGCTGCCGCAGCTGCGCACGGAACACGGGCTCGATTTCGTCATCGCCAATGGCGAAAACGCCGCCGCCGGCGCGGGGATCACCGGGGCGATGGCCAAGTTGATTCTCGAGAGTGGCGTCGATGCCATCACGCTCGGCGACCACGTGTGGGACCAGCGCGGCTGGGAAAGTGAAATCGGCCAGCTGGAGCGCGTCTGCCGTCCGGCGAATCTACCCGCCTCGAATCCCGGCCGGGATCACCTCATCGTCGAGCGGCGCGGGTTTCGATTGGCGGTTTTCACGGTGCTGGGTCGCACCTATATGAACCTGAAGGCCGACTGTCCCTTCCTCTGTGCTGATCGGATGATTGCGCAACTGAAAGGCCAGGCCGATGCGATTGTCGTCGAGGTGCACGCCGAGGCCACTTCGGAGAAGCAGGCACTCGGCTGGCATCTCGACGGTCGCGTGTCCGCGGTGCTCGGCACGCACACTCACGTTCCGACGGCGGATGCCCGCGTGCTGCCGCAAGGCACGGCATTCATCTGTGACGTGGGCATGACGGGACCCTACGCGAGCGTGCTCGGACGCGACGTCAAGCCAGTGGTCGCAAAATTCCTCGACGGGATGCCGCGGCGTTTCGAGGTGGCAACCGAGGACGTGCGCCTGTCCGGCGCGCTGGTCGAAATCCGTCCAGCGACGGCGCGGGCGGAAAAAATCGAGCTGCTGACCGTGCGAAAGTAGGGGACAGGGTCGCGAGCTGGACGCTGACGGATGATGGATCGTTCCCCGGCGGAACGTCCTAGCTTAGCGCGGCGCTTGCGGCGGATTGAGCCAGAAGCTGGACGCACCACCGGGATAGGACGAAGGCTGGATTTTTCCGTTTGGCTCGAACGACCGAAGAAGGGATTCGCCGCTAGTCAGCCAACAATCCCGAAAGCCAATGCATCACGTTCAGCAAAAACTGCGGGTTCTGCGCGGCGATGGGCGCATTCATTCCCATCGGCGCTTGGTTCGGCCCGGCCAGTTGCGCCGAAAACATCGCGGCTTCGCCGAAGACCGCCACGCGACCATTCTTCACCAGAATCGTAGCGCCTTGCAGCCAGCCTTTGATGGCCACGCGCGGCGTGTCTTTAGTCGGCGGTTGGCCGAAGGCTGCAGGCGTGTAGGAACTCGCGTCCTCGCCGAGGAAGGTCAAGAGCGGCTCACCTTTTTCAATCTGGAATGCCGATCCGGTGAAAGTTGCGACGGAATCAACTTTTTCCCTGAGACTTCGCCCGCGGGTGATCGGATGATCGCTGAGCGATCGGTTTGCTCGTTGATAGACCAGTGGGCCGGATGGCGCCCTCGGATCGACCGCGTAACCGTTGTGGAATCTCACGCCGAACGCTTCCCCCAACTGGCCCGCCGTCGCCGGCATGGGGAAGTGGTCCACGATCAAGCATAGCGAGCCGCCGCGTTCCACCCACTCCCGGACGGCTCTGATTTCGTCGGGCTCGAACGACAAGCCGAAGGGCGGATTCCAGTTGAGCTGGTTGCGCTGGCTCAAGGCATTGGCGATGACCAAAATCTTTCCTTTGCTCAAAGACGCCTGGCTGAATTTATCCTGGGAGGCATTGACGACATACCCATCCCGGCGCAGCAGGTCGGCGAATGTCTGATAGCGACCAGCGGCCGTGTGAAAGTTGAAGTGAGCTTCATCCAACATCACCACCAAGCCTTGGCCGGCAGCGAAGGCGGGTTTTTCAATCTTCGGTTTGAAGTTGGGATCGGCGACTTGCTGCGCCAGAGCCAGGCCGGCCAGCACGCCGAGCAGCGGCAGGAACGCTAACCGCCGACGGTAAGAAAACTGGATTTTTTGATGCACCGGATCCCGGGGGAGTTGAAGGGGACGGTGTCGGGTGCGAACTAAAACCGGCCCCAGTGGTTCTCGAATTTGGAGCATTCAGGAGGCGGACGCACCGCACGAGCCACTCAACTCCGCACCGCGCCCGCTTCTTCATAGACGCCGAGGTGGCGGTAGCGTTCGTAGCGAGTGTCGAGGAGCTTTTCCACGTCGAGCCCGCGAAGGTCGTTGAGATGTTTGTGCAGCGCGTATTTCAGCGCGCCTGCGGCCTGCGCGGGATCGTTGTGCGCGCCGCCGGACGGCTCGGCGATAACTTCGTCCACGACCCCGAGTTTTTCCAGATGGTCGGCGCTGAGTTTCAAGGCATCGGCGGCCTTGGGCGCGGCGGCGCTGTCCTTCCACAGGATCGCGGCGCAACCTTCGGGGGAAATGACGGAGTAGTAGCTGTTTTCGAAAATGAGCACGCGGTCGGTCACGCCGATACCGAGCGCGCCGCCGGAGCCGCCTTCGCCGACGACGACGGAAATGGTGGGCGTGCGGAGCATCGCCATCTCGCGGAGATTGACGGCGATCGCCTCGGAAACGTGCCGCGCCTCGGACTCGATCCCGGGAAATGCTCCGGGCGTGTCGACAAAGGTGAGGACGGGCAGGCCGAATTTTTCCGCGAGCCGCATCAGGCGGAGCGCCTTGCGGTAGCCTTCGGGCTGGGGCATGCCGAAATTTCGGGCGACGCGCTCCTTCGGGTCGCGGCCTTTTTGCTGGGCGACGATCATGACGGCTTCACCGTCGAAAAACGCCGTGCCGCCGATGAGCGCCTGATCGTCCTTGAACTGGCGGTCGCCGTGCAGTTCCTGAAAATCGGTGCAGATCGCCCGGATGTAGTCGAGTGCGTAGGGGCGTTTCGGGTGACGGGCGATCTGGACTTTTTGCCAGGGTGTCAGGCCCGAGTAGATGTCGCGCCGCGTGGCCTCGATCTTGCCCTCGATGGCATGAATCTCCGTCGCGAGATCGACATTCGTCTCGATCGACTGCTGGCGGAGTTCGTCGAGCTGCTTGGTGAGATCCCGGAGCGGCTTTTCAAACTCCAACACGTAGGTCGGGGCGTCCATAGGGCGGCGAAATTACGGGTGCGAGGCGAGTGGTGTCAACGGGCGTCAGCGCAACCCGGCTGCATCGAGCGATCAGACGTCCACCGTCACGCGCATAAAGGTGGCGGTGATGGCCGTGCCACCGTTGGTGGCTTTGTTCTGCGCGTTGGCGAGGTCCACGAGCTGGCGGTGGAGCTCGTCAACTTTCCCGTTTTTCTGCGCGGCGTCGTAGGCGTTCATGGTCGGGCCGTAGAATTGCCGGAAGACGTCGATCAGGTGGGTCGGGGGCTTGGGCGACGAGAACGTAAACGTGTCCTTCACCATCGAGATTTTTTCTCTCGGCACGCCGGCCTGGCCGAAGCGTTCGACGATATGTGACTCTACGCCCCACGTCATCGGGCTCACGAATCCTTCCGGCGGCGGCGGGGAATAGGTCGAGCTGATTTTCAGCAATTGCGAGACGAAGGAAGTCGGGTCGTTGGGGATCCAATTCCCCATCACGATCCGGCCGCCGGGCTTGGTGACGCGCACCATTTCCTTCGCGACGTCGTGCGGCTTGGGCGCGAACATCGCACCGAAGACCGTGAGCGTAAAATCGAACGACCGGTTGTCGACGGTGTGCAGGTTGCACGCGTCGCCTTCCTGAAACGTAAGCTGCCGGAGCCCGAGCTGCGCGGCGCGCGCGTTGCCGGCCGCGATGAGATTTTGGGCAATGTCGATGCCGACGACGTCGACGCCCAGCTGCGCGCGCGGCACGGCCGTTGTGCCGTCGCCGCAGCCGAGATCGCGCACGCGCGCCGGCGGGGTGAGCCCGAGCGATTTGACGAGGGCGGCGCCGGATTCGCGCATCATGGCGGCGATCGCGGTGAAGTCGCCTTTTTCCCAGAGGGCTTTGTTTGGATTCATGGGTCGTGGTTTTGGGGCTGAAGTTGGCTCGCCGCGGGGTTGCGGGAGCAGAGTGTCGCCGAGCTGGGAACCAGTCGGCGAGGAGAGGGGAAACGGAGCGAATCCAAGGAAGGTCGCAGTCACAGGCAATCCCCTTTTACCCGGTCAACTCGCGGCTGGCGGCGATTTGAGCTGCTCTTTCCAGTCGGCGATTTTTGCCTGCGCACCAAAATGCTCCGCGCGGGCCTTGTCGCCGCGTTCCATCCAGATGCGGGAGAGGGTGGTGTTGATGAAGAGGTCGGCGGGGCGGAGGGTGTGGGCGCATTCGGCGGCGGTGAGAGCGGGGTCGAGTTTTCGAGCCGAAAAATTTACCTCGGCGAGCGCGTGCCACGCCTCGAACGAGGCGGGCGCGGCCGCCGTGGCTCGCGTGAGCTTGGCCAGGGCGGCGTCGGTCTCGCCCAGCGCGTAGTCGGCGGTGGCATCCTCGATGAGGGTCTGCAGTTCGTCGTCGGTCATGGGTCGGAAGCGAAAGTGTGGCGGCGCCGGGGAGAAAAAGAAAGCACGGCCTGGTTGGTCGTCCTGGGAAAACGAGTGCGGTCGACCGAACTATTTCGTCAATTTGGCTTCGAGGTTGATCGTGATTTCCACGTCGGCCCCGACGACCCCGGCAAACGCACTGACGCCAAAATCGGCGCGCTGAATGGTCACGCTGCCCTCCCAACCGGAGAGCATCGCGCCCATCATACCCGGCCCAAAACCCAGCGACTTGACCTTGAGCACGACATCCTTGGTGACGCCCTTGATCGTCAGAGCGCCGGTGACGTCGAACCTGTCGGCCCCCGTCTGCTGCCACGCCTTGCTCTTAAAGGTCATGGTGGGAAATTGGGCGGCGTCAAAAAATTCCGCCTGCTGCAGATGCGCATCGCGTTTTTCCTCGGTCGTGCTGACCGACGCGACGTGGATGGTCGCTTCGGCGTTGCTTTTTTCGAGGTGGTCACGGTCCACGGTGATCGCAGCGGTAAATTTGGTGAAGCGCCCCGGCACTTTCGTGAAAAAGTGGCGGATGTTGAAGTTGACGGAAGAGTGGGCCGGATCGGCCACATAAGTTTCGACGGCGGCGGACGCCGTGGCGGCGAAACCGGCTGCGAGGGCGGCGAGAGCGAAAAGGGACGGGCGGATGTTCATCGGTTGAAACGTGGACGGACGGCTGGGCGGTCTAACGGGACGGAGGAAAAGAGGCGCTGGCCGGAGAAAGGCAACCAATCAGCTTACATTTAGTTTTTTCGGCGCGCGGGCCCGAGTGCGCCGCTGCGTTGGCCGCCCCGGTCTGTTCGTCGTTGGCCGGGCGTGCGGTGGAGCGGATTGATCCAAACCCGCTCCATCTCCGAACCAATCGTTCAGACTTACAGGATCAGCATCGCATCGCCGTAGCTGAAAAAACGGTAGTCGCGGGCCACGGCCTCGGCGTAGATTTCGTGCAGCCAGGCGATCCCATCGGTTGATCCGGGCGTGAGAAAGGCGGCGACCAGGCAGAGCAGGGTGGAACGGGGCTGATGGAAATTCGTGATGAGCGCGTCGATGCCGCGGAAGGTGCAGGGCGGGTAGATGAAGATGGCGGCTTCCGCCAGGTGGGCACGGTGGTCGGCGACGGGGCCGGAGTGCGTCGCCAAGAAATCTTCCAGAGAGCGAACCGTGGTCGTGCCGACGGCGATGCGACGGCCGGTGCGGGGGGGGAACAGGGCACGCTGGGTGGCGGCGGGGAGTTCGTAGAGTTCGCGATGAATCGCGTGCGCCTCGATCGTGTCGGTGGTGATCGGCTTGAATGTGCCGAGACCGACGTGAAGCGTGACATCGGCGGTGCTCACGCCCTGGGTGGCGATAGTCGCCAGCAGCTCGGGCGTGAAGTGGAGTCCGGCGGTGGGCGCCGCGACGGCCACCTGGCGGGCGCGGTCGGCGTAGACGGTTTGGTAACGTTTCAAATCTTCGGCGCGCTGGGCTTCTGGAGGCAGGAGCCGGCTGGCCGGCGATGATTGGGCGCGTCGCGCGGGCGGGGCGTCTTCGGCGGCAGGCAGGCTCCTCCTCGGCGCATCGGCTCGCGGTCTTTCGATGTAGGGTGGCAGCGGCACATCGCCGAGGCGATTGGCGACGGCGGTGATCGGTTCGCCGGCGGGAGTTGTCAGACGGACGAGCGCCGAGCCGTCGGGGTCCCGGGCGACGATTTCGCCGGTGAAAGCGCCTTCGACGTGCGCGAACGTCGCGCCAACGGGGAGTTTTTTTCCGGGCTTAATGAGGCAGCGCCAGACTCGATCGCCATCGTGCGGCCGGAGGAGAAAGCACTCGACGTGGCCGCCGGTGGGACGTCGGGCGTGGAGGCGCGCGGGAAGGACGGCGGCGTTGTTGCGCAAAAGGGTGTCGCCGGCGCGGAGAAACTGCGGGAGGTCGGTGAACGTGTGATGGGCGACGGTGTGCGCCGTGCGATCGACGACGAGCAGGCGCGACTGGTCGCGCTGCGCGGCGGGCGTCTGCGCGATCAGGTGCGCGGGCAGCGGGTAGTCGAAGCGATCGGTGGCAAGAGGCGGCATAGGAAAATTCCGGCGCAACCGCGGGCGGGAGGCGAGGACTTCTTGCGTTGGCGGGCGGTCGGAGACTTAATCTGGACGCAAGCACTCCCCATGAAAAAGAAAAAACCGAAGGCGGATTTTGAGCTGAGCTACATTTTTGAGGCACCGCCGCTGGCAGTTTATAACGCCCTCACCACGCAGGTCGGCGTCCGCGGCTGGTGGACCGAGTGTTGCGTGGTCAGTCCGACCGTGGGGGCGCACGCGGCGTTCGTTTTCCCGTATGGCAATTTTTTCGCGGTGATGAAGATCCTCACGTTGAAGAAAAACAAACTTGTCGAGTGGCGCTGTCTCGAGGGTCAGCATGACGAGAAGGCTGGCTTCCGGGATCGGCACGACTGGGTGGGGACCAAGATTTCGTTTCGCTTGAAGGCGATCGGGCGCGCCGAAACGCAGCTGCAGTTTACGCATCACAAACTCGGCACGCTGGAATCTCACGGCGCGTGCGCCAGCATCTGGGCCTATTTTCTCGGTCAGAGTCTGCGCCAGATGCTGCGAACGGGCCGCGGGATGCCAGCGACGGTGTGAGTGGTTGGCGCGCGCCCACGATGCCGACCGTCCTTGCCGCCTGCCTGTGCTTTCGCGATAGCGCCCCGTATTTGCACGAGTGGCTGTTGTTTCACCGGGTGCAGGGCATCACGCGGTTTTATCTCTACGATAACGACAGTGCGGACGACTATCTGCCGGTCCTCGCGCCGTGGTTGCGCGACGGGACGGTCCGGCTGCGCCACTGGCCGGGGGCGGCACAGCAGCAGGCGATGTTCGATCACTGCCTCGCGCACGTGGATCGCGATGTGGCGTGGCTCGCGTTCATCGACGACGACGAGTTTCTCTACAGCACAAATTTGCGGCCGCTGGGCGAAACGCTGGCCGCGTTCGCGCCCTACGCCGGCGTGGCGGTGTCCTGGCTGTTGTATGGCAGCTCGGGGATTCAGCAGCGCTCGGGCGAATGGGCGATTCAGCGCTATACGAATTACGCCGGCGTCGCGGATCATCACGTGAAGTGCATTGTCCAGCCGGGGCGGATCGCGAGCGCCACGGCCTCGCCGCACGCTTTCGTGGTGCGGGACGGCTGGTCCCTGGTGGACGAAAATTTTCGGCCGATGACGGGGCCGCTAAATCCGGCGCCGACCGCCCGCGTGCTGCGGCTTAACCACTACATCACCAAATCATGGGAGGAGTGCATCGAGCGTCGTTTTTTGCGGGTCGAGGTGAACACGGGCAAACCCAAGCCGCTCACGCTGAGCCAATGGCGGGAGTGGGATGCCAACTGGTCCCTGGCGCCGGACGCCTCGGCGCTGGCGTTTGTCGCGCCGATGCGAGCGCTCGAGAGCCGAATGGTGCCGGCGGCCTCGTCGTTGTTGAGTGGAATTTCAGCGCGAGGAATGGATCCGGCTGAGCCGCCCCGGGCGGTGATTTGAGTGGCGTGATCGGAAAGGCGCGAAAAATAGTCCGAGATGAAACTTGCGACCTTCAGTTTCCTCGCGGCTTTGGTGCTCGGTCCGGCCATCGCCCAGGCGGCCGACCGAGCGCCGACCGCCAGCCTTCGTCCGTGGGCGGTCGAGCAGATGCCGGGCGGGTCGGTGACGGTGCGCGACGGTGCGCTGGTGATTGAGGATGTCGCCGGTTCCACGGTTTGGTGGCGCGAGAAGCTGACGGCCCCGGTTGAAATCAGCTACGAGGTAACGGTCATGGCCCAAGGTGGGCCGCATGATCGGGTTTCGGACTTGAACTGCTTCTGGATGGCGCAAGATCCGCGCTCGCCCGCGGCGCCCTTTGCGGAGAGACAGGCGCGGTCGGGAAAATTCTCCGCCTACGATTCGCTCCTGACCTACTACGTTGGCTACGGCGGCAATGACAACACGACCACCCGCTTTCGCCGCTACGACGGCACGGCGGCGCGGCCGCTTTTGCCGGAGCACGATCTGGGCGCCAAGAATTTTTTGCTCGAACCCAACCGGACCTATCGCATTCGGCTCGTCGCACGTGACGGCATCGCTGAATTTTGGCGGGATGGGGAGCGGATTTTTTCGTTTCGGGATCCGGCTCCACTCACGGGCGGTTGGTTTGCCTTTCGCACGGTGCGCAGCCACCTGGTGATCAAGAATTTTCTCATCAAGCCTCCGTCGCCCTGAGGGCGGTGGCGGCGCTGCCGGGGAGCCACCTGGAGTCGAGGCGACGCAGACCCAGCCGAGGAGGCCGAACCGGGAGCGATTTGAGGCTTGCGCCCGCTGGCGCGGCGCGTTTCTTCCGCTCTTCGCTCAGTCGCCGACATAGCTCAGTTGGTAGAGCAGGTCATTCGTAATGATCAGGTCATCAGTTCAAGTCTGATTGTCGGCTCCATTTCAGAAACTCAGAAACCCCGCCTGGCCTTCCGGCCGGCGGGGTTTTAGTTGTGGTCGATGCGGTCGTCGGGGAGGCGACCCTGGAGTTTGCGGCGGAGCTTCAGCACGTCGATTTCCGTGCGGAGTTGGCGGCTGAAAAGTTCGAGGCGGCGGCGGACGTCGAGGGTCTCGAGCAGCTTTTGTTTCAGGCGCGCGTTTTCGCAAAGGCTGAACGCGGCGATGTCCACGAAGGCCTCGGGATCAACCACGGTTTTGAGGAACGCCGTCAGCTCGCCAGCTCCCGCGGCGGCGAGGCGGAGTTTGAGCGTGAGCAGGCGGGCGAGCTCGGCCCGGAGCCGGTCATTTTCGTTGGCGCTGGCGCCAGGCTGGCTGGCCAGCGCGCGGACGCGAATGCGGCGGTAGGGATCGTCGGCCACGATGGCGGCGATCTCAACGCGACAAAGGCCCTGCAGCAGCAGGTTGGAGGTGCCGTTGTCGTTTTTCTGGCACGCGCGGACGATGCCGACGCTGGCGATGCGGTGCGAGGGCTCGAACTGGAGGGGATCACCGACGGCGTGCGGGTCGAGGCCGGCGACGGCGAAGAGGCGGTTAGTGGCGAGCACGTCGCGCAACATTTCGCGATAGCGTGGCTCGAAAATATGGAGCGGCATCAGTGCTTGCGGAAAAAAAGCGACGTTCGGCAGCGTCATGACCGGCACTTCGTCGGGCAGGGTGATTTCCATGTCCATCGGGATAGGCTAGGTGAGCGCAGCGGAAACTCAACTGTGACATCATCGCGCGCCTGACTCGTCAATGTGCGCCACGGGTGGGACATCATGTCATGAATTGGCGGCCGGGCGCCCGGCTTCCGATGCGGTGAGATTTTTTTAAGTGTTGAAGAATAAATAGTAAGATGACTCTCGGTCGCGAGGGCACGTGCATTGCAACGCGGGGGCCATGAGCCGCATCATTGGCATCGACTTAGGCACCACCAACTCGTGCATGGCCGTCATGGAAGGCGGCGAGCCGGTGGTAATTCCCAACGCCGAGGGTGCGCGCACGACTCCGTCGGTGGTCGCGTTCACCAAAAACGGGGAGCGACTCGTCGGGCAGGCTGCGAAACGCCAGGCCGTCACGAATCCGAGCAACACGGTGTTTTCCGCGAAGCGGTTGATCGGGCGCAAATTTTCCGAAGTCAGCGTCGAGGCGAAGAACATGCCCTTCAAGGTCGTCGAGGGCAAAAATGGCGACGCTTACATCGAGGTAAAAGCCGGCGACAAGACCGAACAATTCGCGCCGCAGCAGATCGCCGCTTTCGTGCTCGGCAAGCTGAAGGCCGATGCCGAGTCCTACCTCGGCGAAAAGGTCACGCAGGCCGTCATCACCGTGCCCGCGTATTTTAACGACTCCCAGCGCCAGGCGACGAAGGACGCGGGCAAGATCGCCGGTCTCGACGTGCTCCGCATCATCAACGAGCCCACGGCGGCCTCGCTCGCCTACGGTCTCGACAAAAAGAAGGACGAGAAAATCGCGGTGTTCGACCTCGGCGGCGGCACGTTTGACGTGTCGGTGCTCGAGATCGGCGACGGCGTGTTCGAGGTGAAGGCCACGAATGGCGACACGCACCTCGGCGGTGACAATTGGGATGACGCCCTGATCGGCTGGCTCGTCGATACTTTCAAGAAGGACAACGGGATCGACCTCCGCAAGGATCCGATGGCGCTGCAGCGCCTGAAGGAAGAAGCCGAAAAGGCCAAGATCGCCCTCTCGTCCACGCAGTCGGTGGACATCAATCTACCGTTCATTACCGCGGACGCGTCGGGTCCGAAGCACCTCAACGTGCAGCTCAGCCGCGCGAAGATGGAGCAGATCTGCGATGCGCTTTCCGAGCGTTGCATCGCGCCGTTCAAGAGCTGCCTCAAAGACGCCGACCTTACGTCCGCGCAAATCGACGAGCTCGTGCTCGTCGGCGGGATGACCCGCATGCCGAAGATCGTCGACATTGCGAAAATGCTCGGCGGCAAGCCGCCGCATCAGGGCGTCAACCCCGATGAAGTCGTCGCCGTTGGCGCCGCGATTCAGGGCGGCGTGCTCAAGGGCGAAGTGCGCGACGTGCTCCTGCTCGACGTGACGCCCCTCACGCTCGGCATCGAAACCGCGGGGCAGGTCGCCACGGCGATGATCCCGCGCAACACCACCATTCCCTCGAAGAAGACGCAGACTTTCTCGACTTACAGCGACAGCCAGCCATCCGTCGAAATCGTCGTCCTCCAGGGTGAGCGTCCGATGTCGCGCGACAACAAAGTGCTCGGCACCTTCCGGCTGGATGGCATTCCGCCCGCGCCCCGCGGGGCGCCGCAGATCGAGGTCACCTTCGACATTGATGCGAACGGCATTTTGCACGTCTCCGCCAAGGATCTCGGCACCGGCAAAGACCAAAAAATCACCATTCAAGGTTCGTCCGGCCTCTCGAAGGAAGAAGTGGAGAAAATGACCAAGGATGCCGAACTCCACGCGGAGGAAGATCGCAAGCGCAAGGAGGCGGTCGAGACCAAGAACCAGCTCGACAGCGCGATCTACCAGCTCGAAAAAACCCTGAAAGAGTCCGGCGACAAACTACCCGCCGACAAGAAGTCGAAAATCGAGGCGGCCCTCACCGAGGCAAAGAAGGAGCTCGAGAGCAATGACCCCGCGCGCATGATGTCCGCGACCGAGAAACTCACCGCTGTCGGCGCCGAACTCTATGCCGAGGCGCAGAAGGCCGCGCAAGCGGCCGGCGCCGCGGGCGCCCCCGCCGAGGCCGCCGGCGCCCCGCCCCCGGCCGAGGGCGCCGCGAAGAAGACCGAGAAGAAAGCCGACGTGGTCGAAGCTGACTTCGAAGTTGTCGACGAAGAGAAGAAAAAATAACTTTCACCCTTTGCGCGTCCGCTGCGTTCATCGCGGCAGGTGTGCTTTGCTGAAAAAACAAAAACTAAATCAACCCTTCAACCCAAACCCAACCACATATGGCCAACGTCAAAATCAAACCCATCGGTGATCGTGTTCTCGTCGAGCACATCGAAGAAAAAGAGCAGGTCCGCGGAGGTATCATCATCCCGGACAGCGCCAAAGAAAAACCGCAGGAGGCGAAAGTCATCGCCCTCGGCACCGGCAAGAAAAACGAGGACGGAAAAATCACGCCCTTCGAAGTCAAGGTCGGCGACCGTGTGCTCATCAGCAAATACGGCGGCACCGAAGTGAAACTCGAAGACAAGAAATACACCCTCGTCCGCGAAGACGACATCCTCGGCGTCATCGCCTGAGTTCCCGTCGTTCAACTCTCAATTCTAAACCAAAACTAAATTATCATGGCTGCCAAACAACTCCTCTTCGACGAGGCCGCTCGTCATAAAATTCTCCGTGGCGTCGAGCTGCTCTCGCGCGCGGTGAAAGTCACCCTCGGCCCCAAGGGCCGCAATGTCGTCATCGACAAAAAATTCGGCTCCCCGACCGTCACCAAGGACGGCGTCACCGTCGCCAAGGAAGTCGAACTTCCCGATCCCTACGAGAACATGGGCGCGCAGATGGTGAAGGAAGTCGCTTCCAAGACCTCCGACGCCGCGGGCGACGGCACGACCACCGCCACGGTGCTCGCTGAGTCCATCTACAAGGAAGGCCTCAAGAACGTCACCGCCGGCTCGAACCCGATCTTCCTCAAGCGCGGCATCGACAAGGCGGTCGAAGCCGCCGTCGCCGAGCTCGCGCGCATTTCCAAGAAGGTCAATGACCGCGAGGAAATCCGCCAGGTCGCCACCGTCTCCGCCAACTGGGATGACACCATCGGCAACATCATTGCCGACGCCATGGACAAGGTCGGCAAGGACGGCACCATCACGGTCGAGGAGAACAAATCCATCGAGACCACCCTCGACGTCGTCGAGGGCATGCAGTTCGACAAGGGCTATCTCTCGCCCTACTTCACGACCAACGCCGAGAGCATGGAAGCCGTCCTCGAGGACGCCTACGTGCTGATCCACGAGAAGAAAATCTCGAGCCTGCAGGATCTCCTCCCACTGCTCCAGGTGGTCGCCAAGGGCGGCAAGCCCCTCCTCGTCATCGCCGAGGAAGTCGAAGGCGAAGCCCTCGCGGCCCTCGTCGTGAACAAGATCCGCGGCACGCTCAACGTGTGCGCCGTCAAGGCCCCCGGCTTTGGCGACCGCCGCAAGGCCATGCTCGAGGACATCGGGGTTCTCACCGGTGGCAAATGCATCACCGAGGACCTCGGCATCAAGCTCGAGAACATCCAGATTGCCGACCTCGGCCGCGCCAAGCGGATCACGGTCGACAAGGAAAACACGACCATCATCGAGGGCGGCGGCAAGTCCTCCGACATCCAGGCGCGCGTGAAGCAAATTCGCCGCCAGATCGACGAGACCACCTCCGATTACGACCGCGAGAAGCTCCAGGAGCGCCTCGCCAAGCTCGCCGGTGGCGTCGCCGTCATCAACGTCGGTGCCTCCACCGAAGTTGAGATGAAGGAAAAGAAAGCCCGCGTCGAAGACGCGCTCCACGCGACCCGTGCCGCCGTCGAAGAGGGCATCGTCGCTGGTGGTGGTGTGGCGCTGCTCCGCTGCGCGAAGGCCATCGATGGCGTGAAGCTCGAGGGCGACGAGGCGATCGGTGCACAAATCGTGCGCCGCGCGATCGAGTCCCCGATCCGCATGCTCTGCGCCAACGCCGGCGTCGAAGGTGCCGTGGTCGTCGGCCAGGTGGCCTCCGGCAAGGGCAACTATGGCTACAACGTGGCCACGGGCGAATACGAGGACCTCGTAAAGGCCGGCGTGGTGGACCCGACGAAGGTCACCCGCACCGCGCTGCAAAACGCGGCCTCGATCGCCGGCCTGCTGCTGACGACTGAGTGCATGATCACCGAGATCCCGGAGAAGAAAGAATCTTCGGCGGCCGGCGGTCACGGTCACGGCGGCGGTGGCATGGATTACTAAGCCAAAATCTTCCGCGTCTCGCCCCGGCGGGGCACGTTTTCAAAAGGCGTTTCGCTTCGGCGAAACGCCTTTTTTGTTTTCTTTCGCCACCGTGGTAGGCTTGCTTTGGTGCTCTCATGGAAGTCATCTTTCTCGGCACGGGCACTTCGCAGGGCGTGCCTATGATCGCCTGCCTCTGCGCCGTCTGCACGTCGCCGGACCCGCGCAACCATCGCACGCGGGCTTCGATTCACGTGGTGATGGACGGACTCCATGTGCAGGTGGATGCGGCGCCGGAATTTCGTCTTCAGTGCTTGCGGGAGAGAATCGAGCAACTCGACGTTTTCATTCTGACTCACGGCCACGCTGATCACATCGCGGGCATGGACGATCTGCGGCGGTTTTGTGATTTGCACGGCGGCGTGGCGCTGACGGTTTACACGACCGAAGAGGGCCGGGCCCGAACGCGGGCGATGTATCCTTACGCGATGAGCGAACGCCCAATCTCGAAGGGCTACGCCGCGTTCAAACTCGCGGACTTGCCGCCGGTGCTCGACCTGCCGCAGGGCACGATTCACTCCACGCTGCTGCCGCATGGTGGGGTCAACACCCTCGGCCTTGTCTTCACCGAGCGCAGCAGCGGGAAGAAATTTGCCTACTACACCGACTGCAAATCCGTGCCGCGCGAGGCCGTGGCGCTCGCCCGCGGCGCCACCGTCCTCGTGCTCGACGGTCTGCGCCCAACGCCGCACCCATCGCACCTGAGCATCGACGAGGCCGTGACGGTCGCGCAGGAAATCGGCGCGCCGCAGACCTGGCTCACCCATCTGACGCACCTGAGCGATCACGGCATGCTGGCCGCCGCGCTTCCGCCCGGCATCGCGCCCGCTTACGACGGCCTGCGGCTGAAGTGGTAGGGGCCGGGAAGTCGGCGACCGAGCACTCGGCTGGCCGGATTCGCCGGAAATCGATCAAGTTTGTCCCGGGCCGCGCTCGCTGATGTCGCTGAAAATTTATGTCACGATTTTGAGCGGCGGCGACCTCCGGCACCTGCTGCACTGCGGGCAGGAATTCAACGCCATGGAACAATTGATCGATCTCATGCCCGTCCCGGGCGGCTGGCGAACCCGATCCGGTTTTCCCCGTGAGCGCGGTTCTTGCACCGGCGCAGGGACACGGTAAGGTAGCCCTTCGCGCAATTTTTTTACCCAGACAATAACCTCAGCCCCCTCCCATCATGGCCAAAATCTACAACGATATCACTGAAACCATCGGCAACACGCCACTCGTTCGCCTCAACCGCACGGCCGCCGCGCACAACGCGCAGGCGGAGATTCTCCTCAAGCTCGAGTTCTTCAATCCGCTTTCGAGCGTCAAGGACCGCCTCGGCTTTGCCATGATCGACGACGCGCTGAAGAGTGGAAAGATCAACGCCAAAACCGTCCTCATCGAGCCGACCAGCGGCAACACGGGCATCGCGCTTGCGTTTGTCGCCGCCGCGAAGGGCCTGAAACTCATTCTCACGATGCCGGAGACGATGACGATGGAGCGCCGCAAACTCCTCAAAATCCTGGGAGCCCGCCTCGTGCTTACCGAAGGGCCGAAGGGCATGAAAGGCGCCATCGCCAAGGCGGAGGAACTCGCCGCGAAGATCCCTGGCAGCGTCATCTTGCAGCAATTCAACAACCCATCGAATCCCGCCATTCATCGCCAGACGACCGCGGAGGAAATCTGGCGCGATACCGACGGCAAGGTCGACATCGTCGTCTCCGGCGTCGGCACGGGCGGCACCATCACCGGCGTCGGTGAAGTGCTCAAAGCCCGCAAGCCCTCGGTGAAGATTGTCGCGCTCGAGCCGGACGCTTCGCCCGTGCTCTCCGGGGGCGCGCCGGGTCCGCACAAGCTGCAGGGCATCGGCGCCGGCTTCGTGCCCTCGATTCTCAACACGAAAATTTACGACGAAATCATTCGCGTGAAAGAGGCCGATTCCGGCCCAATCAGCAAACAGGTCAACACCCTCGATGGGATTCCAATCGGTATCTCGTCGGGCGCCGCGGTGTGGGCCGCGCTCCAGCTGGCGCAACGGCCGGAAAACAAGGGCAAGCAGATCGTCGTCATCATCCCCTCGAGCAGCGAACGCTACCTCTCCTCGTGGCTGTTCGCCGACGTCAACGTCGAGAGCGATTCAGTGGACGATCTGTTCGCGCCGACGAAGGCGTGAGTCCCGGCCAGGCAAAACATTTGGGACGGAGTGAAGCAGCTCTCGCCTGAGTTATCCGCGCCGCGCTTGGAATTGCCTTTTGGCGCGAACTGTTCGCCCCTAGGGGACCTGCGCGGAAACGCCACCGTGAGCGCCCCACCTCTCGATGAAAATTTACTTCGAAAAAGACCAGCTCGCGCAATTTTTCCCCGCGGGCCACGTCGTGTTTCGAACTGGCGACCGGGGCGACATGATGTTCGGCGTCATCGCTGGTTCCGTCGAAATAATGATTCACGGGGCGGTGGTTGAAACCGTCGAAGCGGGCGGCGTTTTCGGCGAGATGGCGCTGGTGGAAGACCAGCCGCGGGTGGCCACCGCCATCGTGAAGTCCGATGCCACGCTGGCGCTGATCCACCGGGCGCGCTTCGTGTTTCTCGTGCAGCAAAATCCCTATTTTGCGTTGCAGGTCATGACCGTCATGTCGGCACGATTGCGCCGGATGGACGAGAAACTCTGACCGGGTCGCACCCGCCGGCCCGGAAGCAGCGGAGAAATGTGACGGGAAACGTGCCACCAACCGCGCCCGACTGGAATTTGGCCCGGCGAATTTCTTTGATGACTTAGCCCGGTGGATGGGTCACAACTCTCCCATGAAAAAAATCTCTGCCCTCCTGCTGACGTGCACGCTGGCGATTCCTTTGTCCGCGCAGAGTGCCGCCCCCAAAGCGACGCCGGCCGCGGTCACGCTCCCGGCGGCGGCGGCGGTGCTGAGCGCGCCGTTGGCCTTGAAGGCGGGCGTCATCGCCCAGCCGGAAACGACCGAGCTGACGGGCGGCGGCAAGGCGGTATTTGAGTTCACGATTACGACCGCCGGCGAATATGTCATCCATGCCGTGGTGAACGCGACCGGCGAAGAAGAGAACTCTTTTTTCCTGAATATCGACGCCCAGCCGGAAGACCCGCTGATGATCTGGGACATCGACGTGACGAAGGGATTTGAGGAAAGGATCGTCAGCTGGCGCGGGAATGGCGACGGCAACAACGATGAATTTGCCCCCAAACGTTTCAAGCTGTCCGCTGGCCCCCACAAACTCATCCTCGTGGGCCGCGAGCCGACGCAGTTGAAAAGCCTCTCGATCCGGTTGGCCGCGAAGTGAACCGGCGGGAATTCGTGGGGAACTCGGATCCGCGCTTCCGCGCAGCCGAAGACCATTGAATCGGTTTAGGCGGGTTTCGATTCTGGCCGGGCGTCCCGCCGTTCGCCGGCTTGAAACCAGCGGTAGAAGCTGACGGCGAAGGCGAGACCGGCCACACCCATGCCCACTAGTTTCATGCCCACGCCCGCGAGGAGCTGGTCCTCTGTTGCGGAGAAATTCGCGAAGAGCCGCGGGGCATATTCGTAGGTGGCGTAGAGCACCTGTTCGGAAAACGTGATGTAGGCGAAGATCGGCGTCATCAGCACGAGCCCGCTGAAGAAGTAAAGCATCTGGCCGCCGTAGCCGAGCGGCGGGAGGGCCCGCGACGGGCTTAGGATCGGCCACCAGTAGAACAACCCGGCGCCGAAGAACATCACGTGTTCGCCGACATGGACGAGTTTATCCTGCAGCGCCCAATCGTAGAGCAGCGGCGCGTGCCAGAGGCTGATCACGAGCGTGAAGATTACCGCGCAGCTCAGCGGGTGGGTCAGGGTGCGCAGCGGCCGACGCAGGGCCGGGCGCCCGAAAACGGTGTCGGCCATCCAAGAGGGCAGGCCGAGCAGGAACAGGATCGCGGCCGGGTAGATCAGCAGCTGGTGCTGAAACATGTGGGCGCTGAACAGGAAGCGCTCGCCGATCTGGTCGAGCGGCGAGCCGACGGCGAGGTAGAAGATCGCGAGTGAGGCGTAGAATTTCCACGCGTGGGCGCGAGGGAATCGTTCGCCCGGGGCGAGGCGACCGCGTAGCGGGCCGGCGAGCACGGCCCAGAGCCAGCCAAGGAAGACGAGCCCGCCGATGAGGTAGGGTTCGTTGTGCCAGTGCCGCCAGTCGATCATGGAAAAAGAAAGGCGGCCCGGAGGCCGCCTTGGAAGGAAGAAAAATTTCGGGCGACTTGCTCAGGTCGGTAGCGGAAGGCTGGCCTCGACGGCGAAGAGCTGCAGGAGCGCCCACATCGTGCCGCCCGCGAGGACGAGGCCGATGAAAAACAGGATCGTGCAGAACGGTTTGTCCCAGCGCAGATGCATGAAGTAGAAAATGACGAACATGAACTTCACCGTCGAAAGCACGACGAGCCCGGTGACGATCATCCATTTCGCGAAGGGCAGGTAGATCGCGATAATCTCCACGCCGGTGATCACGGCGAGGAGCATGGCGATCTGCACGTAGATGTGGAACTTGCTTTCGTCATGCCCGTGATCGTGGGCGACAGCAGTGGTGGCGGGAGAATTCATGGTGGAAGCAGTGGTGGTGACGTAGGTCGGGGTTTATCCCCGACGCGTCGGGCGTAAAGCCCGACCTACAGTTCAGAGGTATTCGAGCAGGTAAACGGCGGTGAAGATGACGATCCAGACGATGTCGACGAAGTGCCAGTAGAGGCCCATTGACTCGACGTCGATCGCATGGTGCTGCGTGAAGTCGACCGGCGTGCGGGCGCGGCCGAACCAGAACAAGCCGCCGGTGCAAATGAGCAACCCCGCCATCGGAAGGAATTCGCGGCTGACGAAGGTGGCCAGCGTGTGTCCCTCGAAGCCCTGGATCGACCAGACCAGCCCGAGCACGACTTTCAGCGCGAGCAGGACCGCCCCAAAGAGTGCGACCAGGTGCAGGAGCGTGGTCAGCCAGACGTTTTGACCCTCGGTGGTCGTCGGTTTGAAGGAGCGGACATACATCAGTCCGAGCCACAGGACGCCGATCGCCACGTGCGTGCCGTGCGTGCCGGTGAGGGTGTAAAACGTCGTGCCGAGCAGGCTGTTCGAGAGCGTCATGTGCTTTTCGACCACGAAATCATTGAACTCGAATACCTGGCAGCCGAGGAAGATGGTGCCGAAGAGGATCGTCGTCAGCAGCGACCAGCGGCAGCTCTTCACGTTGCCTTTTTGGATGGCATTCACTGCCAGGGCCATCATCAGCGACGACATCAGGAGGATGAACGTGGAGAACGACGTGAGCGCGACATCGAAGACCTCGACCGGGCGCAGGCCGCCCGCGGGCGGATGCAGCCGGTAAATGAGATGCGTGGAGATCAGCGTGCCGAAGAACATGCAGTCCGACGCGAGAAACGCCCACATGAGCAGTTTCTTGTTTGGGATGCCGGTCGAGGTGCTCGGATCGTGATGATGGTCGATGGTGGCCGCGTGGCTGCTCATGGGCGGAAGTGAAAGGGAAAGGGAGAGGGAAAAGAGGAGGAGATGGCGGAACTAGTTCAGTGCGGCTTGGCGGAGGGCTTGGTCTCGGGTGCGTGGCTTTCGTCATCGAGGTGCAGGTGGTAGCCTTCATTGCCTTCGAGCGACCAGAGATAGATCCCGATGAACATCACGATGCCGCCGGTGAGGGACAAGCCGAGCTTCCAGTGAATGCCGGGGGCGGGATTGCTGTCGAAGGCGGTGATGCCGATCGAGGCGATGAGGATGCCGAAGCTCGCGACGAAGGGATAGATCGACGAGAAAGGCATGTGGATGCCGCCGTGCGCGGCCTCGGCCTTGGCGTGCTCCGCCTGCTCTTGGGCGATTTCCTCCTTGTGATGCTTTTCATACCACCACGCATCGCGGGCGTGGACCGTCGGGATGACGCGGAAATTATATTCCGGCGGCGGGTTCGGGATCGACCATTCGAGCGTGCGGCCATCCCAGACGTCGTGACCGATGCGCTTGCCCTTGAGATAGGTGTAAACGATCACCACGAAATAGATCAGCATGCCAACGCCGAGAACATAGGAGCCGATGGTCGAGATGAAGTTGGCGGTGTTCCAGCCCATGTTCGGATCATAAGTGAACGTGCGGCGCGGCATGCCGTTCAGGCCGAGGAAGTGTTGCGGGAAAAACGTCGTGTTGAAGCCGATGAAGATCACCCAGAACGAGAGCTTGCCCCAGAATTCGCTGACCTTTTTCCCAAAAATCAACGGGAACCAGTAATGGATACCGGCGAGCAGCGCGAAGATCGAGCCGCCGATGAGCACGTAGTGGAAATGGGCGACGACGAAATAGCTGTCCTGTTGCTGGGCGTCCGCTGGGGCGGCCGAGTGCATGATGCCCGAGAAGCCGCCGATCATGAACATCCAGATGAAACCGAGCGCGAACATCATAGGCGTGCGCATCTGGAGGTGGCCGCCCCAGAGCGTGCCGATCCAGTTGAAAATCTTTACGCCGGTCGGCACGGCGATGCACATCGTCGCGAGCGCGAAGGCCGCCGTCGCGACCGCGCCCAACCCCGTGGTGAACATATGGTGGCTCCACACCGCAAAGCCGAGGAAGCCGATGGACGCTCCCGAGAAGACAACGATCGGGTAGCCGTAGAGCGGCTTGCGCGAGAAGCACGGCAGGATTTCCGAGACGATGCCCATGGCGGGCAGAATCAAAATATAAACTTCGGGATGCCCGAACACCCAGAACAAGTGCTGCCACAAAATCGGCATGCCGCCGCCGGACACCTCAAAGAAATTCGTGCCGAACTGGCGGTCCATCATCAGCTCGACGAGGGCGATCGTGATGGCCGGGAACGAGAGGATGATGAGGAAGGAGGTGATCAGCGTCATCCACACAAACACCGGCAGTCGCATCATCGTCATGCCGGGCGCGCGCATGTTGATGATTGTGACGATGAAGTTCAGCGCCGCGGCGATGGAGGCGACGCCGAGGAGTTGCAGGCCCATGATCCAAAAATCGGTGGCGTGGGCAGGATTAAATCCCTTGGAGGTGAGCGGCGAGTAGCCGAACCAGCCGGCGTCGGGTGCGCCCCAACGATCGGACGGGAGAAACCAGCCGATGTTGACGATGATCGCCCCGGCGCAAAACGTCCACAGCGAGAAAGCGTTCAACCGGGGGAACGCGACGTCGCGCGCGCCGATTTGCAGCGGCATGATGATGTTGAAGAACGCGGCGCCCAGCGGCATGACGGCGAGGAAGATCATCGTCGTCCCGTGCATCGTGAACATCCGGTTGTATTGCTGCGCGGTCAGCACGTCGCTGTTTGGAAACATCAGCTGCGTGCGGATGAGCAGCGCCTCGAAGCCGCCGACGAGGAAGAAAATCAGCGCGAAGAAGCCGTAGAGGAACCCGATCTTCTTGTGGTCGACGGTCGTGAGCCAGTCGATGAGGCCGGACTTCGCCGTCGGGCGCCAGAGCACGAAGGGTTTCGCGGGAGCGGATTCCTCCTTGGAGTGAAAATCGGATTTGGCCAGTGCGTCCATGTGGTGAGTCGGGTGGGCGGTGAGATTCGGAGAGGATTCGGCGCGCTAAGTTAATTTTCGCGGGTCATGGCGCGGAGCGCAGCGATGCGGCGGGACGCACCATGACCAAGGGGAAATGCGGGACGCTCACGGTCATTTCAGGCTTTCCAGGTAGGCGACGAGGGCGGCCTCATCTTCGGGCGTGAGGGAAATCTTATTGTCGATGTAGCCCTTGGCCATCTTGTTGCCGGGCTTCACCGCGGCGGGATTGTGAATCCACCGCTGGAGTTGCTCACGATTGTTTTCGAGCAGGCCGGCGGCGATCGTCGTTCGCGAGCCGAGGTGCGTGAGATCCGGGGCCGTCACGCCGACCGCGCCGTGGCCGCGGATGGTGTGGCAGGCCATGCAAGTCTTCGACGTAAACAACGCCTTGCCCTGGGCGATGAGCGCGCCGTCCTCGTTTTTCTCGGGAAACTGCTTCGCGCGCCAGGCCTCGAGCGGGGCGACCTCAAACTTGTCGGTGACCCCGGCCTCGTTGGTTTTGAACGTCCGCAGCGCGGCGAATTGCGCCTTGGCCTGCCCGGCCGCCGCGGTTTTCACCGCGACGCTCCGCGCTCCCTGCAGCTGAGAGTCGAGCCATTCGTTGAATTCTTTCGGCCCCAGCGCGACGACGCGGAAACGCATCACCGCGTGCGAATCGCCGCAATACTCGGCGCACTGCCCCCAGAAGTAGCCGGGCTGGTCGGCTTTCAGCCACAGGAAGTTCGCGCGGTTTGGGATCATGTCGACCTTGCCGGCAAGTTTCGGAATCCAGAACGAGTGGATGACGTCGACCGTGCGGAGGTTGACGCGCACGGCGCGGCCGGCGGGGATCACGAGTTCGTTGGAGGCCGTCAGGGCGCCGGCGCCGTTGATCTGTTCATGGGGATACTCGAACTTAAACCACCACTGGTAGCCGGTCGCCGTGATTTCATAGGCATCCTTTTTTTCCTCGGTGGGCACATCATAGGTATACCACAGCGAGGTCAGTGTCGGATAGGCGATGATCACGAGAGCCAGGACCGACCCGGCGATGAGGCCCATTTCCACGAGCGGATTGCCATGGCCCTGCTCCGGCGGCTCGGCGTGCTCGTCGGCCGCGTTTCGGGCCTTGAATTTCCACGTCGCGTAGGCGAGGACGGCGCCGACGAGGATGAAGATCACGAGCGTCACCCAACAAGTGACGTAGAACAAATCGCGCTGGGAGCGGGCGACGGGGCCGTCGACGACGAGGGTCGATTGGTGGCCGTCCATCCGCCAGATGTCATAGAATTTGCAGCCGGGGAGCAGGGCGAGGCCGGCGAGCGCGAGCCCGGCGCGGCCTGACCATCGGGCGAGTGGCTGGAGGAAGGAAGAGAAACGCATGTGTGCTGTCGTGAAAAGGGAGAGTCGAGGCAGTGTGGGCACCAAGGCTGCACAGAGTTCGTGAACGCTCCGGCATTTCAAGCCATAATCCGCATAATTTGTTGGGCGCACAATTTGTTTTCGCGTGCAGCATTTCTTCTAAATTCCGGTGGGTGCCGGGGGCTGGGCCGCGTCGGGGAAAAAAGTCGTTGACCCCGCGAGGCCGGGCTTTGGCGGCGCGCGACCGGTCGCACCTTCGGGTTTGCATTCGTCGCGGCGCTGCCAATGGTCTGCGTGCTATGAATATTCGACTCTTTCTCACCCTCGCCCTTGCTGCCCTTGTTGTTTCTGGTTGCGGCCAGAAAGACTCCGCCACCGCTGGCGCCACTGCCGCGGCTCCAGCCGCCGCTGCTGCGCCCGCCGCCGCCCCGGCTGGACCGCGCGTCGTCGAAATCACCGGCAACGACACCATGAAATACAGCCTCACGACCATCGAGGCGAAGGCGGGCGAGGAGATCAAAGTCATCCTCACCAACGCCGGCACGATGCCCAAGGAGGCGATGGGCCACAACTGGGTGCTGCTGAAAGCCGGCTCCGATGCCATGGCGTTTGCCACCGTGGCGATGACCGCGAAGGACACCGACTATATTCCGGCCAGTCTCAAGGACCAGGTCATCGCCAGCATCGGCCTGCTCGGGCCGCGCAAGAGCGGCGAAGTGACGTTCAAGGCCCCCGCGCCCGGCGAATATCCCTTCCTCTGCACCTTCCCCGCGCACTACGCCGTCGGGATGAAGGGGACGCTGATTGTGAAGTAGGTAGTAGGGTAGCGGTGCCACGGGCCTACCGGCCCGTGACTATGGATCGCGTGGCATGGGCTTTCCAGCCCATGAATTTTTCGGGAATTTGCATCCGCAGCAAAGCCATCACGGGCTGGAAAGCCCGTGCCACTTCAGCCCACACGCCCATGCCGCAAAAGGCCGGCGAGACGACGAGCCTCATCGCTGGCCCACACCCAAGGCCAATCGCGCAAGCCCGCCTTGAGCGGATTTTCCAAAATATAGCGCACGGCGTGGGCGAAGTCGGCGTCGTCACGGATCAGATGGTCGTAGGGCTCGGCCTGCCAGAAGGCACCGGCACGCCCCAGCAGCCGGTTTGCCGCGCGGGCGGAGTAGCCCTTCCATGACTGCACGATCTCGGGCAGCGTGTGCGGATAAAGAAACCATTTAATTTTCATGGTGGTTGGAATGCGATCGGGCTGATAGATTGATGCGCTAACTGGTGCGCATAAAATGGGGTATAAACCCTAGATTTGGCAAGTGCGTATGTTTACTTACTCGGTTACAAGATTCAGGATCTTAGCCGGGACGAAAACCACGCGCTTGAGCGACTTGCCGGCGAGCAGTGAAGCAATGCGAGGGTGGGCTAGGGCGAGCGCCACCGCCTCGGCCTGGGTGAGGCCGATCGCCACGAGCTGATCACCGCGGTGTTTTCCGTTTACTTGAAAGACCAGCTTCACCTCGCTCGCCTCCAGTCGTGCAGCATCAAACTTCGGCCAGGCCGCGTGCTGGATGGATGGTCTTTCTCCGAGCCGCTCCCAGAGATCCTCCGATAGATGGGGTGCAAAGGGAGCGAGTAGTTTTAGAAACGCGAGCATCGTGTCGCGGCTGATCGCGGGCGCTTTCTGCAGCGAGTTGGTGAAGATCATCATCTGCGAAATCGCGGTGTTGAAGCGCAGTCCCTCGATGTCGTCGCCGACTTTCTTGATCGTCTCGTGCAACAATCGGGTGAGTTCAGCTGGCTCCAGCGCGGTCGCGG
>SIBG01000002.1 GCA_009695305.1 Opitutus sp. | reverse complement strand
AACTTCGCCCGCAAAAACCGCTCACGCGGCGACTTCACCCCGGCCGATCTCCTCGTCAAGCGCGCCCCTCACCTCAGTCCCACAATCCTCCTCCTGCCCCCGATCCTGCTCGTCGCCCAGGTGGGTCAGGATCTGTCGGGACCTCCCGATGGCGCGCCGACACCGTATCCGGCGCGAGCGCGGCCGCGCGGTTGACTTGCTGCAGCATTTTTTCGCGGCGCGCGCCGGACTCGTCGATCTGGTGCCAGACCATCATGTAGGAAAGCCACGCGCCGAACTCCCACGCGGAGGGCTCGGCCGGGTCGCTCGCCAGCACGCGCTGCACCAGCTCCTCGGCGAGGAAGAGATTGTCGCGGTTGATCTCGTCGCCGCTTTCGTAAACCTGCCGCGCCTGCGCCACGAGTTTTTGGGCCTCGGTGAGGGGGGCGGTGACAGTAGTCGTGGCTGAGGCGTCCCGCCTCAGGGCAGTATTCTGAACTGAGGCGGGACGCCTCAGCCACAGCCAAGCGCCCGCCGCGATGACAAGCGTCAAAACAGCCGCGATCCATGCCGCCGCCGGGATGCGGCGACCCGCCTTCGGCGTGGCACGGGCTTTCCAGCCCGTGGATTCGGCCGGAGACACGGGCTGGAAAGCCCGTGCCACTTCCGAACCACCCAGTAATTTCTGCACCCGCGCGCAAAACGCCGGCGGCGTTTCGCCGCCGGCAGGCGCGTCCACTGCACGGCGCGAAATTCCTCCGGCACGTGCGCCTCGGCATCGCCCGTCGTGTCGATCACGACGGGGAGCAGAAACGGTTTCGCATCGGCCATCGTGTGCGTGCGCTGGGCGGCCAGTTTCCATTCGAGCCGGAAATACCCTTCGAGCCGCGCCTGCGTCGCCCCGGAAATCACCGGCACAAACAAATCGCACGCTTTCACCTGCCCGCGGATCTTCTGGTCCCACTGATCGCCCCCAACGAGCTCACTCTGATCGAACCACACCTCGACGCCCGCAGAGCGGAGTGCGTTGCAGATGCGCAATGCCGCCGCCACGTCTTGGGAGGCATAGGAGAGGAAAACGGCTTTGGTGGTGGCTTCAGCCATGGACAGTGGGACGGACGGGGGACCGGGAACGGCGCTACATTCCAAAGGAGCCGCGCCGCTGGCGAGTTCATTGTGCCGGCTCTCCGCCACGAGCGATTCCCGTCGGTTTGTCATGGCGAGGCTTGCTCGCCTCTGGCGAGAGCGCGGCGACGTGGCCATCCATCTGGAATTTCAGCTGGCTTGCCGCGCCCGCCAAGCCGGGCTCGCAATGACAAACCGGATGAGTTCATTAGCAGGAGCGCAGCGACGCGGCCATCCATCTGACTCCAATCCATGCACCTCTCCGGCCTTTTCATTTACCCCGTCAAAGGACTCCGCGGCTTCGCCGTGAACTCTGCCGAGGTCGACGCCCTCGGTCTCGTCGGCGACCGCCGCTTCCTCGTCGTCGATGAGACCGGCCGCTTCCTCACGCAGCGCACCCTCCCCCGCATGACGCACGTCGACACTGCGCGCGACGCCACCCACCTCACGCTCGCCGCCGCCGGCGCCGGCAACGTGCGGGTCGCCCTCTCGCCCGATCCCGCGGCGCCGCTGCGCACCGTGACAATTTGGAAAAGCGAAGGCCTGCAAGCCGAGGACTGCGGCGACGCCGTCGCCGAATTTCTTTCCGCGTTTCTCGCGACGCGCTGCCGGCTCGTCCGCATCGGGCCGGCGTTTCACCGGCCAGTGCTAAAATCCGCCGCGCGCGCGGGCGATGCTTTCAACTTCAGTGACGGCGCGCCGATGCTCGTGATCAGCGAGGCCTCGCTCGCCGACTTGAACGACCGCATCGTGGCGCACGGCGAGGAGGCGGTTCCGATGAGCCGCTTCCGCCCAAGCCTTGTGGTCACCGGCTGCCCCGCGTTTGCCGAGGACACCTGGCCGCGCTTCCGCGTCGGCACGGCGGTCTTCCGCGCCGCCGGCCCGTCGATCCGCTGCATCGTCACCACGACCGACCAGCTCACGGGCGAACGCGGCAAGGAGCCGCTCCGCACACTCGCGACCTACCGCCGCGACGCCATCGATCCAACCGGCGTGATCTTCGGCCAGAATCTGATCAACGAGACGAAGTCGGGCAGCTTGCGCGTCGGCGAGGTGGTCGAGCTACTCTGAGGTGGAACGCGTTGTCCCTAACACGTTTTTTCTTCGTTTGCTCGCGGAGCGTTCGTGCGTCTTGCCAGCGTTCGGGTTTCACCAAATAAACTCGCCCGTATGAAACGCCTGTTCGCGCTCATCCTTTCCCTCGCCCCGTTTTGTTTCGTCGCCGCCGCGTCCGCCGACGATCTCGTCCGCTGGAAAGAGCGCGCCGCCAACGTCACCCTCATCCGCGACACGTGGGGCATCCCGCACGTTTACGGCAAGACCGACGCCGATGCCGTCTTCGGCCTCCTCTACGCGCAGGCCGAGGACGACTTTAATCGCGTCGAACTAAACTACGTCAACGCCCTCGGCCGGCTCGCGGAGATCGAGGGCGAAAAAGAAATCTACCGCGACCTACGGATGAAGCTCTTCATCGATCCCACCGACATGCAGGCGAAATACGCGGAGAGTCCGGCGTGGCTGCGGGCGTTGATGGACGCGTTTGCCGACGGGCTGAACTACTACCTCCACACGCACCCGGCCGTGAAACCGAAACTCATCACGCACTTCGAGCCGTGGATGGCGCTCACGTTTTCCGAGGGCAGCATCGGCGGCGACATCGAGTCGATCGCACTCCGCGACCTCGAAGATTTTTACGGACCAAAGTCGGGCAAGAAATTGACCGTCGTCGAGCCGCCCAAGGAACACGATTCGATCGGTTCGAATGGTTTCGCAATCGGCCCGAAAAACACGACCGCCGGCCACGCGCTGCTGCTGATCAATCCGCACACGTCGTTTTATTTTCGCCCCGAGGTGAACGTCGTCAGCGACGAGGGCCTCAACGCCTACGGCGCCGTGACGTGGGGCCAGTTTTTCGTCTACCAAGGCTTCAACGATCGCGTCGGCTGGATGCACACCTCCGGCGGCGGCGATGTGATCGACGAATATCTGGAGACCATCGTCGAGAAGCCGGGCGGCGTCTTCTACCGCTACGGCGACGCCGAGCGTCCGCTCGTCGCGAAGAAGATCACCCTCCCCTACAAGTCCGGCCCCACCACCGCCGAAAAAACGATCACCGCCTACTTCAGCCACCAGGGCCCGATCGTTCGCGCCGCCAATGGAAAATGGGTCGCCGTGAAACTCATGCAGGAGCCGGTGAAAGCGCTCATGCAATCCTACGGCCGAACGAAGGCGAAGACCTACGCGCAGTTTCTCGACGTGATGCAGCTGCGCACCAACTCCTCGAACAACACCGTCTACGCGGACGCGGACGGCAACATCGCCTATTGGCACGGCAATTTCGTCCCCGTGCGCGATCCGAAGCTCGACTGGACCAAGCCGGTCGACGGCGCCAACGCCGCGACCGAGTGGAAGGGTCTGCACGCCGTGAAAGATACGATCACGCTCCTCAATCCGGCCAACGGCTGGCTCGCCAACACGAACAACTGGCCCTTCTCCGCCGCGGGCCCCAACAGTCCCCGCCAGCAGGATTTCCCGCGCTACATGTGGAAGCGGCCGGAGAATCCGCGCGGCTTCCACGCCGTGCGCGTGCTCACCGACCAGCACGACTTTACGCTCGAAAAACTCATCGCCGCGGCGTTCGACAGCGAGTTGCCGGCGTTCGAAGTGCTCGTGCCCGCGTTGCTGAAAGCCTACGACGACACCGCGGCACTCAATCCGCTGAAGGCGAAGCTCGCCGAGCAAATCGCCGTGTTGCGCGCGTGGGACCACCGCTGGTCGGTGAGTTCCGTGGCGACGTCGCTCGCGATTTTCTGGGCCCAGGATTTGATCGCGCAAGTCCGCGAAGCCACGAAAGCCAAGGGCCTCGCCGCCGGCGACCTGCTGGCGATCCATAACTTCATCGCGCACGAAACGACGGCGACGCAGCGGCTCGAAGCCCTCGCACGCGCCTCGGCAAAATTGCAGGAAAACTTCGGCACGTGGAAAACGCCGTGGGGCGAAATCAACCGCTTCCAGCGGCTCAGCGGCGAAGTCGGGGCCGGCTTCGACGACGCGAAGCCGAGCCTGCCGGTCGGCTTTACGGCGAGCAACTGGGGCTCGCTCGCGGCGTTCAGCGCCGTCGGCCCGCAGAAAACCAAGAAAATCTACGGCGGCGTCGGCAACAGCTTCGTTGCCGTCGTCGAGTTCGGCCCGCGCCTCAAAGCGAAGAGCCTGCTCGCCGGTGGCGAAAGCGGCGACCCCGCCTCGCCGCACTTCAACGATCAGGCCGCGCTCTACGCCAAGGGCCAGTTCAAGGAGGTGTGGTTTTACCGGGAAGACGTCGAGCAGCACGCCGAGCGAAAGTATCACCCGGGAAATTGAGCCGGCGCGGCGGCGTTTGAAGCCGGGCAGGTCTGCGACCCATCAGCACTTACCAAATCGAATTGGCGAAGTTAGAGTGCTGAAAAAGATTCCTTTTCATTTTTCTGACCCTATTTTTCTGACTCCAACGATGCCAATCACAGGCCCGCTTGCTTTGTGCCCGGTCAGTCAGGAGGAGTTTGCGGAGCTGGATTATCAAGTGATGCGGGTGGCCTTCGAGTGTCAGAATCAGCTGGGGCGGCTTTGCGACGAGGCGATTTACCAAAATGACCTGACCGTGCGCCTCACGGCGGCGGGGCTATCGGCGGTTAAGGAAGTTCCCGTCACGGTCACGCACGGCGATTTCGCGAAAATCTACTCGCTCGATCTGGTCGTCGCCAACGTCGGCATCTATGAACTCAAGACCGCCCTCGGGCTGGCCGGGGTGCATGAAGCCCAATTGCTCAACTACCTTTTTCTGTGCGGAGCACAGCATGGCAAGCTCGTCAATTTTAGACCGGCGCAGGTCGAGTCGCGATTTATCAACACCACGCTGACGCAAATCGAGCGGCGCCAGTTTGCCGTCGAGCTGGAGGCCTGGCAGGAGCGGGACCGGACGGATCAAAGCTTCCGCGAAAACCTCCTGGCCATATTGCAGGACTGGGGATGCTGGCTGGATTTGGAACTCTACACGGAAGCGTTGATCCACTTTGCCGGGGGTGAAGGCAAGGTTGTGCAGCGGTTGGCCTTGACCCGCGGCAACGCTCGCTTGGGCAGCCAATGCTTCCACTTGATCAACCCGGAAACGGCCTTTCGGGTCACCGCCCTGACTGAAGGGATTTCAAACTATGAGCCCCATCTGCGTTCCTTGCTTCGTCTCAGCCCGCTGCGCACGCTGCAGTGGGTGAACTTGGGCCGACAGAAAGTTCAGTTGGTCTCGCTCACAAAATAAGACGATCAGTCAGAAAAATGGGGGCAGAAAAATTACCTGGCTATTAGGTTAATGCTCTTGGGGCTGCGACCTGCCCTATTCACCCCCGCCCTCACTCGTCGCTGCTCACCCGCCCGCGTTTCGCCTTGTGCTTCGCGCGATGCTTCTTCGCCTGAATCATCCGCACCTTCTGCCCGTAGGACTTCTGGCGCGTGCGGCGGCGCTCGGTTTCGCGGGCGGCGACCACCGCGTCGGTCGCCGCCCGCGCCCGCGCCTCGAGCCGTCCGACCATTTCCAGCCACGCCAGCGCCCGATTGGCGGCCTGCGACCGTTCCCGCTGGCAGCGCACCTCCAATCCCGTCGGCCCATGCCGCAGCCACACCGTCGAGCTGGTCTTGTTGATTTTCTGGCCACCGGGCCCCGACCCGCGCACAAACCGCTCCTCCACGTCGGCGGCGTTCGCGCCCACCGCCGCCAGCCGCTCGTCGATTTGGGTTGGTAAAGCCATGACTGCCTCTTTTCTTCTTAGGGAAACTATTCTTCTGTCTCCGAGTCAAACGCCCTCCAATCTCCAGCTCCAGTCTTCCCGCTTCCCTTCCCTCCCGCCTGGCCCTCGCGTCTCCGCCTCCCCTTTTCCCTGTCACTTTCCCTTCACCTCCTCCCATGATCACCGGTCCTGTCTGGTCCCAAAAACTCCGCGATGAAATCGGCAAGGCCGTCATCGGTCAGGATGCCGCCGTCGAGCGCCTGCTCGTCGCGCTCCTCGCCAATGGCCACGTCCTCCTCGAGGGCATGCCCGGCCTCGCGAAGACGCTGCTCGTCAAATCCCTCGGCACCGCCCTCGGCGTCCAGTTCGAGCGCGTGCAATTCACGCCCGACCTGCTGCCGAGCGATGTGACCGGCACGATGATTTTCCAGCCGAAGACCGGCGAGTTCACCCCACACCACGGGCCGATTTTTGCCAACCTCCTCCTCGCCGACGAAATCAACCGCGCGCCCGCCAAAGTCCAAAGCGCGCTGCTCGAAGCGATGCAGGAACGCCAGGTGACGATCGGCGGGCAGACGCATCCGTTGCCGAATCCGTTCTTCGTGATGGCCACGCAAAACCCCATCGAGCAGGAGGGCACCTACCCGCTGCCCGAGGCGCAGACGGATCGATTCCTCTTCAAGCTCATCGTCGACTACCCAAGTGCCGCGGAGGAATCCTCCATGATGCAACGCTGGGGCCAGGTCACGAAACAGCCGGCGCTCACCGCCGTATCGAGCGGCGAGGAGTTGCTCGGGTTGCGCGCCCAGGTCGATGCCATCCATCTCTCGCCCGCGGTGCAGGGCTACATCCTCGCGCTGGTGCGCGGCACCCGGGCCCTCGCCGAAAAGGGCGGCGCCGGCAAACGCTACCTAAACTTCGGCGCCTCGCCCCGCGCCTCGCTCGCACTCTATCAGTCCGGCCGCGCCCTCGCCTGGCTCCGCGGCCAGAATTATCTGTCCCCGGCCCTCGTGCAGGAACTCGCCCCCGACGTCCTCCGCCACCGCATCGGCCTCACCTACGAGGCCGAGGCCGAGGAGATCACGCCCGAAAAAATCGTGTCGCAGGTCGTCGAGCGCACGCCGGTGCCCAGCACGAAGTGATGCAATCCTCCTCGTTCCTCTTTCGCTTTATCTTTCTCTCGGAAACGCCCGCCCGCCTCTGGCCGGCCACCTGACGAAAGAGCAAGATCACGAAGAAGGAGGAAAGATTTCCCGATGTCCGCCATCGCTCCAGCGCCCAACGTCAGCGCCAATCCCCTCGCCCTCCTTCGCCAATTGGAGTGGCGGGTGCGGCACGCCGTCGAGAACGTCCTGAGCGGCGAGTATCGCTCCGCGTTCCGCGGCCGCGGCATGGAGTTCGACCAGGTGGTGAAATACGAGTTCGGCGACGACGTCCGCGACATCGACTGGAATGTCACCGCCCGCCTCGGCGAGCCCTACCGGAAAAAATTTGTCGAGGAGCGGGAGGTCACGCTGCTCGTCGTGTTCGAGGACTCGCCGTCGCTGCACTTCGGCTCCGGCGCACAATCGAAGCGCGAGGCGCTGCTTGAGCTCGCCGGCCTCGTCATGCTGCTCGGCGCCGTCAACCGCGATCGCGTTGGCTTCGTCCACGCCGGGCCCTACGGAAATCTTTTTCGCGAACCCGTCCGCGGCCGCGGCCAGATCCTCCACTCCGCCGCCACCCTCCTGGCCCGCCCCGCGCCCGCCCCGACCGACCCCGCCCCGGAGATTCCGTGGCGTTTTCTCGCGCGGGCCGCCCCCAAGCACAGCGTCCTGCTCTGGCTCGGTGATTTCCCGCCCCGGCCTGAGCTGGTCGAGCGAACTCGGCCGGCGCCCGGCGCCCCGCCCCGGCAGCCCGGCGCCCCGGGAGGCGCGGCGCCCGAGGGCTGGACCATCCTCCAGCGCCGCTACCAGACGATGGGTTTCCGCGTCGATGATCCGTGGGAGCGCGCCTTGCCCGCCGGTGAAAGCTTCGCCGCCTATGATCCCACCGCCGGTCGGCTCGTCACCATCGACGGCAACGCCGCGGAACGCGCCGCCCACGCCACGTGGTGCCGCGAACGCGAGACGCTCTGGCTGGAAACTTTCCCCGACCCGTTGAGCCGGCTCGTCGTCACCACCGAGCAGAACCGGCTCGACGCCCTCGTTCGCTTTTTTCACGCCCGCATGCGCGCGGGTTCACGGCGCTGAAATCATGAACCACCTCGTGTTCAAGGACCCAATCTGGCTCGTCGCCCTCCTCGTGCTGCCGCTCGTCGTCTGGCTGCGCGGCCGCCGGCGCGTGCCGGTGCTGCTCGTGCCTTTCGCCGCCGCCTGGCACCGGCCCTCGCTCGCCGCGCCGTCGCGCTGGCCGGTCGGACTTTCACTGGTCGGGCTCGCGTTGCTCATCGTCGCGCTCGCGCGGCCCCAACGGGTCGAGGACAAGCGGGAAGTCCGCTCGCAAGGCTACGACATCATACTGGCCGTCGATCTTTCCGGCTCGATGCTCGCCGAGGACTACGTGCGCGGCGGCGATCGCATCAACCGCCTCCAGGCCATCAAGCCCGTGATTCAGGCCTTTATCGAGCAGCGGACGGCCGATCGCATCGGCGTCGTGCTGTTTTCGGGCCGCGCCTACACGATGGCGCCGCTGACCTTTGATCATGCCTGGCTCGCGAAGCAGCTCGAGCGGGTGAAAATCGGCCTGATTGAGGACGGGACCGCGATCGGCGACGGCCTCGGCGTCGCCCTCACCCGCCTCGAACAGGCGAAGCGAGAAAGCGGCGGCAAACGCCAGGGCGCCTTCATTGTCCTCCTGACCGACGGGGCGAACAATCGCGGCGCGCTCACGCCGGCCCAGGCCACCGGCCTCGCGAAATCCCGCGGCATTCCCGTCTACACCATCGGCGCGGGCAAGGATGGCTACGTGCCGTTTCCGGTCTTCGATGCCAACCACCGCCGGATCGGCACCCGCACGATCTTTTCCGATCTCGACGAGGGTGCGCTCCGCGAAATCTCCACCGCCACCGGTGGAAAATTCTTCCGTGCCTCGGACATCGATACCGCCGAAAACGCGTTCAAAGCCATCGACCGGGCGCAGAAAATCGAATTCCAAGCCAAGAGCTACCTCGTCACCACGGAGCTCTTCTGGTGGCTCGCCGCCCCGGCCCTGGCCGCGCTCGGGCTCGCCGCCGCCTTTGCCCGTCCGCTGTGGCGACCGGAGGCCGTCGCATGAATTTCGCCTGGCCGGATCTCCTCTGGTTGCTGTTCGCGCCCGCGGCCTTGCTCGGCTGGGAAATCACCCACCGGCGCCGCGCCGCCGCCGCCGCCCACCCGAAAATCCTCCGCGCCGAGGCCGGCGCGCACTCGCTCCAATTTTCCGCGCCCAATTCCCCGCTCCCGCCCCGCCGGGCGCGCCCACGTGGGTGGCTCGCGCTCGGCCTGGCCCTCGCCATCGTGGCTCTCGCCCGCCCCCAATACGGCCGGCTCGAGGAACCCGTCTTCGATCAATCCCGCGAAATCCTCCTCGCGATCGACCTCTCGCGCTCGATGCTCGCGCCCGACGTGAAGCCCTCGCGCCTCGAGCGCTCGAAGCTGCTCATCCAGTCCCTCCTCGAAAAACTTTCCGGCGAACGCGTCGGCCTCGTCGTCTTCTCCGGCACCGCCTTCCTGCAGTCTCCCCTCAGTTCCGATTACGAAATCCTCCGCGAGTTTCTGCCCGCGCTCGGCCCGGATTTCCTGCCCGCGGGCGGCACCAACTACCGCGCCCTCGTCGACACTTCCCTCACGGCGTTTGGCTCCAGCGCCGCCGCGGACCGCTTTCTCATCGTCCTGAGTGACGGTGAGGCGACCGACGACGACTGGAAATCCGGCATCGAGGACTTGAAGAAAAAAGGCATCCGCGTGATTGGTCTCGGCGTCGGCACCGCCGCCGGCGCCATGATTCCCGACGGTAAGGACGGTTTCATGAAGGATGAACGCGGCGCGGTCGTGCTTTCGAAACTCGAGAGCGGCACCCTGCAACAGCTCGCCTCGGTGACGGGGGGCGTCTACCGCGACGCCAGCACGTGGCTCGACCTCGCCACGTTGCTCAAAGAGACCGTCGAAGCCGGGCGCAAGGGCCGCTTCCTGGAGAAAAACACCGTGCGCCTCGCCGAGCGTTTTCAGTGGCCGCTCGCGTTCGGCCTGTGGTGCCTGCTCATGAGCCTCTGCTACGAATTCCCCGTGCGCCCGCGCCCGCGCGCGATCACATTGAAGATTGCCGATCGCCGATTGCCGATTGCTCCGGCCGGCACCACGGCGGCTGCGCTAATCGTTCTATTGTTTGTAATCGGCACTCCTCCATCGGCAATCGCCAATGAGCCTTCGCCCTCCTCTGCCGCCGGGCTCTCGAAGATCGTCGGACGTTTGTCCGCCACTGAAGCGCGTTCCGCCCGCGACTGGGCGGAGCTCGGCCGCGAAACCGTCACCTGGGGTTCGCATCTCCAATCCGAGCAACAGCCCGTGCTCGAAGGCCCCGTGCGTGACGCGCTCGCCGCGGTCGACACCGGCTCGGCCCTCGATCCCAAGACCGCCGACTGGCCCAAGCTCCGCGAGGAACTTGAGGCGCTGCTGAAAAAACCCGACGACAAGAAGGATGACCAAAAATCGCAGGATAAGGACCAGCAGAATCAGGATCAAAAAGATCAGGAGCAGAAGAATCAGGACCAGAAAAATCAGGACCAACAGAAATCAGACCAGCAGAAGCAGCAGGATCAAAAGTCCTCCGACCAAAAGCCGCAGGATCAAAATCAGTCCCAGGACAAAAAACCGGACGAAGCGCAGAAAAAGCCCGGCGAGTCCGCCTTTGGCGACATGCAGCAAAAAGATCAGCCGCCCCCGCCGCCACCGAGCGGCACGCAAAAAGTCGGTGGCGAGCCCGAGCAGAAGGATCGAGTCAAAGAGCCCGTCGACCCGACCCTCGCGCTCCCGCTCCAGAAACTCGAACAGCTTCGCAACCAAGATTCACCCGCCCAGCTCTTCCAACTCATGGACGGCGATAAAAAGCCCACCGAGAAAAAGAAGGGCAAAGATTGGTAACACCCATGCGCCTCCGCCTCGTTCTCTTGCTCGCCCTCGCGTTCGTTTTCCCGGCCGCCGCCCGTGCCCAGGTCGTGCGGTGGGAGTCGTCCAACTCCGGCTCCCCGGAGCTCATCCTCGTGTTCGAAAACTGCACGCCGGACGGCCAGCCGCAGCTCCCCGTCGTCGACGGCGTCCAGCTCACCCTCGCCGGCCAGACCAACAGCACCAACATCGTCAATTTCAGCCGCACTGACTCCGTGCTGCTCACCTATCGGATTCAAGCGCGCAGCGGCGCCACGATCGCGATCCCGACGTTCACCGTCAAAACCGACAAGGGCACGCTCCGCGTTCCCGCGGTCAACGCCAGCACGCCGCGCTCCAACGTCGCCGAGAATGTCGTCGTCGCGCGCCTCCAGCCCACCACGCTGACCCTCTGGGCGGGCGAGGTCTTTCCGCTCACCTACACGCTCGATGTCGCCCGCCGCAACTTCTCCCAACTCGCCACCGCGCCCGACTGGAACGCCGGCGCCCTCGTCGCCGAGGAGTGGTCGAAGCCCGAGCCCGCCGAGGTCATCACCGCCGGCGAATCCCGCCTCAATATCATCTACAAAACCCGCGCCTACGCCAAGACCGCCGGTCCGCTCGCGCTCGGCAGCGTCACCCAATCCGTCAACATCCAGACGGGCAGCATCGGCTTTGGCTTGTTTCAGACGCCGCGCGTGGAGCAAATCATCGCCGAGAGCAACCGCCCGCAGTTCACGGTCCGCGCGCTCCCCGTGCCCGCGCCCGCCGGATTCTCCGGCGCCGTCGGCCAGTTCAAGCTCGTCTCCAAAGTCATCCCTGAAAAGGCCGCCGTCGGCGAGCCCGTGACGTGGACCCTCGAACTCAGCGGCAACGGCAACTGGCCCGATGTCGGCGGCCTGCCGCAGCGCGACGTCTCAAACGATTTCCAAGTCGTCCAGCCCAAGGCGAAACGCACGCCCGCCGAAGGTAAACTTTTCGACACCACGCTCAGCGAGGACGTCGTCCTCGTGCCCACGAAAGCCGGCGCCTACGCGCTCGGCCCCGTCAACTTCACCTACTTTGATCCGAAAGCCGGCGCCTACAAAACCCTCACCGCCCCGCGCGCCAACGTGACGATCACCGCCCCGAATGCTCCGCTCTTCACGCCCGCGCCCGCCGCCGTCGCCCCCCACACTGCGCCGGAATCCGCAGCGGCCAAATCTGCCGCGCCGCCCGTCGCTCCCCTCCCGCCGGCCGGCATCCCGCGCGATCCGCTACCCGGCTCGGACCTCGCCCGCGCGCCCCTCGATACCCTGACGCTGCTCACGTGGTTGTTGTCGCCGCTTTTCGTTCCGTTGTCCGTCTGGCTCTGGCTCGCGGTGCGCCGCGCCCAACGCACCGATCCCCTCCGCCCCCGCCGCGAAGCGCGCGCCCGCCTCGCCGCCATCCTCCCGCAGCTCCGCACCGCGCCCAGCCCGCAGCTCCTCCTCGCGTGGCAACACGATGCCGCCGTCCTCTGGCAGATCGCCCACGCCGCCCCTCCCGCCAGCGCGCTCAGTGATCAAGAATGGGCCGTGCTCTGGACGGAATCTGACCGCGCGCTCTACGGTCCTCAGACCGGCCTGCCCTCCGATTGGACCGCGCGCGCCGAAGCGGCCCTCATCGCGAAGCGCGTCCGCGGCTTCAACCCGCTGCGGCTCTTCCTCCCGCGCAACCTCCTCCCTTTCGCCGCGCTCCTCGCCCTGTCCGTTTTCAGCCTGCAGCTTTTCAGTCCGGCCGCGTTGGCGGCGGAGCCCGCCACCGCCTACCGCAGCGGCGATTTCGCCGGCGCGGAAAAAGCCTGGCGCACCACCGTCGCGAAAAATCCCACCGACTGGGTCGCCCGGCACAACCTCGCGCTCGCCCTCGCGCAGCAGGACCGCGCCGGCGAAGCGGCCGCGCACGCCGCCGCCGCGTTCGTGCAAAAGCCCGCCGACCCGGCCGTGCGCTGGCACTTCGCGCTCGCCGCCGAAAAAGCGGGCTTCGCTCCCGCACCCCTCGCCCCGTTTCTCGCGCCCGCCCCACCGCAATCACTCGCCCGCCTCGCCTCGCCCGCCGCGTGGCAACTCGCCCTCATCGCGGCCGCCGTCGGAACCGCCCTCGCGCTCGCCTGGCTGCTCCTCAACTCCTACGGTCGCCGCGCCCGCGGCATTTTTTGGAGCGCCGGCACCGCGCTGGCCGGCTGCGGATTGCTCGGCGCAACCGCGCTCTTCAGTGTGCTGACCTACGGCGAGACCGCCGACGCGCGCGCCGTCGTCGTGTGGCATGCCGACACCCTCCGCTCGATTCCGACCGAAGCCGACACCACGCAGAAAACGACGGCGCTCGCCGCCGGCAGCGTCGCCATCGCCGACAAAATCTTCCTCGGCTGGACCCGCCTCCGTTTCGAAAACGGCCAGACCGGTTGGGTGCGAAAAGACAGTTTGGTTTCACTCTGGCGCTAGCCACCGATTCGGCGGCGTAGTAGATGCACGTCCGGTGCGGCTTTCCGGCGTCCGAGCCCTGCTCGCCGCACCGTTTCCCCGCGAAACTACTCTCGTCCCAGCGTAGTTCCCCAGATTGCACCGCCGCGTAATGACCGGTCAAATCCCGGAAGACGAAATCGTTTTCTCCTCTCTCCAATTCCCGTGATGACCGCCACCTGCACCCATGATGAAGCTTCCTCCCCGGAGGCAAACCCGGTGACTTTTCCATGGACCGCGCCGACCGCGCCGGTGTTAACGACGGCGGCCACCCAGCGTCTGATCGCCTCCCTGCCCGAGAATATTTTTCAGCTGGTCGTCCGCGAAGCGTATCGGTTCCGGGCCGGCCGGCTTATTCTCCAGGCGATGAACGAGGCCCTGTCCCGTCACGACCTGCTGGCCGCAAGACGTCCACCGTTCTTCGGGTTTCGTCGGCCCGGGACGAAGGAGGCGTTTGTCGCCAGCCTCAACCTGACCGACCACGAATTTTCCCTCTGGGCCGACGCCGCAAAGCATAACGCTGAGGCGATGAGCCGCCTCCGCACTGCGCCGCGCGACCCATCGAACAATGGCTGCGTGAAAACGACGCCAATTTTTACTCCGGCATCGTTCCAGAATCGCTGGTCGCCGACTGGCACGGTTGCCCGGCTCGTTTGGATTCGGAGTTGGACAATTTCGCCCGCACCGTTGGAAACGCGCGTCAGTCGCTCCTTTCGCCCGGCTCAAATTCCAGCGCCTCCCAGCTCATCTCGGACGCCAGCCGCCAGGCGATCATCCGTGCGAGCGACCTGGGTGCAACGTTAGCCCAGGGAATCACCACCGCCAACGCCGTGGCCGACGAGCACGACTGGTCTTTGCAAGGCTCCGCCGTCACTTGCACCCTTCCCCGGCTGCCCAATTTCCACGTCGCCGGGTCACTGCACGAGGCAATCGGATTGCCCGGCCCGTTCCTCCCTCAACAATTTGGAAAAATTTTGGAACGTTGCGTCGAACTTCACTCGGTCGTGCTCCCGGCTGCGCGCCAGCAAGCCCGGCAGGCCGAAATGCACCATGCCGCCGCCAGAGCCAGTTACCTCTCCGGCATCTGGCAGTCGCTGCGCGAGTTTTCCCTCAAGCACTATGTCGATGACCACGACCTCCAGGAAGTGGCGCAGGCGACCGGGCAGATGTTTGACCAAGGGGCGTTCGCCTGACCCGGGACCGCACGCTCCAGATCAGCGCCTGCTCGTCTGCCAGAAACTGCGCTGGGCCGATGCCGGGCCGAAAGCAGGTGCGGGCTTGCAGGCAATTCGAAAAAGGTAAGCATGCCAGCGCCTGCCCGCAGGCCCCTACCGCCGATGAATCGAATGCTCGTTCTGGGAATTTTTCTGATCTCCGCCGCGGGCGACCTACCGGCCGCCGACGCTCCGGCTGCGTCCAAGCCAGTCGCGGTCGCGGCCACCGCCGAACAACTGCTCTTCAACGGCGAGACCCTTGCTGGCTGGAAGCCCTCCGCCTTCGACACGCAAACCGAAGTCACGGTGGAATCTGCTTTTCGCGAGGGCCGCAGCGCGATTGTCATCGCGAAGAGCGGATACCTCTGTGGTCTGACCTGGGCCGACGCCACGAAGCTGCCGCGCATGGACTACGAAATCAGCCTCGAGGCGATGCGCCTCGACGGTGATGATTTTTTTTGCGGCCTGACTTTTCCCGTCGGAAAATCGGCCTGCACCCTCATTGTCGGTGGCTGGGGCGGCACGCTGGTGGGCCTTTCCAGCATCGACAACATGGACGCCTCGGAAAACGAAACGAGCGGTGGGATGGAGTTCAAGACCGACCGCTGGTATCGCATCCGCGTGCGGGTAACCGCCGAAAAAATCGAGGCGTGGATCGATCGCGAGAAAATGGTCGACGTCGAGACCAACGGCAAAGTCATCGGCCTGCGCTACGGCGACATCAAACACTCGCTTCCGCTCGGCATCGCCGCCTTTCAGACCAAGGCCGCCATCCGGGACATCGTCCTGCGGCGGCTGTGAGGACCGCCCGGGTGCGTCAGCCGGCCACGGTCTTCCGCACCATCCGCGCCATCGATTCTTCCCCGTTGAGCGAGGTCACCCGCGCGAGATCGACCCACGCGAGGTCTTTCGACTCAGGGGAAATCACCAGCGGCTCCGCTGGGTCGGCCTCGATCATGAACCGCAGATCGTGGTGATAATGCTCCGGCTCGCTGCCCCGCGCAGGGATCAGGTGCCGGTCGCAATCGAAAACCTCCACGCTCGCGAACCGCAGTCGCGTGAGTCCGCTCTCCTCCTGCGCTTCGCGGAGCGCGACGGCCGGCAAATCGCCATCGCCGTCCGCATGCCCGCCCAGCTGGAGCCATTTGTCGAGTTGGTGGTGGTGCGTCAGCAGCGTGCGCGTGCGATCCGGACTCACGATCCAAGCCGAGCCAGTGAGGTGCCCCGGCACGCACGAGCGCAGCAGGCAGTCGGCATGCGCCTCCACGAAACGAATAATCTCCGCCGCCATCGCCGCTTCGTGCGGATCGAGTGGCTGCGTCGCGTGCGCCCGCAGCAATTTCAGGACCGCCGCGCGATGCATTAAGGTAGCGCGGTGCTTCAGCCCGCGGCGATTGGCAGGGCCGGCGCTTGTCGCCGGGCCTGCCCGAAGCTTGCCGAACGGGCCGCGGCCTGCCGACAAGCGGCAGCCCTACGACGCGGGCTAAAGCACCGCGCTACCTCTGTTGCCTCGCACATCGTCGGTATTTTCATCGCGTCTCGAACCACTTCGATTCGGCCTTCACGTCCACCATCGCATCGATCTGCTCAAAAACTTCCGGCACGGTCGTCGCCACCCGGAACAGCTGCATGTTCGACGGCTTGAAGAATTTTTCGCGCAGCATCGTGTCGAACAGCTGCAGCAACGGGTCGTAGAATCCATCCTGGTTGAGAAACACACACGGCTTCTTCACCACATCGAGCTGGCGCAGCGTCAGGATTTCCAGCATTTCCTCCAGCGTGCCCCAGCCGCCCGGCAGCGCGACAAAGGCGTCCGCCCGCACCTCCATGAGCAGCTTGCGTTCGCGCATCGTCACGACGGTCACGAGCTCGTCCGCCTCGTCGAACGCGAGTTCTCTTACCTTCATAAACTCCGGGATCACGCCGATCACGCGTCCGCCCCGCTCCTTCACCGCCCGGGCGATCGCACCCATCAGGCCGGTCTTGCCGCCGCCATAAACGAGCCCCCAGCCGCGCGCCACCAGCCCGTGCCCAAGGGTGGCCGCCATCGCCTTGAACTTGGGATCGAGCCGGTCGCTGGAGGAACAGTAAACACAAAGGAGCTTGGTCATGATTTTTAAAACCACAGATGGACCCCGATGAACACCGATAAAATCCAGAAAGCGCTGGGCAGACGTTCCTCATTTGTGTCTAGCTGTGGTCATCTGTGGTTGTCCCTTGCTCCACCTATCGCGGTCGCCTCGCCCCGTCGCCCACGGGCTATCTCCACCTCGGCCATGCGCGCACATTCTGGATCGCCGGCCAGCGGGCCCGCGCCGCCCATGGTGAACTGCTCCTGCGCAACGACGATCTCGACGCGCTCCGTTTCCATCTCGATTTCGTCGATGCCATGCTGGAAGACCTGCGCTGGCTCGGCTTCACCTGGCGGGAGCCGATGATTTCCCAAAGCGCCCGCCTGCCCCGCTACCGCGCCGCGCTGGAAAAACTCCACGCCGCCGGTGCGATCTTTCCCTGCACCCGCTCGCGCCGCGACGTGCTCGAAGCCATCGGCGCGCCCCACGAGGGCGGCGCGGACGACGAGCCGATCTATCCGCCACAATTTCGCCCACCCGCCGGCGCACCCCTGCCGCCGCTCGGGGAAAAGATCTCGACGAACTGGCGGTTCCGTGTCCCCGACGGCGAAGACACAGCGTTCATCGACACCCGCTGCGGCCCGCAACACGCCATCGCCGGCCGCGACTTCGGCGACTTCCTCGTCTGGCGCAAAGACGACGTGCCCAGCTACCAACTCTCCTGCGCCGTCGACGACGCCGAGCTTGGCATCACCGAGGTCGTCCGCGGCGCCGATTTGATCAAGAGCACGTTTCGCCAGCTGCGGCTCATCCGGGCGCTCGGCCACGTCGCGCCAGCTTACCATCATTGCGCGCTGATGAACGACGACCGCGGCGAACGTCTCGCGAAACGCCACGACGCCCTCGCCCTCCGCACCCTGCGCGAGCGGGGGATTCGTCCAGAGGAAATTATCGCTCAATTCATCTCCGCGGAGCACGCGGATGGTCGCGGATGAAAGGCTCGTTTTATCCGCGTCAATCTGCGTAATCCGCGGGAAAGTCTGTATGATCAAAATCGGTGTCCTCAATATTTCCGACCGGGCCAGCGCCGGTATCTACGAAGATACGCCTGGCAAAGCCTGCGTCGCACTCTTGCGCGAGTGGCTCACGACCCCCTTCGAGGTCGACTACAAGATCATCCCCGACGAGCGCACCGTGATCGAAGCCGAGCTCCGCCGGATGGCCGACGAATCCGACTGTTGCCTCGTGGTCACGACCGGCGGCACGGGTCCGGCGGTGCGCGACGTGACGCCCGAGGCGACCGCCGCCGTTTGCGATAAGATTCTCCCCGGCTTCGGCGAACTCATGCGGGCCACCTCACTGAAATACGTGCCCACCGCGATCCTCTCCCGGCAGACCGCCGGCATCCGTGGTCGCACGCTCATCGTGAACCTCCCCGGCCGCCCGAAGGCGATCCGCGAAAACCTCGAAGCCGTGTTTCCCGCGATCCCCTACTGCCTCGATCTTCTCGGGGCCGCGCGGCTCGAGACGAATGAGGCCGTGCTGAAGGCGTTTCGACCCAAGGCGTGATTCATCGCCTAACGGTGATGCAATGAATTGCGCCACTCCGGTGGCAGGATCGAGCCGACGCCATAGACATCGACGCGATAATAGAGCCAGAACACGAGGGCCCCGAGCCCGAGCAGGAAAAAAATTTCGCCGAGCTGGCCCCAGCGCGCCCGCGTGCCTTGGTGGAGCGAGCCGACGAGTGTGCCGATCACCGGCTCGGCGACGGAGCCAACGAGCGAGCCGCCGAAGAGCACCATCGCCATGATCGCGGCCGTCCTCAGAAACGCGTCGTCGATGACGCGGGCCTTGTAGCTGGCGAGCTGGTTGCAGAGGTTCAGCAGCAGCAGGCAGCACGGCAGCACGTAGAAGTTGCGAATGGTATTTTTCATGGCGCGATTTGACTCTAGCGAATTCCGCCTGCACTCAATCCTGTTCGTTCCCGCCCGCCCAACCTAAACAGGGTCTCAACCATCATGGTTAACCTGTCCGCCCCTGATCTCACTCAACATCCGCCGCGCAGCGTGCGCGTCCGCCTCGGCGGCTACGCGCACCTCGCCCGCCTCCTGGACAAGGCCCGGGCGGTCCTCGCCGGCAAAGCGGGCGAGTTCAACTACAACTGCCCGATCGACGAGCGGTTCTTCGCCTTCACCGGCATCAATCAGAAGACCATGCTAGCTGCGATCAAGACCGGCAAGACCGACGTGCAGATGCTCAAGTGGGTCAACGCGAAGTCCAAGCGCACCGCGCCGGAAGTCATCGCCTGGTCGGCCTGGTTCGAGCAAGCCGGGCCGGGTGGCGCCGAGGGTCACGAGTGGATCGCCAGCGTCTTGAATAAGCACCATTCCTCGCGCGACGATATCCGCGCCTTTGCCGATCTGCTCGATCTCGACGATTATCTGAGCTTCGGCGGGAAAGCGTGAGGAGATTGCCCATTTCCGATTGGCGACTGCCGATTTGATTTCTGCCGGCGCGACCCCACGGTTCGCCGGCTTTTTCATGGCCCTCGCGCGCCGCCGTTCTCCCATCGGCGAACTTCCATCGCCAGTCGGAAACGCCTACAGCTCGGTGTATTTCTCCGAGCGCCCTTTCGCTTTCTCGACCGGATATTTTTTCGCATTCGCCGCCATCTTCGCCTCGATCGCCGCCGCCACGTCGAGGCCCGTCACATTGGCGAATTCCAAAGCGTAGATGATGACGTCGGCCAGTTCGTCGGCAATTTTCGCGCGTTTCGCCGGATCCACCGCGACCGCGCGCGATTCCTCGGCCGTCGCCCACAGAAAATGCTCCATCAACTCGCCCGCCTCGGCCGCGAGCGCCATGCTGAGGTTCTTCGGCGCGTGAAACTGCTCCCAGTCGCGCTCGTGCACGAAGGCGAGCACCCGGGCCTTGAGCGTGGCGATCGTGGCAGTGGAATCGGTGAGGAGGGCCATGACCGCAGGTTGGCGACCGGCACAGCGCCCCGCAATCCTGACCGTCATAATTTAATTTTCGCTTGGCACGCCGGCTGCAATCGGCAGCGTGCAACTCGTTCCAATGACTGCGTCACTTCAACATCACGTCCACCGCGCCGGCGCCTGCTTTACGCAGGGCCAGCAGCGTTGCGTCGCGATGCGACCAGTCGTCTCGTCCAAGTGGAACAAAACGACTGCCGCGGGCTTCCCGATCTAAACCTCCGTTTCACGGATCGCGTTTAGTCTCCCTGAGAAGCCCGGCGGCCCACCGCCCGGGGAAACGCGTCCGTTGTCCTTTCCTCCCATGCACCCGATCATCCACCCCCCTCGTCCCACCAGCCGCCTTCGCCGGTCGGAATCGGCCTCGTCCAACGCCTTCCGCCAGCCGAGCTACGACTGCCGGGAGCAGCCCGACGCGCTCAAGCTCATCGTGTATGTCCCGGGCGTGGCCGCCGCCGGCATCGAGATCGAGGCGCGCGGCGCCGACCTCGCCATCACCGCGCGCAAGGCCCACGTCGTGCGGGTCAACTGGCCGGCCCTGCGTCTCGAATCCGTCCAGCGCGATTATCAGCTGCGGTTGCGGCTCGGCTCTGGTTTCGACTACGCCGCGATGAACGCCGAGATTCACCAGGGCATCCTGACGGTGACGCTCCCCAAGCGCCGGCCGGCCGCCGCCAGCGTGCCGGAACGGCTGCGGCGCGTGGCCTAGCTTTTCCGCTCCGGCCGACGGCGGCCGGCGTGGGCACCGCTGCGTTTCCCTCAAAAAAACGCAGCGGAGGCGCAAGGCCACCGCTGCGGTCTGGGTCTGAAAATCTCGCAGGCGTTACGTCGACTTTTGCTCGGCAGCGATTTCGTCCTCGATGTGGATCGCCTTGTAGCCGCCGATGGACTTGAAGTAGAGGAGGATTCCCAGGTAAACCAACGCCATCACCGCCGGGATAAACGAGTCCGCCTTGAGCGTGGCGCGGTCGCCCGCCTGGTCGGCGGACACGATGTTCTTTTGGGCCGGTGTCGCCTTGCCCGCCTTCACGGCGTCCTTGGCATCGGAGAGTTTCTTGCCGTCGATGGCCGTCACCGCGGGGAAGAACAGGAACTTGGAAGGCGCCGCCGCCTTGGATTCCGCATAGGCCGCCGGGTTCGATGCCTGCAGCGCCTCCGCCGCAAACCGATCCTTGCCGAAGCCAAGGCCGGGCCCGCCGATCAAGCCGGCCGACAACATGCCGACTCCGCCCATGATTGAAATGGCAACCGCCCCGGTTCGCGGGAAGCGATCCGACGTCACCGCGAGCATCGTCGGCCAGAAGAAGGTTTTCCCAATCGCGTAGATCGTCAGGGCGAAGAACGCCATGCCGACCGTCTGCACACCACTCGTCAGTTGGAGTCCGACACACGCCAGCGCCGCGCAGACCATCAGCAGCGCGACCGGCGAGAGCCCGAGTTTCGTTTCGATGAAATGGGCGCAGAACCTCAGACTGAACATCACCGCGGAAGTCCAAATCAGCAGCCACTTGCCCTGCTCGGACGTAAACAAGTTGCCCGTGATATTGGCGATCCAGCCGTCCGTGCCGAGTTCGACGGCCCCCACCATGGCATGCGTGACAAAAAGGACAAAGAGCAGAACCGAACCGATCGAGAAGTTGGTGATCACACCGACGACCGCCAGAAACGCGAATCCAACTCCATAGCCAACCCAGGCCGGAAAGCTCTCCAGGCCAAAGAGCGCCGCAAGGGGACCGGAAACGAACATACTCAAGAGATAGCAGGCGACCGCGGCGCCAAGGATGCCGACATCCTTGAACATTTCACCGAGGTTCGCGCCTTTCTGCGAGGCTTCCGACTTCGGCATGTGCTGCCCAAGGAACATGAATCCATAGATCACCGTGGGCACGAGATAGAGCGCGAGCTGCACCTTCCAGTGAACCCCCATCTTGTCGTCGAGCACCCAGCCGACCACGGCTCCAGCGACGATGCCGGCCGGCCAGCTGGCGTGAAGAATGTTGAGGAAGTGCGTGCGGTTTTTCGGAAACAGCGTCGCCACGAGCGGATTGGCCACCGCCTCCAGCGTGCCGTTCGCAAAAGCGAAGATGAACATGCCGATCGTCAGCATCTGGTAGGCGTTCTGGGGAGTGTTCGCCATGAACGTGACGACTGCGGACAGCACGTGGAGCGCAAACGCTGCAATCACCAGCTTGCTATAGCCGATCTTGTCGCAAACGACGCCACCGATGATGATGCCGAAGCAAAATCCAGTGAAGCCGGCACCACCGATGGCACCAAGCTGCGTGGCCGTGAAGCCGAACTCGGCGCCCCAGTTGTCGAAGATACCACCGCGGATGCCGAAGCCCATTCCCGCGGCGAAGATGGCCATGAAGCCTGCCCAAAGGAGGCGTTGCGCGTTGGGCGCACTGGCGTTGCTGACTTGATCGTTACTCATAGGATTATTTAGGGGGATGGAGGTTGAGGAAAAATTGTAGCGGGCGGAGAAGCGTCTGATCCGCCACCCACCACGCGGGAAAATCCCGGGAGCTGGGCGGCGGGGGGTTACGGGAAAGGAGGAAAGCCTCGCGTTTCTACGCGCGCCCCCGTCGGGAGCAAGAACGCAGATTGCAAATTGGTAAATATCTTCATCCGCCGGAAAGATTGACTTAACCCCGCCCGCCATCGTGCCGATTAACGGCCAATCCCTTCATCCTCCCCCATGAATCTCCCTTTCCATCTTTTCCGTCGTTCGTCCGCCCGCCCGGCGCACCCGGGCGGTGACCGCGGAATGATCCACGTCGGCACCCGAACCGACGTCCAGTGGGGTGGTCCGATCTTCAAGGCGCCGTCGCTCCCCACGCCCAACCAGTTCGATTGCGAACTGCCATTCTTCGTCAGCTGCCCCTCAAGCACCTTCGGGCGCCGCTGACCTCCCGCGAAATTTTTGGGTTTTTTTGGCAACGCGCGGCACTTTCTCTTTTCCCCACGGTCCATCCCGCTCCGATGCACCTGCCACCGCCATTCATTCAACCCCAAACCGCCACCGAGCCTCCGGCTCTGGTGCGGGTCATGGCGCGCGAAGATGTGCTGTTTTACCGGCCGGTCTTCACGGCGCCACCCCTCAAGGTGCCACCGCCGATGATCGACGTGGCGACTTTTCCCGCCGATCTGCGCCGCCTGGATTTTTTCGCCCGCTAAAGCGGATCGCTGCGATCAGAGGTTGAGCGCGTGGATTCGCCGGAGGCGAGCCAGCCATGGCGCCCCGCGGGCGCACCCACGCCCCGGCTGGTGAGGTGGATGCCCGAAGCGTCGTGAGGTCAGGTCGCCACCATCATGGCGCTCGCGTTTCACGCAGAGGAATCCATCGTGTGAGGCACCAAAACACCGCATGGCCCCCCTCGCGCCCGCCGCCCCCCCCTCCCGCCGCCTCGGAGAACTCGCTCGATTCGCGCGTCCGCGCCGAACTCGTGCGGATCGCCTATCAGGATTCACTTTACGGCGCGCCGTTCGCCGCGGGCGTCGCCTTGGTTCTCGGCTACAAGATGCTCGGATTGTTTCCGTCGCCGGTGGTGTTGGCGTGGCTGGCGGGCGTCGTCGCGGCCAACACCCTCCGCCTGTTCATGCGTTGGCGCTACCTGCGCCGACCCGTGCCGCCGGAACTCGCCGGCCGCTGGGCGCGGTGGTTTACGATCATCAGCGCCCTGAACGGCCTGAGCTGGGGGGTCGGCGCGTGGATTTTTTTCGCCGCGAGTCCTCCCGCCTTTCGCATTTTGGTGGTGCTCGTGCTCGCCGGGCTCACCACCGGCGCCGGCCGGCTCCTGGTGCCGATCCTTTCGGCCAACCTCGCCTACTTCTACCTTTCGATCGGGCCACTCATGGTGCGGATGCTGGGCACGGACGAATTGGGCAGCGCGACGCTTGCGGCCATGTGCGCGCTCTACCTCGGCTACATGACCGTCGCGGCCCGTCAGCAACTCGGCACCCTGCGCCACTCCGTCCGCCTCGGCTATAAAAACACCGCGCTCGTCGAAGCCCGCGGCGACGAGATCACCCGCCGCAAAGTCGTCGAGGCCGAGCTGCGCGCCGCCACCGAGCGGGCCCATGCCGCCAATCACGCCAAGAGCGAATTTCTCGCCACGATGAGCCACGAGATCCGCACCCCGATGAGCGGCCTCATTGGCATGCTTCGCATCGTGCGTGAAAGCCCGCTCACCGCCGGACAGCGCGAAAATGTCGAGACCGCCGCCAGCTCCGCCGACACCCTGCTCGACCTCCTCAACGACATCCTCGACTTCTCCAAGATCGAGGCCGGCCACCTCGAGCTCGAACGCATCGCCTTCGCTCCCTCGCCCACCATCCGCAGTGTCGTCGATCTCCTCCGCCCGCGCGCCACGGCGAAGGGTCTCGAGTTCGTGATCGAGCTCGATTCGCGCCTGCCCGCCGGCCTGCTCGGTGACCCGACCCGCCTGCGCCAGGTGCTGCTCAATCTGCTCGGCAACGCGATCAAGTTCACCGATCGCGGCCGCGTGGCGCTCCACGTGACGCGTGACCTCCTCGTCACCGACGCCGCGCAACTCACCTTTGCCGTCAGCGACAGCGGCATCGGCCTGGACGCGGACGCCAGCTCGCGCCTTTTCCGCGCGTTTACGCAAGCCGACAGCACGATGAGCCGCTGCTTCGGTGGCACTGGCCTCGGTCTCGCCATCTCGCAAAAACTCACGGAGGCCATGGGCGGCCGGATCACCGTGCAAAGCGAGCCGGGTCGTGGCTCCGTGTTTCAATTCACCATGCGGCTGCCCTTCGTTACGGCGGAGCAAGCGGCCCGGCTAAGCGCCACGGACGGTGGCACACGTTTTGTCGCGCCGGCGTTGCGCGGCCGGCTCTTGGTCGTCGAGGATGATCGGGTGAACCAGCGCGTGATCGACCACTTCTTGAAACAGATGGGGCTCGAATTGAGTCTCGTCGGAGACGGCTTCGAAGCGGTGCAGGCCGCCACCGCTTCAGCGTGGGACGCCGTGCTGATGGATTGCCAGCTGCCCGGGCTCGATGGCATGGAGGCCACCCGCCGGATCCGCGCGAAACTCGCCGGTCGCCCGCTGCCGATCATCGCGCTCACCGCCAACGCCAGTGCCCAGGATCGCACCGCGTGCCTCGCGGCCGGCATGGACGACTATCTCACGAAGCCCATCCGGGTCGAACTACTCGCCGCCACGCTCCAGAAATGGCTGCCGGCCGCCGTTCCCGACGCCACCCCACCCGCCGCATCCTGCTCGCCAACCCCACTGTCCGCTCCCATCCTGTCCGGCTAACTCCCCTTCCGCTCCCATGGCCGCCTCCGATCCACCGTTTCCTGCCACCACTTCCACCGCCCCGCGGTCGAGCGATCACCCGATCGAAGTGAAGGTCCGCGCCGAGTTTGTCCGCATGGCCTACGGGAAAATGGCCAACAGCTCGATCGCCGTGTCGGTGGTCGCGGTGTTTTTCGCCGTCGCCCTGCACACCGCGATGAGTTCACCCGTCGTCTGGTGGTGGCTCGGAGTGACCCTCGCGATCTCAGGTTGCCGCCTCTGGCTGGGCCGGGCATTCCGTCTCGCCGCGCCGAGTTCCGCCGAATGCCCGCCATGGGGCTTGCGCTTCGTCGTCAGCACCACGCTCACGGCCCTCGCCTGGGGCGCCACTCCCTGGGCCTTCCCAAAACTGCACGAAGGCGGGCCGCTCGGCACCGCCCACGTCCTCGTGCTCACGGCCATCACCGCCGCGTCCGCGGGCACGCTCCTCCCGATGCGAAAGGGTGGCCTGGCCTACCTGCTGGCAATCATGGTGCCACTTGGGCTGCGCTACTTCGCGGATGGCGATTTCCCCGGGATCGCACTCGGGCTGAGCGTGGGCGTGTTTATCGCCTACATGGCCTACACGGCCGCGACCAATCACCGCACGCTGTCCAGCGCGCTCGCCATGCGATTCGAACGGGAAATTCTGGCCGCCGAGCTCACGGCGGAAAACTCCCGCCGTGAGGCCCGCGAGACCGAACTGCAGGAGGCGCGCGAGAAGGCCGAGTCCGCCAGCAAGGCCAAGGGCGAATTCATCGCCACGATCGGCCACGAAATCCGCACGCCGATGAACGGCGTCCTCGGCATGCTGCGAGTCGTCCGCGACACCGAGCTTTCGCCGGAGCAACGCAGCTACCTGCGGACGGCCTCCGATTCCGCGGAAGCGCTGCTGCTCCTGCTCAACGACGTCCTCGACTTTTCCAAAATCGAGGCCGGGGGCATCGAGCTGGAGCGCGCCCCATTTCCGCCCGCGGCCGCCGCCAAGGCCGTCGCCGATCTCATGCAGGCGCGCGCACGCGACAAAGGCCTCCAGTTCGATGTGCGCATCGGCGACAACCTCCCGGGCGTGGTCATCGGTGATGCCACGCGTCTCCGGCAAGTCGTCCTCAACCTCCTGGGCAACGCGATCAAGTTCACCGAGAAAGGCCGCGTCGAGCTCGCCGTCACCTGCGTCGAACGTTCCCGATCAAAAGGCCGTCCTGCACTTCATCGTGACCGACTCCGGCATCGGCATCGATTCCGCCGCGATGGGCCGGCTCTTCAAGCCCTTCAATCAAGCCGACAACTCCATGAGCCGGCGTTACGGCGGCACCGGCCTCGGCCTGGTGATCTCGCTGCGCCTCGCCCAAGCGATGGGCGGAACCATCCAGGTGCAAAGCACGCAGGGCCGCGGCTCGATTTTCCAACTCGTCTTTCCTTGCGCGCTGCCCGACATCACGGCGGCGCCCGCGCCCGTCGCGGCCCCAAAATTCATCACGCCTTCCCTCCGCGGCCGCGTGCTCGTCGTGGAAGACGACTCCGTCAACCGGCAGGTCATTGATCTCTTCCTGAAGAAAATGGGCCTCAAGGCGACGTTTGCGGTCGACGGCGAGGCCGCGATCACCACCGCCACCGGGGCGGAGTTCGACATTGTGCTGATGGATTGCCAGCTCCCCGGCATCGACGGCATTGAGGCCACCCGCCAGATTCGCACCGCCCTTAACGGCAAGCCGCTGACCATCGGCGCCCTCACCGCCAACGCGAGCACCCACGTGCGCGAGGCGTGCCTCGCCGCCGGGATGGATGGATTTCTCAGCAAGCCGGTGCGCTTCGAGCTGCTCGCCAGCGTGCTGGAAAAATATCTGCCCGCCGCTTAGCTCGGCTCCGCGGCCACGTCGGACGGAGGGCGGGGTCTCCGACCCGCCCTCAGCATCGGAAAATATTTTTGGCCGCGAACCACGCGAATGCCGTGGCTGGATTTTGCCTGCGCGGATTTTTCTCCGCCTGCGCCGCGCCCTCGGCGGTGAAGGCGGTTGGGGTGTCCCAGGGCGGGCCAAAGACCCGGCCCTACTTCTCCGGCACGATCCAGTCCACCCGCCCGCCGCCGCCCGGGGCCTGCGCCAGCGTGGGGGCGAGAAACGTCAGCAGGGCCGCCGCCTCGCGGTCGAACTGCCACGGCGGGTTGATCACGACGAGACCGCAGCCCTTCAGCTTGATCGCCGATCGTTCACCGGCAATCGCCAGCTCCGCCGCCAGCGTCGGTGGCGGCCGCAACTCCCGGAGCGCGAAAAAAAATTCCTCCAGCCGCGCCCGCTCCGTCAGCGGATACCACACGGCAAATACGCCCCCCGGCAGCCGCCGCAGTCCCTCGGCCAGGGCCGCGACGATCAACGCAAACTCGTCCAGCGCTTCGAACGGCGGATCGATGAGCACGAGCGCCCGCCGCTCCGGCGGCGGCAGCAACGCCCGGAGCGCCCCGTAGCCGTCGAGCTCCTGCACCACCGTGCGCGGCGAAAATTGAAACCGCTCCCTCAGCGCCGCGCACTCCGCCGGCTGCTGCTCGCACAGCGCCAGCCGATCCTGCGCCCGCGCCAGCTCGGCGACCAGCCACGGGGAGCCCGGATAAAATCGCCGCGCGTCCCCCGCACCGCCTTCGCGCCGGTCGAATTCCCGCACCAGCGCCACGTAGTCCGCCACCGCCGCGGGCAGCTCCCCTGGCCCGAGCAGCCGGCCGATGCCGTCGGGATGCTCCGGCACGCGCCCGCGCGCGTCGCCCTCCCCGCCCTGCGCCCGTCGCGGCGGCACCGCGGCGGCCAGATCGTAACCGCCACGCCCCGCGTGGGTGTCAAGGTAGAGAAACCCCGTTGCTTTTTTTTGCAGCGCCCGTCCGAGCCGCACCAGCAGCGCATGCTTCATCACGTCGGCGAAATTGCCCGCGTGAAACTGGTGCCGGTAATTCATCGCTCGGTTGGTCAAGCCCTGAGCGGGAGCTCAGGGAAGCTACGGGGGCCGCGACCCGCTGCTCAGGTCGTGCCGCCGGCCAGCGCGATCGGCACCTTCACGACACACTTCCGCACACTCACCGGTGCCGCCCGCATCCGCAGGGTCGGCATGTGGACATCACACGGGAAAAATACCGCCGCCTGGCCCGCATGCACCCGGAGCAGCGACGCCTCGGTGCTGTCCTCGTAAACGATTAGATCGCGGTCCGCGTTGTAGGGCTGGCGGGCTTTCATCCGCGCGATGTCGCCCACCTCCATCAACTCCTCGCCGTCCAAAACGATCTGCACGTCGACGTATTTTCGGTGCGATTCGAAAAACGCGTCCGCCCGCAGTTTCGTTTCGTAGGTCTCCTCGATCACGAAGGCGCCGTTGGCGAGTTCGACCTTGTGCCGTTCTCCCGCCACCAGCGCGCACACCCGGGCCTGCACCGGCGAACCGGCCTTCAGCAATTCCGCGGCGTAGGCCAGGGCAATGGCGAAACCTTCCGTGGATGGGGTCTGCGCCCGCACCGTGTCCAGTGAACCGTAGAGAGCCATGGCGCGATTGCATCCGGCCCGCCCCGCGCTGGCAAGCCGCGAAACCAAGTATTGCCCCGACCTTGGTTTCGGTTTTCTACTGCGCGCATGAAAAAAATCCCCGGCCTCCTCCTTGCCTGTGGCCTGCTGGCCCCCGGCGCGCTCCTCGCCGCGGGTTTCGAGGGCACCATCACGATGAAGCTTTCCGGCCAGGGGGCGCTCGCCGCTCCGCTTAACTTCAGCGTCAAAGGCGACCTCACCCGTATCGACCTCTCCGGTCCCGACGGCCAGGCGGCGGCTGTCATCATGGACACTACGAAGCAGGAAATGACCATGATCATGCCCGCCCAACGGATGTTCATGGTGCGCCCGCTGCCCAAACCCGGCGAAGTCCCCGCGGATCTGCCCGGCGCCTCGCCCGTGGCCGATCCCGGCTCGCTCGAGAAGACCGGCGTCATGGAGAAAATTCTCGGCTACGACTGTGTGTAATATCTCAGCAAGGCGAAGGACGGCGTCACCGAAATGTGGCTCACCGATCAACTCGGCCGTTTCATGGGCATGGGTCCCGGCCCCGGCGCGATGGGACCGCCCGGCATGGGTGGCCGTGGCGCCCGCGGCGGCAGTCCCGCCCCGGCGGGCTGGGAAGCCGCCCTCGCGGGCAAGGATCTCTTTCCCCTGCGCGTCGTCACCACCGGCTCCGCCCGGGAAAATTTTCGCCTGGAGGTCACCGCCGTGGAAAAAAAGACCCTCCCGCCTCGCTCTTTGCCCCGCCCGCGGGTTTCCAGGATCTCGGCACCATGATGCGCGGCATGATGCCGCCCGGCATGAAGATCCCCGGCCTGCCCTGAGTTGCTCCCGGCGCTCACCCGCGCTCTGATTTCCTCCCAACGATCGCAGCGCAATCTGTCAGCTGGATCTAATTCCAACGTCCCGTAAGTTTTTGACCTTTGTCATTGCGAGGTGCGCGAAGCGCGCCGTGGCAATCCAGCTGGATTGTTTCCTCGCTGCGCTCCTCGCAATGACAGTCTAAATCATAAGGGACGTTGGTATAAAACAGAATCCCTCGGGATGTCTTACCGCGGTAGGATGGTCTTCGGCTCTTCGGTCTTTCGTCTCCTGTTTTCTCGCCGCTGCCTGCCCTGAGCCTGCCGCAGGGTTCTCGGTCTCCTGTCCTCCGTCCCTCCGCCGCCTTTATTTCAGCCCCGGCACCGACACCTTCGGCCGCGTAAACGTCTCGGCCGTCACCTCCGGGTTGGTCTCAATTTTTTCTATCACCATCTGCTGTTCCGTCTTTCCGTCGGCGATCAACGTGATCCGGTGCGCTATCAGCACCCCATCGACCGGGCGGAAATCGTCGTAGCGCGTGATGATGCTCCGCTTGCGCCCGCCGGCCGTGGTGCGCTGCTCGACGCGCAACACAATAAAATAAGTCTCCGGATCGATCAGCAGGGAAAAACTTTCGGCGCGCCGATTGGTGACCAGCACCCGCAGCAGCTTGCGTCCGTCCACCTCGGTCTCGCCCGCGTAGTCGAGCGTAAAACACCGCGCCCGGCCTGCCACCAGCGGATCGTCGAACTCCGCGTCCGCCGTGAACATCTTCGCCGCGCTCTCCTCCATGTTTTTGTAACGCGGTGGCCAGGTGCCCGTGTCGAATTCCCACGGCGGCTCCACGCCGTCACTCGCATGCACCAGCGACCGCCCGCCGCCATCCGTCTCGAGCCGCACCCGATCCGGCCGCGCCGCGATCATCGTGAAGCGGACCCGGTTCCCACCCACGACGACGTAGCCGGCCATCCGCATGGCCCGGATCGCCGCGATCCGCTCCGGCCCGCCGATCACCTCCAGATGGATGCGCGCCACGTCCGCCGCCTGATCCGCGCGCCCCGCCCCCGCCAGCAGGAGGAACAGTCCGAACAAAAATCGCCGTGCACGCATCCCTCACCTTCGCACAGCTGCCCGCCGCTCGACAAGCCCGCGCGCCAAAAACATTGCCCCGCCGCGCCGCGCCGTTTCGCTCGCCCTGCTCCCGTGCCCGCCGAACTCACCCGCATTTTCTCCGACCTCCACTACGGCGATCGCGCCAGCCGCGTCCACCAACTCGCGCAGCTCCGGCCCTTGCTCGACGGCGTCGACCACCTCGTGCTCAACGGCGACACGCTCGACACCCGGCCGGGCCCCGCTCCGGCGCACACGGCCGCCTGCCGCGCCGCGGTGCTCGCGTTTTTCCCGGAAAACGTGCCGCAAGTCACCTTCCTCACGGGCAACCACGACCCCGACCTCTCGCCCCATCACGCGCTCGATCTCGCCGCCGGCCGGGTGTTCGCCACCCATGGCGACATATTGTTCGACCGCATCGTCCCCTGGGGCCGCGACGCCGCGCTCATCGACCGAAAAATCTCCGCTGCCCTCGCCGCCCTTCCTCCGCCCGCGCGCGAAGACCTCGCCGCCCGCCTCGCCGTCTGGCGCCGCGTCGCCGCGTCGATTCCGCAGCGCCATCAGTCGGAAAGGCGTCGCCTGAGATACGCCCTGCACTACGCCATCGACACGGTGTGGCCGCCGCTCCGCATCCTCCACATCCTGCAGGCGTGGCGCGCCGAGCCCGTCCGTGCCGCCGCCTTCGCCCACCGGCACCGGCCGGCCGCAAAGTTCTTCCTTCTCGGCCATACGCACCGCCCCCGCCTCATGCTTCCACCCGGCGGGGTGACCGTGATCAACACCGGTTCATTCTGCCCGCCCCTCGGCACGTGCGTCGTCGACCTCACGCCCCACCGAATCACGGTGCGGCGCGTCGAGTCGCGCCACGGTGAATTCCATCCCGCCGAAACCCTCGCCGAGTTTCCGCTCTGATCTGTCATCGCGAGCCGCGAAGCGACGTGGCGCTCCAGCCGAGACGATTGCCGGACTCCCGCCTTGCGGGACGACGCGACAATCCATCTGAATAGCCCATGAGCATCGAGTTCGGCTGGTGGAAAAAAAGCGACGACGGGGGGAAATTCCAAGTTCTCGCCGCGGTGCATGGCGCCAACATCGAGTGGACCATGCACCAGGGCCACCACACCTCCTGGCTGCCGCACACGCCCACGGACGAAGACCGCGCCCGCCTGGTTTACGAAGCGGAGAAACGCGTCCCCCGCCGGCTGATCACGCAAAAGCAGTTCGAGGAAATCAAGCGCCTGAGCGAAAACACCGGTCCCGGCAAAATCTCCGGCCGCCGCATCACCGGCCTCGGCCCGTCATACACTTAGTTCCGCCTCCGGCCAAAACCGTCGGCCCCGAGCTCGCTCGCGCCTCGACGAATCTGCCCGACGTCGTGTCGCAGCCCTGAGCGCGAGCGCAAAGACGCTCGGATCCCGCTCCCTCCCCGCGCTCACGCTCCGGGCGACAACTTCCCTTCCGCGATCGACCAGATCAGCTTGAACGAGGGACAATAATCCCCCGGCCGCGTCGCCACCCGCCGCGACACCTCGGCCAGCGCCAGCCACTCGCCGCCGTCGATCTCCTCCGGCTGCAGCACAAACGGCCCGCTGTGCTCCAGCCGGTAAACCCAGCAAAATTCCCAGCCGGTCTCCACACACGCCTCGATTCTGAACCACCGCGTCGGCGTGGCCGCGACAACGACGCCAATCTCCTCGCTCAACTCGCGCACCGCCGCGTGATCGTAGTCTTCGCCGGCGTCGAGGTGACCCGAGCACGACGAGTCCCACAGTCCGGGCGACAAATCTTTTTTCATCGATCGCTGCTGGAGAAACACCCGCCCGGTGTGGTCGAACACCAGCACATGCACCGCCCGGTGCCATAGTCCGCGCGCATGCACCGTGCGCCGCAGCTCCCGCCCCACGACCTCGTCGCGCTCGTTCACCACATCGAACCATTCCTCTTGCTGTTGACTCATGCCCCGACAACAGCCGCCCCCGCGCCCGCCCGCAACCAAACAGGCGCAATCCATTTTCACCACGGCTATCACGGATAAACCCGGATCAAGGCAGGGTTTGGATCCGTGCCCATCCGTGTCATCCGTGGTCGAATTCTCCGAGGAGAAACGAGGAAAAGCGATGCGGCACGCGACGATGTGAACGGATGGTAGCGCGTCTGTCTGGCAGACGCCGTGTCTTGGTCTGGGGTCGCATTTTCTCGACCGATGAAGCGGCGTCTGCCAGCCAGACGCCCTACGTCACCTAAAGCCCCAGTCGTCTCCAAAATCCTCAGCGTCCTTCCGCACGGCGTGCCCGTTTTCGAGCAGCGCGTTGTTGAGAAAGATTTCCTCCGGTCCTGTCGCCTGGCCCGGGTCACCTGACTCCTGCTGCAAGAAGACATCGGCCAAATACCGGTCATACTTATCCGGCTTCGTCGTGTTGATGACGAACGCCGTCGCCTTGGCCACGAGACCATCGACAAACCGCTTCGCCGCCCGGCCCTCGGGCGTGCTCATCTCCGGCGCATCGAGTCCACGCAACCGCAGTTTTTGCTCGAGGAAAACGCCCGGCGAAACCTCGAGTGCGACAACGAGTGTGTCGCCATCGACCACACGGCGGAATTCGGCGGCATAGGTAAAAAGATCGGCCTTCGTTGCGCCGTCGACCTTGCGCAGTCCATCCTCGTCCGTGATCCGAACAATGTCGCCCTTCGCCAATCGTTTCGATTGGTCAGCGGTCAGCGGCCAATAAAGTTTGAACCCGAGATCGACTGCCAGCCGGCCATTGCGCTCGACGATGAGATGCAGCCCCGGCGTGCCGCGGATGGGCTTGAGGAGCTCTGGCTGCTCTCCCGCCGGAAGCGCGACGACCTCGGCCTCTTCCGCCGGAGCCAGTTCGCGAATCCGCGCCACGAGCCGGACCACGGGCCATTCGTTCCGATTGGCCTCGGTCGCGAGCGCGCGCCGCTGCTTCACCTCTGTAATGGGGAGCAGTTCGCGGAAGTGACCCCAGCTCAATTGTGGCCACGTGGCCACAATTGGAAAGCACTCGAAAAACTTGACGCACCGATGCAAGACACTGCGGTCGACCTTCACATCCGCCGCCAGCTTGGGGATGGTTTCGGCGCCATAGTCGGCACGCGCCTTGAACAGCAACACGTGCTGATGGATCAACCGGCCGGTTTCATGATAGGTCCGCACCTTCGCCTGCTCGATCAGCCGCTGGCCTTGGACCATCGCCGCCTCCACCGCTTGCCGCAGCTCGGCGTAAGTTTTCGGGACGCTCGCGGGACTCAGGATCTTGGAGGGCATGATGCGATGGAAAAATCACCCGACAGGTTCGCGCCGGTGGCGCGGGAGGCGGCGAGCGGCGTTTCCAACGCGTCCACCAAGGCCATCAGTTGCTCCACTTTGGCCACGATCCGGCGGTCAATTTTTAGCTGGCATCCCATTTTTTGAAGTAGGTCTTCAATCGGTCGACGGTGTGGCGCCACTTTGGGGTCGTGGGTTGGCAGACGGTGTTTTGATTGCCGAAGAGGCCTAGCTCGTTGACGGCTTGGTTTTCAGGGACGGCGTCGAGCCACTCGACACGGACGAAATACTCGGCGCGGTCGGGATCGCCGGCTTTCGCTCGCAGTTTCGCAGCGGTGCTCAGGACATCGACGGCTGGGCGCCCGCCGGCAGGCGTCTGCACGGTGAAGTCATTCACGGATTGCACGCCATCGGTCACGCGGCCGACGCCGACGTAGCCTTTCTTTGGAATCTTCACCCACACGCGATCGCCGGGAGACAGGAGTTTCATCGTCTGGCTATACCAACTGCCGCCGCCGGCGCTGATGAATCCGTGGGTGCGCGCATCGTCCCATGTGCAGTCGCCACCGAAAGAGACGTAGAACTCTCCGATCCAAGGCTCACTCTCGCGGGTGTGCTTGGTGGTGACGGCGACGTTGGCCTGTGTCTCGCCAGGGTCGATCAGCCAAGCACGACTGAGGAGTTGCTCGGTGCCGTGCTGGAAGACTTGGAAGAAGAGAACGTTGATCGCGATGTCGCGGTCGTTGAGGTAGGTGATGATGCGCTCGGTGGCGCCGTCGAGTTCGGCGGCCACGAGAATAATCTGGTGTGATTCATTGAGCGTTTCCTCGTCCAACGCGGCGCCGAAATGTCGCTTGAACGCCTCGTCGAGGTTTCCGCCCTTGGAGAAGCGTTGAAATATTTGGGCGATCTTGTCGGCGGTGAGGCCATCCACCCACGCAGCATAGTCGAGGGCTTGAGCCACGATTTCGCGTGGGGTGCGGTTGCGTTTGAGTTCGATGAGGACGAGCGAGCCGTCCGGCGCGATGGCAAGCAAATCGACGCGGCCACCGAATGGCGTGATCTCCTGACGACCGATGAGCATCCACTCGCTGGAGAGGATACCGGGCTCGCGGACGATCATTTCCTCCAACTGCTGCTCGTTGGTGAGGCTGGCCGAGGCCAGTGGCGTGGGCTGGGATCCGACTTTCCAGATGGCGTGTTTGATGGGCATGAGGCTCTGTGTTCAGATTTTCACGGTCTTGTAGCTCATCGGGAGGTGAAAGTCCTTCCGAAGGCGATAGAGATACTGCCGTTCGGCACTGCCAGGTGAGTTGCGCCCAACGATGACCAAGCGCACGTGCGCTCCTTTCCAAAGTTTTGGACGGTAGAATGCGTATTCGAGAACTTGGCCCAATGCGTTGCGGATCACGGCGCGGGGTGATGTGTCGGACTTTATCTCGTAAAGGATTACCTCGTTCGCAGTGTGCACGCACACGTCGATGCCCTCAAATTCGGTGGTGACGTTGCGTTTCCCGTAGCGACGCACGAGCAGGGCCTCTAGTTTCTTGTGCATCCTCGCGTGTTCGGGTGTTACCTCGATAGGATCCGAGCCTTGGCGAAGATGCGGTTTCGTGGACGTAATCCAGCCACCCTTTCGAATCCGAGGTGCAGACGGTTTACGCTCCCTTTTCTGCTCCCCAGCACTCAAGGCTAGTTCGCTTCGGCCCGCGAGGGAGCCCTTGGACAATGGACGGACAGCGGCGAAGAATTTTCCCAGCGCTCCCCGGCTCAGCTTTTGTTTCACGTGGCTGAATCCGGAAAATTCCCGAGGCCAAATTCGTTTCATCACTTCAGGACCGACCGGTGCGAACACTCGGATAGTTGCCATATCGAAGAGCATGGCGGCGGTGTAGCCGAAGCTATCAGGTCGAGGGAGCAAGTGACTGCCGAGTAGCACGGCGCCAGCGATAATACAGCCGCGGTATTGAAAAAGGACGGTGGTGCCGGGTGGCGCCTTCAATACTGTGCGGCACCGATATTCGCCCTTCCTTTTGTTGGGGAGGCGATCAAGGAAATACTCCTTCTGCTGCTCCTCGATGCTATAATCATCGGACTCGGCGGCCGACATCGGCAGAACTCGGACGAAAAGCGGCGGATTTGAACTTTTTGGCTTCATGGCGTGAGGCTGTGTAGGGTTCGACGTTCTCGACGACGAGGAACATGGAGTTCTCCGTCTCGCTCGGCGAGCTGCGTTTCCAACGCGTCCACCAAGGCCATCAGTTGCTCCACTTTGGCCACGATCCGGCGTTGTTCGGCGAGGGGAGGTGTGAGCATGGGAAAAGTTCAGCCGAAGAAACAACCGTTGGGGTCTTCGTCGATCACGCGGAGGGCATCGGCGAGCGAATTCGCTTTCGGGCAAGGCGGATAGCCATGCCATTTGCCATCGGCCCGTTTCCAGAAGATACGCCAAACTCCCTGCGTGCGCACCTGCTGCACCTTGGCGATGGGTTCCTCGGTGTGTTCGCCGGGACGATTGAACGCGGGGCGCACGATGAACAGCTCGATGGCCTGGCCCGTGAACCGCTGGCCCTCGCAGACCTTGTCGCGCAGGTGCAGGGGCGGACGCCGTCGGCACCAGAACGAGTCCTCCAGCACCTTCATGTGCTCGGCGATTTCGAGGTCGGTAAAGGCCACGGCGGGAGTGAAAATAATTCAGCTCGCGGCGAGTTCCGCGACGAGGGCGGAGAGGAAAATCGCGGCGGTGGTGCGGGAGGTGGCGAGCCGCGTTTCCAACGCGTCCACCACGGCCTTCATCGCGCTGGTGACCATTCGAGTGAGCCTTCTGCCCCGGGGTGGGCCGCTTCGGGTTTGTCGCGCCAAAAGAAGACCACTTTCAGATCCACTCGGATCTTTCGCGCGAGTGCCAACGAACGTTTCCACGCCTGATTTGAATCCATCCCCTGCAACCACAGATGAGTGCCCTCGATTTGATGAAAACTTTGGTCCCTCGGGTTTGATTCCTTCACATTGGCGACACCGCTTAAGGTGGCGAAAGGAATGCCGTTCTTGAGCGCAGCTTTCATCGCGCAATCAATCAACTCACGCCAGTTCGAGACGCTCGTGCCTGCGAAATGGGCTTCGGTGATTTTGGTGTGAAACAAGTTCTCCGGGTTGTCGGGGTTCAAAGCCCGAACTGCTGAATCGCGGCGGGGCGGTGTATCGTCCCGTCGTGTTATGTCCGGTTCCCCCGGGGTGACCAAGGTTGGCGGCCTTCGGTCAACGGCGGTCCTGATGAATTCGACGGCCTCCTCGTGAGTGACAGTGAAGCTCTTTTCCCGCACCAGATTCGCCAAGGCTTCGGGAAGGCTGGGAAACGGCGGCTCATGGAGAAGTCGGCGAGCCTCGGGCAGGCAATCCTCCATTGCTCGCTGTTTCTGGTTCAGTTGGAGGTAGGTCTCCGCCTCACGCCGGGCATTGTCGTTGGCGATTTCGGACTTCTTCAAAAAGGTCATCAAGGAACGCTCAACGTCTTCGATGTTGTCGTCCTCAAGATTGAACGACTCAAAGCACTTCTGGGAAAACTCTCCGGCGGTCTGCGAATAATAAAACCGCCACTCACGGCCATCCGTGATCACCGAGAACAGGGCGGTGTTGTTGCGATTGTAATCCCGCACCTGGCGCTCGACGTCTTGGAGCCGCCCCTGCATCTGCCCCACTGCTTTGATCTCGATAAACACCGAGGGAAGCGTCGGCCGATTGAACAGGGCGAGATCAACCCGGGTTTTGTCTTCGTTTGGGACAACGATGAACTCCGCGTTTACTTCCGTCGGGTCCCAGATGTTCCAATCCAGCTTCTGGAGCACCCGTGCGACCAGCGACAAGCGGACGTGCTCTTCATTGCCGTAGTCGCCGCTCTGCAACTTGGATTTGATGTCGGCTAGGGTTTCTTTCATGGGATGTGAGTTAACTCGATTTGCGGGGTCTACCGCGGCGGCCGGTGGTGGATGAAGTGCTGCACCCAGGCGAAGTTGGCGTTGCCCTTGGGCGGGACGCCGAATCGACGCCGCTGCCGGGCGGCGCCCTGCGGGTCAACCTGCGGTTGCTCCTTCTCCGCTGCTGCTCCGTGCCAGCGCACGTCGTCGTCCTTGCCCTTGGGAATGGGCGACGGCTTGTTGAACGGCGGCCGGGCCTGCTCATCCGCCATTTTCAGGAACAGGAGAAACGTCAACTGCTCGACGTAATCGCCATACGACAAACCATCATCGCGGAGAATATTGCCGTAGTGCCAAAGTTTCTGAACGAGGGCGGTAGGGTTGCTCATGCGCGTTTGGAATTGGCCTTCAACCATTCCGCGTAAGCCGCCTCGGACATTTCCCCGGCGGCCAGCGCCAGCGTGCTCACGGTCGCATCCACTTCGCTGGCCTCCAGCTGCCAGCCGTTGCATTCCAAGAAAGTCACCGCGACAACGAATCCCGTGCGCTTGTTGCCGTCAATGAACGGATGATTCTTCACGAGGCCGAAAGCGTAACTCGCCGCCAGCGCGAACAGGTTCGGCTTGCCGTAGGCAAAAAGATTCTGCGGTTTGCCCAGCGCCGAATCCATCAGCCCCTCATCGCGCACTCCCGCCGAGCCGCCGAACTGCGCCAGTGATTGCTCGTGCGCCATCAGCACCACTTCCCGCAACACCCACGCCGGCTCTTTCATTTGGCCAGTTCCCGCAGCGTGTGCCGGTAGCGTTTCATCACGTCCTGCACCACTTCCATCTGGCGTGCGACCTCCACCTTGTGCGGACTCATCCGCAGGCTGCCGTCCGGTCCTTCCGTGACCGACACCGTGTCGCCTTCGCCGGCATTCAAGTGCGCGAGCGCTTCTTTGGGTAGCACCACGCCCACCGAGTTGCCCACCTTGCGTAATTTCAGTTCCAGAATCATGCCAGCGGTGTAGCCACGAATGTTATAACGTCAAGCCAGTTGCCCGGTGAAGGCTTTCTGCAAAACGAACTTGGCGGAGACAGGTGGCGTGCTGGAGGTTGGCCAGCAACGCCGGCCAGTCCTTGCCCTTGGGAATGGGCGACGGCTTGTTGAACGGCGGCCTGGCCTGCTCATCCGCCATTTTCAGGAAAATGAGAAACGTCAACTGTCCAACGTAATCGCCGTAGGACAGGCCGTCATCCCGCAGGATGCCCGCCACGGCCGCATCCCGCAGTCGCCGGCCACCCGGCGGAAGATTGGCTTTGTCATCCGCGGGGCTTCGTGTCCTTTCGTCCCCTTCTTTTCACCGCACCAATTCCCATGGCCAAAATTGACGTCAGCAAAGTCGCCGAGATTCTCAAAAAAAACCACATCGATCCCGCCCTCCTGCGCAAGGTCGTCGAGGAGATGAACCTCGCCGTCCAGCCCGACCCCGGCGACGGCGAGAAGCCGCCCGCGGTGAAGAAACAGTTCGTCATCCTCGTTAGCGACCCCGACGGCAAGATGCCCAAGACCGACCTCGTCGGCTGGGTGCTCCAGATTCCCGAGAGCGAGAGCCCGGGGACAACGACCGACCGCGTTTTCCGCAGCTCCTACGATTTCAACACGACGAAGAAGGGTCAGCTCATGCCCGTGAAGACCGTCGGTGAAGCGATCGAGAATGTCCCCGCGAAATTCCTCAGGGAGGTCGACGTCTGGGTGAAAACCAAGACCCCCGTCCTCGTGCTGAAGACCGACAACGAGATTCCGAAGGAGTGATCCGCATCGGGCCTCGTCCCAGCGGACACAGCCCCTCCGAGTTCACCGAGCAACGCCCGCCTCGGTGATCTCTGTGCCCTCCTCCGCTTGCCTTGGGTAACCTCGGAAAGGCCGGGTGACCCCGTGCCTCGAATCGAATGCCACAGAGTTTTTGACCACGGATTACACGGATTCGATCTGGATAAGACCAAAGACCAAGGACGATTGGTCAGTCACCTTCCTCAGGCTTGGGTTTTGAAGCTTCGGATTCCGTATCCGTGTCTATCCGTGCCATCCGTGGTCAAAGGTTTTTGGATTATCCGCCTCCGGTCTCCTGCTTCCCGACTTTCGTGCCCAGAACCCATGCGCCTTACCACGCCCGCAGCTTTACTTCGAAAATTTTCGGCCATTTTTTTCCCGTCACAAACAGCCGGTCGTTCGCGGCGTCGTAGGCGATGCCGTTGAGCACGTCGGTCTCCGGGCCGCGGTCCGCCGGGGCGAGCAGGCCGGAAAAATCGATCACGCCCCGCACGCTCCCCGTCGCCGGATCGATCCGCACGATCTCATCCGTCTGCCACACGTTCGCAAAAATCTCGCCGTTGATCCACTCCAGTTCGTTCAACTGGCTGACCGGCTTCCCGGCCGCGACGACGTCGATGGTGCGGAGGACTTGAAACGTCGCCGGGTCGAGAAAACGGATGCGGCTGGTGCCGTCGCTCAGGATGAGCGCGTGCCCGTCGGTCGTGAGCCCCCACCCTTCCCCTTCGTAGGCGAACTCCCGTTGCAGGCGGAAGGTGTCCACATCGTAGACAAACCCCTTGTGGTGCTGCCACGTGAGCAGGTAGGCCCGGTCGCCGATCACAGCGAGGCCTTCGCCGAAAAATTCCCGCGCCACGTCGATGCGCTTCAGCACCCGTCCGGTCTTCAGCTCCACCTCGCGCAACGAGGACTGGCCGTTCAGCCCGGTGCTTTCGACGAAGCCGCCCGCGCGGAAAACCAGCCCCTGCGTGAACGCCGTGCGATCGTGCGGCCAGGTGGCGATCACCTCGTAGGTGTAGCGGGTCGGTGCGGCCGTCGCCGGCGAGGGCGGCACACTCGGGGATCGCTCGACCGCGGGCTTGGCACAGGCCGCGAGCGCCAACAGCGCCGTCAGCAGCAGGGCGCCGGATCGCGATGCCGGCAGGCGCCATCCAGGCCGGCGGGACAACGCGCGTGATCTCCGACGGCGCGCCAAACTGGGGAAAACCGGATTTGCGTTTTGCACAGAGCTGTTGGGTAATGACCACGACGCTGCGGTTCAACCTCCCTCTCACCCATGGTCCGAAAAAAATCCCCACCGCCCCTCCTTTACGCCGGCACCGACACCAGCGCCGATGCGCTTTATTTCGGCCGGGTGGAGGTGCCCGATGCGTTCGTCGCCTGCGAATTGCGCGGAAAAAAACACGCCGTCGTCAGCGCCTTGGAGTTCGGCCGCGTGCAACGGACGTCCGACTTCGACGTCGTGCTCCCGCTCGAACGCTACCTCAAGCACGCCCGCGAGCTCTGGCCGCAACGAAAGCCCGGGGCCGCCGAGGTGATTTTTCTGCTCGCGAAGGAATTCGGCCAGACGCGCTTCACCGTGCCGGAGGATTTTCCCGCCGGCGTTTACGACAAGCTTTTCGAGCTCGGCCTCGATCTGGAGGTCGCCGACGGCGCGCTCTTCCCCGCGCGCGAAATCAAAACCCCCGCGGAGATCACCGCGCTCCGGCAGGGCAACCGCCTGAGCGCGCTCGGCTTCGCCGCCGCGGAAAAAATTCTCCGCGCCAGTAAAGTCTCCGGCCGCCAGCTGCTCCACCGTGGCCAAGTCGTCACCAGCGAGCGGCTCAAGTTCGCCATCGAGGTCGCCATCCTCGAGGCCGGTGGGGTCTCGGCGCACACCATCGTCGCCGGCGGCGACCAGGCTTGCGACCCGCACGAACGCGGCTCCGGCCCCCTGCGCGCCCACGAGTTGATCATCGTCGACATTTTTCCGCGCGTCACGGCCACGGGCTACCACGGTGACATGACCCGGACGTTTCTCCGCGGTCGCGCCAGCGACGCCCAGCGCGCCCTCGTCGCCGCCGTCCGCGCCGCCCAGCTCGCGGCCATCAAGCTGATCCGCGCCGGCGTCAACGGTCGGAGCGTGCACGCCAAATGCGTCGAAGTGTTCACGGCCCGCGGCTTCGAGACGAAGCATACGCCGCAGGGCTCCGTCGGATTTTTTCACGGCACGGGCCACGGCCTCGGTCTCGCCGTCCACGAGCCGCCGCGCCTGAGCCCCACCATCGATTACCTCCTGAAGAAAAACTCGGTCGTGACCGTCGAGCCCGGCCTTTACTATCCCGGGCTCGGGGGCTGTCGGATCGAGGACGTCGTCCAAGTGACGGCGGGAAAACCAAAAATGCTCTCCAGCTACCACTACAAGTGGGAACTCTCCTGACCGTGATGAAAAACCTCCCCGCGCTCCTGAAGAAAATCTCCGGCCTCCGCCTCCTCGTCGTGGGCGATGTGATGCTCGACCGCTACATCTGGGGTGACGCCACGCGCATCTCGCCCGAGGCGCCCGTGCCCGTGATCGACATCGATCGCGAGACCTGGACCGCCGGCGGCGCTGCCAACGTCGCCCTCAACATCGCCGCCCTCGGCGCCCGTTGCACCGTCGCCGGCTACATCGGCCACGACGATGCCGGCCGCAAACTCGCCGAGACTCTGCACGAAAAAAAGATCGCCACGATCTCCACCCCCGGCACGAGCCAGACCATCGTCAAGACCCGCGTCCTCGTGCAGCGCCAGCAGCTCTGCCGGATCGACCGCGAATCGCCGCCCGCCGCCTACGCCGTCTCGCCCGCCGCCGCCGAAAAGCTGCTCCGGGCCGCGATCCGGGCGAGCGACGCCGTGATTCTGTCCGACTACGCCAAGGGCATCCTGAGCGACGAAGTCATCGACCGCATCACCCAGCTCGCCCGCGCCGCCGGCAAGTTTATCGCGCTCGATCCGAAGCCGAAGCGCCCGCTCCATTTCCACGGGCTCGACCTCATCACGCCGAACAAGCGCGAGTCGCTCCAACTCGCCGGCATCGAGCTGCCGCCGCACACGCCGTTTCCCGCCGCCCGGGTCTGCGCCCGTTTGCACGAAATCTACGCCACCAAGCATCTCGTCATCACGCTGGGCGAAGACGGCATGTTGCTCAGTGCCGGCGGCAAAATTCTCCAGACGATTCCGACCGCCGCGCGCGAAGTTTTCGATGTGTCCGGCGCCGGCGATACCTCGCTCGCCGCGCTCGTGCTCGCGCTCGCCGCGGGCGCGAGCCTTGAGGACGCCGCGCATTTCGCCAACGCCGCGTCCGGCGTCGTCGTCGGCAAGATCGGCACCGCGACCGTCACACCCAAGGAGTTGAAAGCCTACGTGGCGCACGAGTCATGATTTTTCTGTCCGACTGAGCGTCGCGCGGAATCCCGAGCGGCGCTCGCATTCGGCCGCCCTCTGGGATTCTGCGCTGCGCTCAGAATGACAATTTAAGATGTCCAAAGCCCTCTTCCTCGACCGCGACGGCACGCTCATCATCGACCGGGTCTATCTGGCCGATCCGGCGGGCGTGGAACTCTGCCCGGGCGTCGCCGACAGTCTGCGGCGGGTGCGCTCGCTCGGTTACAAACTTTTTCTTTTTACCAACCAGTCCGGCATTGGTCGTGGCCTGCACACGCTCGACGACACGCTCCGCGTGAACGCCCGCATGGAAGAAATGCTCGGCCTCCCCCGCCCCGGGTTTGACGGCGTGTGCATCGCCCCCGAGGCGCCCGGCCAGCCGGTCGTCTATCGCAAGCCCTCGCCGCGCTTCATCCTCGAGCAAATCACCGCGCACAAACTCGATCCGGCGCAGTGCTGGATGGTCGGTGATTCCGCCGCAGACCTCGCCGCCGGCCTCGCCGCGAAAATCAACGTCGCCGCCGTGCGCACGGGCAAAGTCGATCCGCAAACGCTGCCCGAAGTCGCCGCCGGCCGCGTGCCGGTGTTTGAAAATTTCGCCGCCTTTGCGGCGACACTTACCTCACCATGAAGCTCACCCTTTCCCGGCTCGCCGTGGCCCTGCTCTCCGCGGTCGGAGCCGCCGCGCAGGACGCCGACTCCGTCATCACCACCCGCGCGCCCCTGCTCGCCTTGACGCACGCCAAACTGATCGACGGCCGCGGCACCGCCCCCCGCGACGATCAAACGATCATCGTCCGCGCTGGCCGGATCGCCGAAATCGGCGCCACCTCCGCCGTCGCGATTCCCACCGGCGCGCAGACCCTCGACCTCACCGGCAAGACCGTCCTGCCCGGGCTCGTGATGCTGCACGAGCACCTGTATTTCACGTCGCGCGCCAGCACGACCGCCCCCTTTCACGTCAACGAAATGGATTTTTCGTTTCCCCGACTCTACCTCGCCTGCGGGCTGACGAGCGTTCGCACCGGCGGCAGCATCGAGCCCTACACGGACCTGGAGCTGAAAATGCGGATCAACCGCGGTGTCCTCCCCGGCCCGAAGCTCCACCTCACCGCGCCCTACCTGGAAGGCTTTCCTTCCGCCATCGCGCAGCTGCACAACGTCGACGACCCGGCCGACGCCGTGCGCCTCGTAAATTTTTGGGCCGACAAGGGTTTCACGTCCTTCAAACTCTACATGCACCTCGCGGCGGACTCCGCTCGCGCCGCTATCGAAGCCGCCCACGCGCGCGGCCTGAAAGTCACCGGCCACATCGGCGCGCTCACCTATCGCGAGGCCGCCGAACTGGGGATCGACAACCTCGAACACGGCTTCTACGCCGCGACAGATTTTGTCCGCGGCAAGAAGTCCGGCGAGCTCCCCCAGCCCGCCGCGGTCGCCGGGAGCCAGGATGAACTTGACGTCAACGCGCCGGCGGTCGCCGCGCTCATCCAGTTTCTGATCGACCGGCACGTCGCGCTCACGTCCACCCTGCCCGTTTTCGAAGCGAGCGTCCCCGGTCGTCCCATTCTGACCGCACGCGAACTCGACTGTCTCGCCGCGCCGGCCCGTGAAAACTACCTTCGGACCTGGGCGCGGGTCAACGGCCCCAACGACGGCCGCGCCGTCGCCACCTGGCGAAAGATGCTCGCCCTTGAAAAAAAATTCTTCGACGCCGGTGGCCTGCTCGTGGCGGGCACCGATCCGACCGGCTATGGCGCAACCATCGCCGGCCACGGCAGCCTGCGCGAAGTCGAGCTGCTCGTCGAAGCCGGGCTCACGCCCGTCGCGGCCATCCAAGTCGCGAGCTACAACGGTGCCCGCTGGCTCGGCGTAGAGAAGGACGTGGGCAGCATCGAGCCCGGCAAGGCCGCGGACCTCGTGGTCGTCGCGGGCGATCCGGCGAAAACCATCGCCGACATCCGCCAGATCGAAACGGTTTTCAAAGACGGCGTCGGCTACGACGCGAAGAAGTTGCTCGATTCGGTCAAGGGTCACGTGGGGATTCAATGAACGAATCCGACTCACGCTGCGGTCGCTCTAAAGTAGGGCAGGTCTCTGACCTGCCCTCGTTCGCACGAAGGGGCGGGTCACAGACCCCGCCCTACTCTCCGCTCCATGCCTGAACTCGCCGAAGTGGAATTTTTCCGCAAGCGCTGGGATCTCGCCGCCCGCGGCCGCAAGATTGCCGCCGTGCGCGTGCATGATCGCGCGAAGATTTTTCGTGGCACCGATGTCGTCGCGCTTCGCCGCGCCGTGAACGGCGCGCGCCTGCTCGCTTCCGAAGCCCGCGCGAAGCAAATGCTCTTTCGTTTCGGCGGCGACGCCTGGCTCGGCATCCACCTCGGCATGAGTGGCGAACTGCGCGCCGAGCCATCCGGCTACGAGCCGAAAAAGCACGATCATCTGGTGCTCGCGACCAGGCAGCAGGCGCTCGTTTTCACCGATCCGCGGATGTTCGGCCGCGTGCAGTTTCATCGCGGGGCGGAGCCGCCCGCGTGGTGGACGAAGATCGCGCCCGCGATCCTGTCGGACGCGTTTACCGCGGAGGCTGTCGCGGCGTTTCTCCGCCGCCGCGCCCGCGCACCGCTCAAGGCCGTGCTGCTGATGCAGGAGCGGTTTCCCGGCATCGGCAACTGGATGGCCGACGAAATTCTGTGGCGCGCCGCGATTCATCCGCAGCGCCTGGCCGGCTCGCTCACGCCCGCCGAGGGGCGCACGCTCTGGCGCGAGAGCCGGCGCGTGTGCCAGCTCGCGTTCAACACGATCGCCGGCCGGCGCAACTCACTGCCACCCGACCTTAACGCCAACATTCCCCGCACGTGGCTCTTCTGGCACCGCTGGGCCGACGGCGGGCGCTGCCCGAAAACGAACCGACCACTGGTGCGCGCCGAGGTCGGCGGGCGCACGACATGCTGGTCGCCGGCGCGGCAGAAGTTAAGCGGTCGGCGGGCGTCTGGCTGGCAGACGCCGGCCTCCGCCTCGACGGAAAAACGGCGTCAGCCCGACCGACGCCCTGCCTCGCGATGACCGCGCCAAAAAAACTTCGCCTCGACGAGTTGCTCGTCGCCCGCGGTCTCGCGCCCACGCGCGCGCAGGCCAAGGCCCTGATCATGAGCGGCCGCGTGCGGCACGGCACCGAGCGGCTCGACAAACCCGGCAAGGAATTTCCCAGCGATCTCGCGCTCGCCGTGGACCGACCACCGCGCTTCGTCAGCCGGGGCGGGGAGAAACTCGTCGCCGCAATTGAAAAATTCGCGCTCGACCTCCGCGGCGCCCACGTGCTCGACGTGGGCGCGTCGACCGGCGGGTTTACCGACTGCGTCCTGCAGGCGGGCGCGGCGGACGTCGTGTGCGTGGACGTCGGCCGCGCGCAGTTGCACGCGAAGCTCCTCACCGATCCGCGCGTGACCAATTTCGAAAAAATCAATGCCCGCCATCTGACGCCCGCCGATCTGCCGCGCCGCGACTTCGATGCGGTCGTGATGGACCTCTCGTTCATCTCACTCAAGAGCGTGCTCCCCGCCGTCTGGCCGCTGCTGCGCGACGGCGGCACGCTGGTCGCGCTCGTGAAGCCGCAGTTCGAGGCGGGCAAGGCGGCGGCGGACAAGGGCCGCGGCGTCATTCGTGATGCCGCGGTGCAGGCCGCGGCCCTCGCCGGCGTCCGCGACTTCGCGCTGCGGGAGCTGCCAGGCGCAAAACTTGTCGGCACCATCGACTCGCCGATCACGGGGGCGGACGGCAACCGCGAATTTCTGCTCGGACTCTGCAAGGAACCCGCCCACGCTGCCCATCACCCATGAAGCCCATCCGCAAACTTGCCTTCGTCGTGAACGAGGAAAAGGCCGGCGCCTCCACCCTCGCCCGCGAGCTGATTGCGGTGGCGCGGCGGGCCGGGGTGAAGCTGAAGCGGACCTCGCGTTTTCGCCTGCCGACCGGCTGGCTGCGCGGCTGGGATGCGTGCTGCGTGATCGGTGGCGACGGCACCCTCCTCGGCGTCGCGCGCGAGTCGGCCCGCGCCCAGGTGCCGATCATCGGCGTGAACCGGGGCAGTCTCGGTTTCCTCACGACGTTTTCGGCCGACGAGGCGCGCGCGCAGTTTGCCGCGCTGCTCGGGGGGGCATTTCGCGTCGAGCACCGCGCCATGCTCGACTGTTCGACCGGTCCGGGCGACCACGACCTCGCGCTCAACGACGTGCTCATCAAGGATGAGATCAACTCCCGGCTGGTGCACCTCGAGGTGGTGGCCGATGGCGAACTCGTCACCGACTACACCTGCGACGGCCTGATCTTTTCCACGCCGACGGGCTCGACCGCCTACAACCTCTCCGCCGGCGGCCCGCTGCTGCATCCCACCGCGCCGGTGATCGCGATGACCCCGATCTGCCCGCACACGCTCAGCAACCGCTCCATCATCTTCCGCGACCACGTGCGCCTGCGGGTCTTCAACCGCTCTGCTGAGTCGCGACTGCTGGTGGCGATGGACGGCCAGCGTAATCTCAAGGTCGGCACGCGTTCGCCCGTCGCGATCACGATCGCAAAACTCCGCCTCCCCCTCGCGCAGCGCCTCGACCATTCGCATTTTGCTGTCGTCCGCGAGAAACTGAAATGGAGCGGCGGGTTCGCGGAGAAACGCGGCTGATCCCAACGTCCCGTTGTTTTTGGACTGTTTGGATGGATTTAACGGGTAGGGCGCGACTGCTGGGCGCGCCGTCAGCACATTCGCGGCCGGCCCAGTGGTTCGGCCCTACCTGCGCTGCCACCCAAAAGTCAAAAACCGGCGAGACGTTGGTATGAGCCGGTGCCGGCCAACAAAAAGCCCCGGCGCAAATGGCCGGGGCTGGGAAAATCCAAATTTGGAGCAGGTTACTTCTTCTCGTCGGCCGCCTTCTTCTTGGCATCTTTCTCGGCCTTCATCTTGTCTTGGTCGGCCTTCATCGCGGCCGTCTCCTTCTCGTCGAGTTTGCCATCTTTGTTGGCATCATACTTCTTCAGGTTGTCGGCATCGCGTTTGGCCTTCTTTTCGGCTTTCGTGGCTTCATCCGCAGCGCGGACAGCCGGAACAGTAAACATGCAAGCGACAGCGAGGACGCTGGCGAGCAAGGTGATTTTGGAGGATAGTTTTTTCATAGGGCGGGCAGACACAATCGCAGGCACCGGGAGAAATCCAGCATGATTTTCACAACCAAGAGATCACGAGGGCTCTAACCATTTCAAGTCGTTTATAAACAGCAACATCAGCCGGCATTGTAGCCAGCGCCCGACGCAGCCCTGCCGCGGCAGCCGGATCGCGAGCGACGTGATCGAGCCGGTGCAAGGCGATGCGCAGGCCGAAAACCACTCCACCAGAATGGGGAAGTGCAACCAGTGCCTGATGTTCCACGCGCAGCCAAAGCCGGTCCGGTCCGGTCGGCAGATCCGGCGGCGGCAACTTGCGCGCGGGGTGGAGATTGAGCTCGTCCGTCGCGGTCAGGCCCCAGTTGTCGCGGAGAAACGCGGTGCTGGGTTTCAATCTCGCGAGGAACTGGTGGATCGGCGAGGCCAGCGCCGCGTTGAGACCGGGCACCGCACCATGGATGAAGTCGAGCGGGTGGCCGATTTTTTCCGCCAGCGCCCAGCCGGTCGGAAAGCAGAGCGCACCGCCGCGCAGGCAAAACGCGCCGGTGGCGTCGGGCGAGAGCAGCAGGAAATCCGGCTCAAGGGCGGCGCCGAGGCCGAGGAGCGTTTTTTCAGTGGTGAGTTTCCATCCCGCACAAAGTTCGGCGAACTCCGCCAACAGCGGCTCACCCTCCGGCCGCAAGGCGGCGTGGCGCGCCGGCTCGGCGGCGAGCCAGCGGGCACGTTCCGCCAGCACGCGGCCGGTGGCGTCCTGCGGCTGGAAAAACTCGCGCGGTTCGCCGCGCCGCATCGCCAGCTGGAAGCGATAGTCTCCGTCCGGGAAAAGTTCGGCGAGCGGGGTCACGGCCGGACCACGAGCTGCGTGCGCTGGGCGCGGGTGAAGTGGCGCGACGCAAAAGTGGCGAGATCGGAGAGGCTGACGGCCTCGATGCGCCCATCGTAGTTTTTCCAGTCGTTGATCGGCTGGCCCTGGAGGGCGTTGAGGCCGGCGTTCATCGCGCGGGCCGAGTTGGTCTGCATCGACTGGCGGCGGCCGGCTTTGAGGCGCGCCTGGCAACGGGTGAGCTCGACCGCCTCGACGCCACCGGCCTGCACCCGCGCGATCTCCGCGTCGATCTCGGCCAGGACCTCGGCTTCGCGACCAGGCTGGGTGCCGGCCATGAAATAAAACATGCCGGCATCGAGGCCGATGATGCGCCCGGAGCGGACGAAATAGGCGAGGCCCTTTTCCTCGCGCACCCGTTCGAACAGGCGCGAGGCCATGCCGCTGAATAGTTCATCGGCCACTTCGCTGACGTAAAAATCCGGCGCGTGGGCCCGCGGGCCAGGGAACGCCTGGAGGACGACCGCCTGCTCGCGTTTTTGGGTCTCGACGAAATCGCCCGCATTCGCGGGCAGGCGGTGCGGCCGGTCCAACCCCGACCCCGCTTTCGGCGCCGGGCCGTGGGTGAGTTTGGCGAGAAAGGCCTTGAGCTTCGGCGTGAGCCGGACCGGATCGAAGTCGCCGGCGACGGCGAGGACGACGTTGGGCGCGACGAAAAGGCGGCGGTGCAGCGCGGCAAGATCGGCGGCGGTCAGCGATTTGACGCCGGCCTCGTCGCCGTTGACGTCGAGGGCGAGCGGATGCGAGCCAAAGAATTTCTGGCGGAGAATTTTCCGGGCCAGCGTGACCACATCGTCGGCGTCCTCCTGCAAGGCGGCCAGCTGGGCATCGCGTTCGAGCGCGAGGGTCGCGGGCTTGAAGGCGGGCGCGAGGGTGGCATCGGCGAGCACGGCGAGCGCGCGATCGAAATCAGGCGGCAGCACCTCGGCGCCGAGGCCGAGGCTGTTATTGCCGGAGAAGGGATAGAACGAGCCGCCCACCTCCTCGATCGATTGCGCGACGGCCGCCGCGCTGCGGTGGCGGGTGTCCTTGGCGAGCATCGTCGCCAGGAGACCGGTGGCGCCGCGTTTCCCGGCCGGCTCGAACAGCGGGCCACCGGTAACCATGAGGCGCAGGTGAAGATTCGGCAGGTGCGAGTCGCGTTGGAGGAGCAGGCGCGCGCCGTTGGGCAGCTGGATTTCGGAAAAGTCCGGCGTGGCGACCGGCGACGGGAGGATGGCCGCCTGCTGGGTGTCCGCCTTCGCGGGGTTCAGCGAAATCGACGTCAGGCGCTCCGGCACGAGATAGGCCTTCAACGCGCGGCGCAGGTCGGCCGGCGTGAGACCGCGGAGACTTTCAAAATAGGCGCGGCTATAATCGAGGTCGCCGACCACGACCTCGGCGGCACCGAGGCGCGAGGCCTGGCCGCTCATCGTCTGGCGGGTGTTGATCTCGCCGACGACCAGCTGGCGGAGGGCTTTCCGCAGTTGGGCGGCGGTGAAATCACGCGCGGCGCATTGGGCGAGAGTGCGGGTGATGGCGGCGACGGCGGCCTCGCGTTTCGCGGCGTCACTCGTGAAGGAAATGCAGAAAAGACCGGTCGTGCCGGGATTCCACGCGGAAGAGTCGACCGAGTGGACGAGACCGGCTTTTTCGCGAATGTCCTGCCACAGCACTGAGCTGTCGCCGTGGCCGAGGACGGTGGCGAGGAGATCGAGCACGGGCGCGTCGGCGTGCGCGAGACCGGGAATGGGCCACACCAGCGCCGCGCGAGTGAGCTCGACGTCCTCGAAGCGATGCTCGGCACGCGCGGCCAGTTGGAGTGGCTCGGCCGGGACGAGGACCGGGGCGAGGCGCGCGCGGGGCGAGGCGCCGAAATGCTGCTCGACCGCGGCGCGCGTGGCCGGGAGGTCGATGTCGCCGACGATGACAACGACGAGATTGTTGGGCACGTAGCGGGCGCGATAGTAAGCCGTGAGCTCTTCGTGGGTGACGGTGGAGAACACCTCGCGATGGCCGATGACCGGCTGACGATAGGGGTGCTCCCGAAACACCGTTGAGAAGAGCGCGTCCCAAAGCCGGTTGTCCGGGTCGTCCTTGGTCATCGCGATTTCCCGCAGGATGACATCTTTTTCCTTCGCGGCTTCGTCGGCGGGCAGCGTGGAGTGGAGCACGGCGTCCGCCAGGAGATCGATGGCCACGGCGGTGTGCTCGCTGGGAAGATCGATGTAATAGACGGTGCGGTCGAAGGTCGTGTAGGCGTTGATGTAGCCACCGTGGGCCTGGACGGTCGCGGAAATTTCGCGGCCAGCGCGACGCGCGGTGCCCTTGAAGAGCATATGCTCGACGTAGTGCGAAAGGCCGGCGCCAAGGTGCGCTCCCTCGTGGATGCTGCCGGTCTTCACCCAGACCTGCACGGAAGCGAGGGCGGCGGAGCGGTCCGGTTTGAGGACGAGCGTCAGGCCGTTGGGCAGGACGTGGCGCACGACGGGCTCGCTCCAGAACAGCGTGAGCAGGCGGAGGTCGGCGGCGGCGGAGGACAATTTGGACATGAAAGATGGCAGGCGTCAGCGAACGGCGGCTCGTTGCGGCGAGCGGACTGCTCAGGCGGCGCCGAAGGCCTCGGTGGCGGATGGCCCGGATTTCCCGGGGCGCTTGGCCGGCTGAAAGGGTTTCACGAACGCCCCGTCGAAATCGTAGATATCGGAAAAATCCTCGCGGCGGTCGCTGTCGGTTTTGGAAAAGACGTTGTATTCGATCAGGTTGAAGACGATGTCGCCAAAGTCGCGGCAGCGGCGCACGCCCCAGGCGTTGAGGACGGTCTTGGTCAGGGGACCGAACTGGTCGAGCGCGTAAATCCGGAGGCCATCGAGCAATTCCGGGCCGCTGACATGACGCGAACGCTCGGCGCGGGTGGCGTCCTTCTTGCGCAGTTCTTTCACCGAGTGGTCGAGCCCGAGGCGCACGAAGTCGTAGGCCTTGCGGTCGAATCGCGGGTCTTCCTTGCAGATGAGGGTGACAATCTCGGAAAAATCCTGGTCAGGCATGATGGGGGCGCGGACGTTGGCACAACGCGCGGTGGCACGCAACCTTCTCGAACGGACTTCGTCCTACCTAGGCAGAAATGCCTAATTACTATTAACTGGCAAAAGCCAATTCCCTTGTCACATTCCTGTAAAACATGATCGCCTCAACTCAAACCAATCATCCGTTGGTCGGCGGTAAACCCGGCGCCAAGGCGCTGTCCCCGGTTGAATTCGCGACCGCGAAGCTCAAATCGGCGGGCCTCCGTATCACCCAGCCCCGCCTCGCCATTCTCGCGGCTCTCAGTAAACAGCCGCAGCCTGTCAGCATCGAACAACTCCATCTCGATCTGGGCAGCGGCGCCTGCGACCTCGTGACCGTTTACCGCTGCATGGCAGCCTTCGAAGAGATCGGGCTCGTGCGCCGCGCGTTTTTCCACAACGGCACCGCGCTCTACGAGATCAACCTCGGCCAGCCCACGCGCTATCACGTGGCCTGCAAGGAGACCAACCGGGTCGAAGAACTCGACGCGGCGACCTCCGCCGAGCTCAATCGGGCGCTCCGGGAGATCGAAGACAAGCTCAGCGCCCGCGGCTTCACCGATGTGGGACACATCGTCGAATTTTTTGGCGTGGCGCCGGCCGCGAGAAGTGGACGCGTGGCGGGTCCGGCGCCCGCGGTTCCCGCGCCTGCACGCTGAACGAATTTTCCATCCGGACAAAAAAAGCGCGGACCATCGTCCGCGCTTTTTATTTCGTGGCAGGCCCACCTTCACCGCGCGTCGAACGGTCCATGCGATGGACGCTTGCCATGCCGCCGCGACCGGCCGAACGTCGCGTCACTTCTTATGCCCTCCCCCATCACCCGCCGCACCGCCCTCCGCTCCTTCGCCGGCGCCGCCGCGCTCGCCACCCTCGCCCGCGCGCGCGCGGCCGAACAAAAACCCGCCACCATCCCCGCCATGCCGACCCCAACCTCAGATTCGTTTCGCCACTCCGTCTGCAAATGGTGCTACCCCAAAATCACACTCGAAGATCTGGCCAAGGGGGCCAAGGACCTCGGACTCTCCTCCATCGAGCTGCTGCCTCCCGCGGATTTCCCGACGCTAAAAAAATACGGACTCACCTGCGCCATGGTGAGTGGGGGGAGCGGGAAGACGCCGCAGGGCGTAACCGTCGGCGGGATTACGAAGGGGTTTAACCGCATCGAACACCACGACACCTTGATCGAACGCTATTCGACACGCATCGCCGAAACCGCGGCCGCTGGATTTGAAAACGTCATCTGCTTTTCCGGCATTCGCGAGAAAATGGACGACCAGCAGGGACTCGAAAACTGCGCGGTCGGCCTGAAGCGCCTCATGGCGCTCGCCGAGAAGAGCAAGGTCACGCTGTGCATGGAGCTGCTCAACTCCAAGGTGGACCACCCGGACTACATGTGCGATCACACCGGTTGGGGCGTGGAGCTCTGCAAGCGGGTCGGCTCCGAACGATTCAAGCTCCTCTACGATATTTATCACATGCAGATCATGGAGGGCGACGTGATCCGCAACATCCAGGATCATCACGCTTACCTGGCCCACTATCACACCGGCGGCAATCCCGGCCGGCACGAGATCGACGAGACCCAGGAACTCTACTACCCGGCGATCGCGCGGGCGATCAAGGCGACCGGCTTTCGCGGCTTCATGGCGCAGGAATTCGTGCCCGCCGGCGATCCGCTCACCTCACTCGCGGCGGCCGTGAAGATTTGCACGGTGTGAGCCTCGATCCGCGGCTGAAAAAGTTCCTGAGCTTCGGGCTCATCGCCGCCGGCGCGCTCACCGCGATGTCCGGCATCGTCGGCCTCATCGGCTCCTGGCAACTGATCGATTCGGCCGAAGCGGAGTCGTTGGGCGTCACGCGCGGCGAATTCATCGTTACCTACGCCGGGTTCCTGCTCGCCGGCGCGGTGCTGATCTATTTCGGCTGGCGGGGCAGAAAGTAGCGCGACGCTTTTCGCTCCGTCTTAACTTGCCGCGAGCAGGCGGCGCAGTGTCTCGTCGACGAGCTTCGGGTTGGCCTTGCCCTTGGCGGCTTTCATGATCGACCCCTTGAAGGCGTTGATCGCGCTGTCTTTGCCGGCCTTGAACTCGGCGAGAGCTTTCGCGTTGGCCGCGATGGAGTCGCGGCACCACTGCTCGAGTTCGCCCGCGTCGGTCGGCGCGGCCTTGAGGCCACGGCGGTCGGCGATGGCTCCGGGGTCGTCGCCGGTGGCAAACATCTCGACGAAAATTTCTTTGGCGGCATGGGTCAGCACGGCGCCGGAGTCGACCAGCTGCACAAGCGCGGCGATGTGAGTGGGGCGGACTTTTGAAGTGAGGAGGTCGAGCTTCGCAGCGCCGAGTTCGCGCAGGAGGTCGTTAACGATCCAGTTGCCCGCGGCCTGCGGTTTGCCGCTCAATTTTGCCGCCTCCTCAAAATAGTCGGCGAGATCTTTGTCCCACACGAGCACGGACGTGAGCGTGTAGGGTAACTGGTAATCTTTGAAAAAGCGCTCCTGCTTCGCGAACGGTAGCTCGGGACACTCGGTCCGGAGTTTTTGCTTCCACGCTTCGTCCACTTTTACGGGCATGAGATCAGGATCGGGGAAGTAGCGGTAGTCGTGCGCCATTTCCTTCGAGCGCAGCGACTGCGAAGTGCCGGCCTGGCCGTCATAGTCCCGCGTCTCCTGCACGAGCGTGCCGCCGCGCTCGACGACGGCGAGCTGACGCTTGATCTCGTGGGCGATGCCGTCGCGCACGAAGGAGATGGAGTTGAGATTCTTCAACTCGACCTTGACGCCGAGCTTGGTCTCGCCGACGGGCCGGATGGAAATGTTGGCGTCGCAGCGCAGCTGGCCCTTCTCCATGTCGCAGTCGGAGATGCCACCGTAGATCATCGTGGCTCGAATCGACGTGAGATAGGCGAAGGCCTCGTCGGCGGTGTGCATCGCGGGCTCGGAAACGATCTCCATCAGCGGCGTGCCGGCGCGGTTGTAATCGACCAGCGAGTCGGTGGCGCCGTGGTTAAGCTTGCCGACGTCCTCTTCGAGGTGGATGCGGGTGAGTGGAATTTTTTTATGCTGACCCAGGAGGTTGCGCGCGGCCCCGGGTAGCTCGATCTCGACGCTCCCGCCGAGGCAGATGGGCTGGTCGTATTGTGAGATCTGGTAGTTTTTCGGCGAGTCGGGGTAGAAATAGTTTTTCCGGTCCCACTTGCAGACCGGCGCAATGTCGCAGCCGAGGAGCAGGCCGGCCTTGATGACGGCGTCGAGGGCGGCCTTGTTCATCACCGGCAGCGCGCCGGGGAGTGCGAGCACGACGGGATCGGTGAGCGTGTTGGGTTCGTGCCCGTAACCGGCGGCGACGCGCGTAAATATTTTCGACTTGGTCTTGATCTGGACGTGGACCTCCAGACCGATGACGGCTTCGTAGTTCATGAGCTGGGAGTGAAGGAGTGGGCCACAGAGAACACAGAGCTCGGACACAGAGGTCACAGAGCCAAACGCCGTAAACCGTGCTTGGTGAGCGGAGTGGTTCGAAAATTGAAGAGGAGTCCAATCCGACAGGACGAGAAGCGGAGGTAAGTGAGCACCTGCGCATCGTGGACGTCGAGCAGTGCATCAATGGCCTTGAGTTCCACCGCTACGCTTTGCCCGACCAGAAAATCGAGCCGATAGGCATCCTCAATGAGCAGATCTTTGTAGCGAACTGCACAAAATTTCTGCTCCTCAAAGGCCAATCCCCTGAGACGAAATTCGTAGGCGAGTGCCTTTTGATAGGCCGACTCCAGTAACCCAGGACCGAGGTCTTTGTGAACCTCGATCGCCGCACCGATGATCTGCTCTGTCAGTCGATTGATCTCATCATTCATACGTTTGTCCTCTGTGAACTCTGTGTCTGAGCTCTGTGTTCTCTGTGGCAAAATCAGAGCTTGGGATGCTGGTTGCGCCACTCGTGCGCCTGTTCGTAGGCGTGCGCGAGGGCGAGGAGGTTGGCTTCCTGGAACGGCTGACCGATGAGCTGGGCACCGATCGGCAGACCGGACTTGGTCAACCCGCAGGGCACGCTGATGCCGGGGAGGCCGGCGAGATTTACGCCAATCGTGTAGATGTCGCAGAGGTAGAGCGCGAGTGGGTCGGCTTTCTCGCCGATCTTAAACGCCGGCATCGGCGAGGTCGGCGTGAGCAGCGCATCGACGTCGCGGAACGCGTTCAGAAAATCCTGGCGGATCAGCGTGCGGACTTTTTGCGCACGCAGATAGTAGGCGTCGTAGTAGCCACTCGAGAGCACGTAGGTGCCGAGGATGATGCGGCGCTTGACCTCGGGGCCGAAGCCTTCGGCTCGCGACTGGGAGTAGAGATCCACGGCGTCGGCCGCGTTTTTCGAGCGGTGGCCGTAGCGGATCCCGTCATACCGCGCGAGATTCGACGACGCCTCAGCCGTCGCGATGACGTAATAGGTGTCGAGGCAGTAACGCGTGTGCGGCAGGGAAACCTCTTTGATTTCGCAACCCTGCTTTTGGTAGAACGTAATCGCCTGCTCGACCGCAGTGGCGATTTCCGGATCAAGACCTTCGCCAAAATATTCCTTCGGGATGCCGAGTTTCCACGGACCTTTGCGCGTCGCGAGTTCGGCGCGGTAATTGGGGATGTCGGTTTTGAACGACGTCGAGTCACGCTCGTCGTGACCGGCGATCGCGCCGAGCACGATGGCCGCATCCTCGACGGTGCGCGCAAAGGGCCCGATCTGATCGAGCGACGAGGCGAACGCGATGAGGCCGTAGCGCGAGACGAGGCCGTAGGTCGGCTTGAGGCCGACGACACCGCAGAGCGCGGCGGGCTGGCGGATGGAGCCGCCGGTGTCAGAACCGAGCGTCGCGATCGCTTCGCCCGCGGCGAGCGCGGCGGCACTGCCGCCGGATGAGCCGCCCGGGACCCGCGTGGTGTCCCAGGGGTTTCCGGTCGGGCCAAACGCGGAATTTTCCGTGGAGGAGCCCATCGCGAACTCATCGCAATTGAGCCGGCCCCAGAGGACGGCGCCGGCGTGCTTGAGCTTCTGCGTGACGGTCGCGTCGTAGGGCGAGACGAAGTTCGCGAGCATCTTGCTCGAGGCGGTCAGCGGTTGACCGGTGACGGCGATCACATCTTTCAGCCCGATCGGAATCCCCTCGAGCGGGCCCCTCGCCTGCCCCGCCGCGCGGCGGGCATCGGACGCGGCGGCTTGCGTGAGCGCATCGGATTCGTCGAAGGAGTTGAAGGCCTTGACACGACCGTCGACCGCTTTGGTGCGGGCGATGACCGTCTGCGTGAGCTCGACGGAGGAGAGTTTTTTCTCATCGAGCGCGGTGGCCAGCTCGGTGATTGGACGGAGGAAAAGTTCGGACGACATAGCCGGCCTATTCGACGACCTTTGGGACGACGACCATATGGTCGCGCTGGGCCGGCGCGTTCATTAGCGCCGCCTCGGCGGACAAACCGGGCTGCGCGATGTCGTCGGCCCAGACATTGAAGACCGGCGACGCGTGCGCGGTGGGCTCGACCCCAGAAACGTCAACTTTGGAGAGCTGCTCGATGTGGTGGAGCACATCGCCGAGCTGCTGGGCGAATTTTGCTTTTTCCCCGGGCGTGAGCGCCAGGCGGGCGAGTTTGGCGATGAGATCGATGTCGAGTTGAGGCGCGGTGGACATGACGGGGAAAACGCGCAGTAGGGCAAACGCTGCCGCGCGAAGCAACGGACAAATCCTCCGCGGGCCGCGCAACTCTGCGTTGATTTTCCCGCGGCAGGTGCCAGCCTCTCCACACCCCACCCCGCATGAAACGCCACGCTGTCCTGCTTTCCGCCCTCGCGTTCGGCGCGACGCTGGGCGCGCAGGAAAAACTCCCGCTCGGCCACGGTGCCGGCGGCGTGCTCACGCTGCTCGAGACGCACTGCGTGTCGTGCCACGGCGGCGAGAAGACCAAGGCCGGCCTCGACCTCGTGACGCGTGATACCCTCTTGCGCGGCGGCGAGAGTGGCGCCGCCATCGTGCCCGGCCAGCCACAGGCGAGCCTGCTCTACAAAATGGTCGCGCACCTCGAGGAGCCCGGGATGCCGCACAAGGAGGCCAAGCTCCCCGATGCCGCTATCCACCAGATAGCCGATTGGATCGCCGCCGGCGCGCCCTACGCTCGGCCGCTCGACAAGACTCCCGGCGCCCCGGCGGCCGCAAAAAAGGTCTTCGCCATCACCGCCGACGATCGCGCGCACTGGTCGTTCCAGCCCGTTCGCCGGCCCGAGCCACCCGCGGTGAAAAACGCCGCCGCTGTCCGCACGCCGATCGATCGATTCATCCTCGCGGAGCTCGAAGCGAAAGCGCTCGCGCCCGCGGCGGCCGCAGAGAAGGAGACGCTCATCCGCCGCGTGACGCTAGACCTCATCGGCCTGCCACCGACGCCGGGGGACATCGATGCGTTTGTGCGCGACGCCGCGCCCGATGCCTATGAACGTCTCGTCGAGCGCCTCCTGGCGTCGCCGCACTACGGCGAGCGCTGGGGCCGCCACTGGCTCGACCTCGCACGCTTTGCGGAGAGCGACGGCTTCGAGAGCGACACCGTCCGCCCGCACGCGTGGCGCTACCGCGACTACGTCGTGGGCGCCTTCAACGCCGACAAACCCTACGACCGCTTCGTCCGCGAGCAGATCGCCGGCGACGAGCTGTTTCCCGCCGAGCCCGACGCGCTGATCGCGACCGCGTTCAACCTGCTCGGCCCGGACATGGTGGACTCCGCCGACCAAGTGCAGCGCCGGCGCAACACACTCAACGACATGACCGACACGGCGTCGCTCGCCTTCCTCGGCCTCACGCTCGGCTGCGCGCGCTGCCACGATCACAAATTCGAGCCGATCGCGCAGCGCGACTACTACTCGCTGCAGGCGTTCTTCACGTCCGTGAAGTTCCGCACCGACCTGCCGGTGCCGACCGCCGCCGAGCGGGCCGAGCACGAGGCCGCGACCGCACGCTACAAGGAACTCACTGCCTCCATTCAGTCGGAGATCGATGTGATCGAGGGTCCGGCGCGGCAGCGCATCTATGCTCGCAAGCTGGCCACGCTCTCGCCGGAGGGCCGGGGGGCGCACGCGATTCCCGCGGAGCAGCGCACCACCGAGCAACAGAATCTCTTTCTGGAGACGGTCCACCTCGTCGAGATCACGCCCAAGGAACTCGCGGCCGCGCTGAAAAAGCCGGAAAAGGAAGCGCTCGCGAAACTGCACGAGCGGTTGCGGCCGTTTCCGAAGCCACCGCTGCTTCCCGCCACGCTCTCGTTGCAAAACGGCCCGCCGCTCAAAACCCACGTCCTCCACCGCGGTGACTACAACCAGCCCGGCGCCGAAGTCGCGCCCGCGTTTCCCGACGTGCTCGCCGCACCGCCGCCCGTCTCGACGAAACGTGCCGGGCTCGCCGAATGGGTCGCGAGCCGGACGAATCCGCTCACGGCGCGCGTGATGGTGAACCGGGTCTGGCGGCACCATTTCGGCCGCGCCCTCGTCGCGACGCCGAGCGACTTCGGCACGCACGGGCAGAAACCCTCGCACCCCGCGCTGCTCGACTGGCTTGCGTCGGAATTCGTCGCGCGCGGCTGGAGCGTGAAACACCTGCACCGCGTGATGCTTCTCTCGGCCACCTACCGCCAATCGACCGCCGCCACGCCTGCGACGCGCGCCCGCGATCCGGAAAACAAACTCTACTCGCGCATGAACCGCCTACGGCTTGAGGGCGAAGTCATCCGCGACAGCCTGCTCGCGATCAGCGGCCAGCTCAACCCGCAGGTCGGCGGGCCCGGCGTGTTCCCGCCGATCCCGCGTGAACTCTATGCCGGCGCCAAGGGCTGGACCGTGAGCGCCGACCCGCGCGACCACGCCCGCCGCAGCCTCTACATCTTTGCGCGGCGCAACCTCCGCTTCCCGTTCCTCGAGGTCTTCGACGCGCCGGACAACAACCTGAGCTGCTCCGCGCGCGAGCGCAGCACGACCGCGCCCCAGTCGCTCACATTGCTCAATGCCGACGAGGTGCTCGCCGCCGCCACACGCACCGCCGAACGAGTCGAGCGTGAGGCCGAGTCGCCCGAAGCGCGCCTGACCCTCGCCTACCGCCTGATCATCGGCCGCGGGCCGACGGGGCAGGAGCGCCGGCTCTCGCAGGATTTTCTCGCGCACTCGCCGCTCGCCGAGCTGTGTCGCGGACTCTTCAACCTCAACGCTTTTGTCTATGTCGACTGACTACTGCCCCGGCCCCGGCGGATTCGCCGCATCGCCCGTGTCGCGCCGCTCGTTCCTTGCGCACGCCGGCGGCGGCTGCGGCATGCTCGCCCTCTCCGCGCTGCTCAACCGCGACGGCCTGCTCGCCGCGTCCGCCGCGTTGAACGCGAACGCGAATCCCTTTGCGCCGAAGCCGCCGCACTTCCCGGCCAAGGCGCAGCGCGTGATCTTCCTTTTCATGTCGGGCGGCCCGAGCCACGTCGATCTGCTCGACCCTAAGCCCGAGCTCATCCGCCTCGCGGGGCAGCCGATCCCGGAGTCGTTCGGCACGTTCAAGACGCGTCGCGCCGTCGCGAAGAACAAGCTCCTTGCTCCGCTGCGGGAATTCCGGCCGCGCGGGCAATCGGGGATCGAGATTTCCGATTTCCTCCCGCACATCGCCAGTTGCGCCGACGATTTGTGCGTCATCCGCAGCTGCCGTGCGGACAGCGTCACGCACCCCGAGTCGGTCTACCAGATGAACACCGGCTCGATTTTGATGGGCCGGCCGAGCCTCGGCGCTTGGGCGACCTACGGGCTCGGTTCGGAAAACCAAAACATGCCCGCGTTTGTCGTCATGCCCGATCCGGCGGGCTGGGTGAAAGGCGGCGCGCCCGCGTGGAGCAACGGCTACATGCCCGCGGCCTTCCAGGGCACGATCCTGCGCGGGGGCGAATCGCCGATTCTCAATCTCAACACGCCGAAGGGCGTCAGCGCGCAGCAGCAGCGCGCGACCGTCGACTTCATCAACCAGCTCAATCGCGGGCAGCTCGCGCCCGGTGACGAGGACTCCGAACTCGGTGCGCGCATCGCAGCCTACGAGCTGGCGTTCCGGATGCAGAGCCACGCGCCCGAGGTCGTGGATGTTTCCAAGGAAACCACCGCCACGCGCATCCTCTACGGCCTCGACGAGCCGCGCACGGCGGAGTTTGGCCTGCGCTGCCTGCTCGCGCGCCGCATGGTTGAGCGCGGCGTGCGCTTCGTGCAGCTTTACTGCGGCGACACCAACGGCTGGGACGGCCACTCCGACATGGAGGGCAACCACTCCAAGCTCTGTGGCGCGAGCGACCTCCCCGTCGCCGGCCTGCTCAAGGATCTAAAATCGCGCGGCCTGCTCGACTCGACGCTCGTGATCTGGGGCGGCGAATTTGGCCGCATGCCGATGAGCGAGGGCAGCAACGGCCGCGACCACAACCCGCACGGCTTTTCCATGTGGCTCGCCGGCGGCGGCGTGAAAGGCGGCCAGGCCATCGGCACGACCGACGCCGTGGGCCTGCGCGCCGAAGGCGAAGTCGCGCACGTGCACGACATCCACGCGACGATCCTGCACCTGCTCGGCCTCGACCACACCCGCCTCACCTATCGCCACAACGGCCGCAACGAACGGCTGACAGACGTGGCGGGGAATGTGATCACGAAAGCGATCGCGTAGCCAGGGCAGGAAACCGAGAACTACTTCCGCACCTGCCAGCCGGAGGTCTTCACGATCTCGTCCTGCACTTTTTGGAAGACGACGTTTACTTCTTCGTCGGTGAGGGTGCGTTCGGCGGCACGAAATACGAGGCCGAAGGCGAGGCTCTTCTTCCCTTCCGGCAATCCCTTGCCGCGATAGACATCGAAGACCTTGATGCTTTCGAGCGCGAAGGCGGGGCCCACCGCGACGCGGGCGATTTTCACCAGCGCCCGTTGCACGTCGGTCGCCGGCGTCGGCTCGTCGACCACGAGCGCGAGGTCGCGCAGCGCCGCCGGGAAGAGGCTGAAGTCGGCGTAGCGGCGGCGCGCGGAGGTCGCGTTGAGTTGCTCTGGCAAGATCGCGAAGATGCCGGCGTAGACTTGGCCCGCGACGCCCAGCTGCTTGACCATCGCGAGATTCAACAGGCCGAAGCGCGCCGTCCAGCCGTGGGCCATTTCGCCGGCCGCGGCGGAATGCCCCTCCTGCCAGCCGAAAAACGGGCCGATGATCGGCGCCAGTGAGTGCCGCGCGAGGTCAACGCCGGCGGCGGTGGCGAGAGCGGTGACGTGGTGCTTCACCGAATAGAAATCAGCGGGCGCCCGCTTGAGCCAGGGCCGGTCGGCGCCGGACTCGGTGATGATGAACGCGACCGCGGCGCACTCGAGATTCTGGCCGTTGTGCTCGATAAATACCCGGCCGGTCTCGCAAAGGAGCGAGGCGGCGACGCCACGCGACTGGTTGAGCTTGAGCGAATCGAGCAGGCCCATGATCAGGGTCGGGCGCAGATGCGACTGGTCGTCGACGAAGGGATTGGCGAGCGCGAGTTCCTGCGCGGCGGTCGCCGAGACCCACGTGGCGAGTTCCTGCGCGGGGCGCAGCGTGTAGTTCACGCACTCGTGGAAATCGTGGCCGACCAGGTAGTCCGTCACGCGGCGATTGAAGAGCACGACCGGATCGTCGTCGCCGACGAGGCCCGGCGCCGTAACGACGGCTGCGGGAATTTTCTCCGTGCCAAAAAGTCGTAGCACTTCCTCGACGAGGTCGATGGGTCGGTCGAGATCGTCGCGCCAGCTTGGGATGCTGACGGTCCACGCGGTGCCGCGGAGATCGGTGGGCTCCTTGTGCGTGACGTTGAGTTCGAGGGACTCGAATGCGGTTTCCATTTCGGCCTCGGGAATCTCGAAACCAAGCTTCTCGCAGATGAAGCCGTGCGTGACGACCACCTCGCGCTGCCACGGCACGTCGCCGCCGACTTTGTAAACGGGGCCGACGACCTGGCCGCCGGCAGTCTCGATGATGAGATCGACGGCCCGGTAGGCGGCTTCGAGGGCGCTGTGCGGATCGACGCCGCGTTCGTAGCGATAGGAAGAGTCCGACGAAAGACCGAGGCGGCGCGACGTCCACCGGGTGGATTGGCGCTTGAAGATGGCGCACTCGAGGACAAGGTCGGTGGTGTCGGCGCTCACGCCGGAATTCTGGCCGCCCATGATGCCGGCGATGACGACCGGTTTCTGCGCGTCGGCGATGACGAGCATCCTGCTGGTGAGCGTGCGCTCCTTGTCGTCGAGGGTGGTGATTTTTTCGCCGTCGGCGGCGTGGCGGACGATGATCTGGTTGCCACCGAGCTTGCGCGCATCGAACGCGTGCAGCGGCTGGCCGGTCTCGAGCATCACGTAGTTGCCGACGTCCACGACATTGTTAATCGGGCGGAGGCCGACGGCCTGGAGGCGGGTCTGCATCCACGCCGGGCTCGGGCCGATCTTGATGCCGGTGATGAGGTGCGCGGTGTAAAGCGGGCAATCCTCAGACGAGTCCACGCGGACCGCACTGAGCAGATCGGTGCGGGTGATCGCATCGGTGACATCACCGCGGAATTTTTCCTGCGGGTAGACGAGCGGCAGCTTGAACCACGCGGCGAGTTCGCGGGCGATGCCGAGGTGCGATTGGCAATCGGGGCGGTTCGGCGTGATTTCGATGTCGAATACAGTGTCGCCGGGCGGAAGCACGGCGTTCATGGCGGCGCCGAGCGCGGGCTGGCCGGAGAGAATCAGCAGGCCGCTGTGATCGCTGCCCAGGCCGATTTCGTCGGGCGAGCACATCATGCCGTCGGAGGCCTGGCCGCGGATTTTTGACTGCTTGATTTGGAAATTGCCGGGCAGGACGGCGCCGGGCAGCGCGACGAGCACGCGATGGCCGGCGTCGCAATTGTGCGCGCCGCACACGATGGTCTTCACGCCGCCAGCGGGGCCCACATCCACCGTGCAGACGGAGAGCTTGTCGGCATTGGGGTGCTTGGCCCGCGTGAGGATTTCACCGACGACAACATGGTCCAGTTTCGGTGCGCCGGTCTGGGCAACGCCTTCGACCTCGAAGCCGAGGAAGGTGATCGCGCGGGAGATTTCTTCGACGGAAGCGTCGAGGGCGACGTAGTCTTTGAGCCAGTTGAGGGAAATTTTCATCGGGGCGGTCTCACGCGAACTGCTTCAGGAACCGCAGGTCGTTTTGGTAGAAGTAGCGGATGTCATCGATGCCGTAGAGGAGCATCGCGAGGCGCTCGAGGCCCATGCCGAAGGCATAGCCGCTCCACACTTCGGGATCGTAGCCGACGCCTTCAAACACCGTGGGGTCGACCATGCCACAGCCGCCGATCTCGATCCATTCCTTCTTCACTTTCGGGAGGTGCTTCGCGCTCAGATCCACCTCGAAGCTCGGCTCGGTGTAGCCGAAGTAGTGCGGGCGAAAACGCGTCTTGGTATCCTGGCCGAGCAGCGAGGCGAAGATGTAGTCGAGCAGCGCCTTCAGATCGCGAACGGTGACGTTTTTGTCGACGTAGAGGCACTCCAGCTGATGAAAATTCGCGCTGTGCGTGGCGTCGCTGGTGTCGCGGCGGTAAACGCGGCCCGGCGAAACGATCCGGATCGGTGGCGCGCCGTTGAGCATCGTGCGGATTTGCACGGACGAGGTGTGCGTGCGCAGGAGGTATTTCTCCTCGGAAGTTTTCTTCGAGACGTTCGCGAAACGCGACGCCGCGGGAAAATAAAACGTGTCCTTTTCGTCGCGCGCGGGGTGATCGGCAGGGGTATTGAGCGCGTCGAAGCAATAATACTCCGTTTCCACCTCCGGGCCGTCGGCGACGGTGAAACCGACTTTGCGGAGGATGCGGCACATCTCCTCGCGGACGAGCGTCAGCGGATGATAGGTCCCGGGGCCAGCGTCGGGTGAAGGCAGCGTGGCATCGACCGCGGGGCCGAGCTGGGCCTGGAGTTCGGCGGTCTCGATGGCGGCGAGCGCGGCGTCGAGGAGTGACTGAAGCCGCGTCTTGGTCTCGTTGATGAGCTTGCCCATCGCGGGACGCTGGTCCTTCGGCACGGCGCCCATCTGCTTCATGAGCGCGGTGAGTTCGCCGTTGGGGCCGACATAGCGCGCCTTGGCGGCCTCGAACTCGGGCCGCGTTATTAGCGCGGCGAGTTCGGGTGCGGCCTTGGCGAGAAGGGCGGAGAGTTGGTCTTGCATGGAAGAGCTTACGGCCGGGAAAAAATCGTTCTCGTTCGCTTAATCGTGCTTCGTGCCGGATGGGTGGGAAGAAGAGAACGATTAAGGGAACGAAGAACGAGAACGACTAAATAAAAGAGGACGGAACCTCGGCTGAGGCCCGTCCTCTGAAATTGCTGACCGAACGGCGAGCCCTGCCGGCTCGCGTTGGGTCGGATCAGGCCTTCTTGGCGACGGCGGCCTTGGCCTTCAACGCGTCCTGCGCGGTCTTGATCAGGCCGGTAAAGGCGACCTCGTCACGAATCGCGAGATCGCTGAGGACCTTGCGGTCGAGCTCGATCTTGGCGGCGTGGAGGCCCTCGATGAAGCGGCTGTAGGTCATGCCGGCGGCGCGGCAGGCCGCGTTGAGGCGCACGATCCAGAGGCCCCGGCGATCGGACTTCTTTTTCTTGCGCGCGATGTAGGCGTATTGCCAGGCGTGGTGGACAGCTTCCTTCGCATAGCGAAAGAGCTTTGATTTGTTGCCGAAATAGCCTTTGGCATATTTCAGCATCTTCTTGTGCCGCTTTTTCGCAGCGGGAGCGTTCGTTGCACGAGCCATGTTGGTTTATTCCTTTTGGTTAGTCGCCGGCGGGTCGGCTTAAGATTTCACCCGCCAGACGAAGTTATGGTTGTTGCGCGCGGTCTGGATTAGAGACCGAACGGCAGACAGCGCTTGAGCGCCGGTGCGTGGCCTTTGGCCACCAATTTGTCGCGAGAAGCACGTCGTTTGGACTTCGTGCTCTTCGCGGACAGGAGGTGACGGAAGCCGGGTGTGCGGCGGATGAGCTTGCCGGTGCCGGAGAGCTTGAAGCGCTTGGCGACGGACTTTTTGGTCTTTTGCATGGAGAGAGTGGTCGAAAACAGAGTGCGCAGGCGGGGTTGGCAAGGGGAAAGTTTGCCAGCGAAAGCCGGCCTCGCGGCGGGATGGCACGCAGCCCCCCGCCGGGCCCAGCCCTCACCAGCCGGCGGCGACGTTTGTCCGACGCGGGTCGGCGTAGCCGGTGAGCGAGCCATCGGCGTTAAACTCGATGGCGTTGATGCCGCCAAAGTGGCGCCCAGTGCCCGCCGCCTCGGGCAAGGCGACTTTCCAACCGAGCGCGACGAGCGCGGCAGCTTCGGCGGCGGGGAAGGAACCCTCCGCTTCAAAGGAATCCCCTTCGCCCTTGGCGAAGGACGAAACCAGGTGGAAGCGCGTGTCGCCGATGGCATCCGCCAGCGGGCGATTGAGCGCGAGGCGGTCGAGGAGGACCTGCAACATCGCGGTCGGAATGCGCGCGGCGCCCGGGAGGCCGATGGCGAGGGCCGGCTGGACGTCGCGGAACACGATCGTGGGAGAAATTGTGCTGCGGGCGCGTTTGCCAGGGACGACGTAGTTGAGGTTTTTCGGGTCGGTAAAGGCGAAGTTGCTCATCGAATCGTTCATCACGATGCCGGTGCCGGGCGGCACGACGCCCGCGCCGAAATGCAGGCTCTGGGATTGGGTGGCGCAGACGATGTTGCCCTGCGCATCCGCCACGAGCCAGTGGGTCGTCGCCGCCATGACGCTCTCAAAAAACGGATCGTCGAGTCGGGCGGACTTTCTCCGCGCGGGCTCCGCCGGCAAACGGGCTCGCTGGCGCAGGGCCGCGATCGAATCGGGGGCCAGGAGTTTCTCGAAGAGGAAACGTGACTCCGGCACATCGGCGACGATCTTGAACGCCTCGGGCCCGACGACGCGCCAGACGCGGCCGATGCGATCGAGGTTCGCCGCGGTGCGAAGTCCGCCGGGCGAAAATGTCTCGTGCTCCAGCACTTTCATGATCGGAAGAAACAGGGCGGCGCCACTCGCTGGGGGCGGGGCGCACACGAGCCGATAGCCGCGGAAATCCATCGTCATCGGTTCGACGATCCGTGCTTCGTAGCGCGCGAAGTCCCCCAGGGTCAGCACTCCCCGGCCCTGCTGCGAGGCCGCCACAATTTTCTCCGCCACCGGGCCGCGATAGAAACCATCACGGCCACCACGGGCGAAAGCCTCCATCGTGCGGGCCAGATCTTCGTTCGGGAGCAGCGCGCCGACCCGGGGGAGTTTTCCGTCCGGCAGATAGAGACGGGCAATCTCGGCATCACCGCGGTGGAGTTTCTTTTCCGATTCCTCAAAAAACTCGCGCGACTTTGGGAGAATGCGGAAGCCTTCGCGGGCGAGCGTGATCGCGGGCTGCACGGCTTCGGCCCACGGTTTCGCGCCCCATTTTTGGTGGGCGGCCCACAGCCCGGCGGCGAGGCCCGGCACGCAGACGGAGCCGTAACCATAGCTGCGATCTTCCACCGGACGCTTCACATAAGCGGCGACCTCGAGCGACCCGGCGGCATCCATCGCCTCAACGACAAAGGTCCTTCCGCTCTTCGCCTCGTAGTAGAGCAGCATGAGTTTGCCGCCCAGCCCGGAGCCGTAGGGCTCGGCGACCCCAACGGCGAGCGAGACGGCGACGGCGGCGTCGATGGCGTTCCCACCGTTTTTCAACACCGCGACGCCAATCGCCGCGGCCTGCGGATGCGCGGCGACGACCATGCCGTGTTGGGCGGTGACAGGCTCAACGCGAACGGGTGTCGCGGCGTTGGCAAAGCCGAACGACAACCCGAAGACGACGACGGTAGAAAAAGATTTGGACACAAAAAAGGGCCGGCCCAAGACCGACCCTACGACTGACGGTTTAGAGTTTCTTGGTCACCTGCAGCGAATAGGTGCGGCCACGGGCCATGGTGTTGTAGACGCCGACTTCATAGCCACGCGAATCGGCCGTCAGCGGTGGCTTGGCGTCGAGGAGATTGTTCACTCCCAGTCGGAAGCTCGTGCCGTTGAGCCAGCGGTTCTGGGCGGAGGCCCGATAGCCCACGTAGAGGTTGTAGGAATTCGTGTCGTGCACGACGTAGCGATAGGCGGTGGTCCCGTTGTTGAAAATCGACATGATATAGCCGGGCGCGCCGAGGTCGCTGTATTGGGTCGCCGTCACGGTCGCGTTCACGTCCATGTAGTGGCCGATGTAGTAGTGACCGAGACCGGCACTCCACTGATTCTTCCGCCACGACAGCGTGGTCGAACCGCGCCAGATCGGGGTCGCGCCACCGACATTGGCGCTGTTGCCGTTGCGATATTCCGTGCGCGGGGCTCCCGGGGCGATGTAGACGTGGAAATCATTCAAGTAGGTCCAGTCCGTGCCCACGTTGAACTGACCGAGCGCCAACGGCGGCAGCCGGTAGTTCACGTTGAAGTCGAAACCATTCGTGAACTGTTCGGACTTGTTGAAATAGGTGACGAGCAGGGCCTCGATTTGGCCAACGACCGCGCGCTGGTTGCCCGCCGTGCGCGTGGCGTTGTAGGCGGTAAAAGCGTCCTTGTCGGCCTGATTGACTGCGACTCGCCGGATCGCCGGGTCGCCGAGATAGTTGGCCGTGCCGGAGCCGAGATCGATGGCACCGATGGCGGTGCCTTTCGCCAGAGCGGCTTGCGTGGCCGCCTGGAGCGCCGCGGTGTCGTCGGCGACCGTGCCGCTGGCCCCGATCAGGTCTTTCTGGCGAATCTCATAATAGTCGATCGAGATCGAGAGGCCTTTGAGGCGCGGGATCTCGATTACCACACCGGCGGATTTTCCGGTGGAAGTTTCGGACCGGAGGTTGCGGTTGCCCTGGGAAATCTGGCGGCGGTTCGACGGGCCGTCGATGATGAGGCCGGTCACGGCGCTGCGATAAGTGTCGGTGCTGCCGGTGGCGGTGCTCTTGCGCACGCCGGAGTAAAGTTGCACGAGGTTGGGCGCGTGGAAGCCTTGGTTGTAGGAGCCCCGCACCATCGCCCAGGAAACGGGTTTCCAGGCGACGCCGTATTTCGGTTTCGTGGTGTCGCCGAAATCCGTGAAGCTCTCGTAGCGCGCCGAGGCGGACAATTCGAGCGACCGCACCAGCGGGAATTTTTGCTCTTTGCCGACGAGCGGCACGACGGTCTCGGCATAAAGCGCCGCGACGTGACGATTACCGTGCGTGTCAGACACCGGGCCATAACCGAGAAAGTCATTCGAGTCCGGGTCGAGACCGGAGCCGGCCGGGTTGAGGCCGGCGAAGGGCTCCCGGTAGCGGTCGTAGGCTTCGTAGCGGAACTCGCCGCCAAACGCGCCGCTGATCACGTTGCCGCCCCAGATCGGCCACACCTCGCCGCTCGCGCGAAAATCGCCACTGCCGAGCTTGGTGATGCCGTTGTCGGCGAAACTCGAGCGAAACGTCGAGGTGACGCTGTTGGGATTGGTGAAGGGACCGGTCACGGCGAGCGTGCCGTTCTGCACGGCGAAGGAGCGGGTGAAGGGATTGAAGGCCTTCGCCGGGTCGCTCTGGTTGATCGCCGCGATGAGGAAACTCTTCCGGTCGGGACCCTGCTCGTTGTCGATCACCCGGGCCGTGGTGTAGAGCAGGGCGGCCTCCCACGACCACGACTTGAATAATTTTCCGCGCAAGCCGGCGACGCCACGGTAAATGTAGTCGTCCGCGAAACTCGTGCGCGTCGCGAGATCGGTCAGGCGTTTGTTCGTGATGGAAACCGCGGAGGGCGTGCCGGTGAGGCGCGGCGTGCCATCGGCGTTGGGCGCGCCCGTCGTCGACCAGAAACGGTTGCCGAAGGGATTGTAGGGATTCGTCACCGGCACGATGATGAAACCGTCCGTGCTCTGGGTGATGCCGTCGGGCTCGCGATAAGTAATCGATTCCGCGCGATAGAGGCTCGCGTCGACAAACGCCGTGATCTTGTCGGTGAGATCGTATTCGGCGCTCGTGAAAATATTCGTGCGCGCCGACTGCGGCTGGATGACGCGATAGGCGTTGTTATTCCAGAAATAGTCGTGCGTGACGCCCGCGCGGCTCGGCGTGGCCGCGCCGAAGACCGCACCGCCGGCTCCATTCGGCTGCAACACCCACAAGCCTGACGTCGCCGCCAGCGTGGCCGGCACCCCGGCCGGTCGCGCGCCGGCGAAGCCCGTGACGCTCCCATATTGGTCGGTCGCGGTGATCGTGCCGAGCAGGTAGTTGCCATATTCGGTGGTGGCGGAGCGGGCGTTGAAGGTCGTGACCGTGGCGATGTTCCACGGCGCCGGCGCCACGCTGCTGTGGTCGTTGTCGGCGGCGAAATCGCGGACGCGGGCCAAAATCGACGCACGATGATAGTAGTCGGCGGCCAGCATTGCGCGACCCCGGCCCTTGGCGAAATCGAAGCCGTGCATGAGGGTCGCGCGCCATTCCTGGCCGTCGCGATAACTCGTCTCGCCGACGCGGGTCGAAATTTCGGTGCCACGAAAATGCTTTTGCATGTTGTAGTTCACGACGCCCGCGACCGCGTCGGTGCCATAGATGGACGAGGCGCCGTCGCGCAAAATATCGATGCGGTCGATGCCACGATTGGGGAGCTGGTTGACGTTGGTGGAAATCGCCGGCACGCCCGCCTCGCCCTGCGCGATGGGCGTCCCAGCGACCCGACGGCCGTTGAGGAGCACCAGCGTGTTGCTCGAAGCGATACCGCGGAGGGAAATGGTGGCGCTGTCACCGCGCGCCGTCGAACCGAGCGTGGCGGTTTCGTTGCCGGGTAGGCCCGTAACTTGCGGGAGGGCCGTCAGAAGATCAGACGGCTGCGAGGCATCGCGGATTTCGAGATCCACCGCCGTCATGACGGTGACGGGAAGAGCCTTCTCCTGTTCGAGCCGCTTGATGTTCGAACCGGTGACGGTGAAGGCGCCGAGTTGAATGGTTTCGTCGGCCGTGGCGGCGGCCGGTTTCGGCGCGGTCTGGGCGAACGCCGTGGCGGCGAACGCCAGGGCGAGGGCGACCTGGGTGGTCAGTTGGCGGTGTGTTTTCATGGTAGTCAGGGTAAGCCGGACGGTGCCGCGGAACTAATAGAAATCAAATTTAATGTGCCGCGAAATGCCTGCCGGGCGCATCACCGACAGAGGTTGATGAAGGCGGTGATCACGGGGGCGTTGGTGAGGTCGATGAGAAATCCGCCCGTCGGTGGCACGATCGCAAACGCGCGCGGCGCCGGCCCGCGGCGGCGCGTGATGGCATCCATCGCGGCGACCGCCGTCGCAGTCGAGCCCACGCCGAAGCCGACCAGCCCCGCCGTCATCACTCCGGCTTCGTGATCGCGGCCCAGCAGCGGCCAGATGACCAGCGCCGCGAAGGCCAGCGAGACGGCAATGTTTACCGTGAGAATGACCAGCATCGGCCCCGCGACCGCGGTGAGCTCGGCGAGATTGAGCGCGGCCAGGGTCACCGCGAGAAACAGCGGCAACAGCACCGCCGCGAGGCGCGCGATCACGTCGGCGCGCAGCCAGGTGGCGCCAAGCCCATCGTGCGCGGCGCGCACGGCGAAGCCCACGAGCAGCGCGCCCATGTAGGCCGGAAGCGCGAGGCCCGCGCGGTCGAGCGCGAGGCTCACCCAGGCGCCCGCCTTCACGCACGCCGCGAGGATGAGCGCATGGCCGAGCGCGGCGCGGCCGCTCGCGGCCAGCGCGCGGCCGTCGTGAAAAAAATTCGCCGGCGTGACGGACGGAGCGGCTGGCGCCCCGGTGAAAAATTTTGCGTCGCGCCCCCGCAGCAGCCATTCGCCGAGCGGGCCGGCGAGCACGCCCCCCGCCACGAGCGCCAGCGTCGCCGCCGCCGCGCCCATCGTCGCCGCGCCGGCCAGCCCCGCCTCCTCGAAGCGCGCGGCGAACCCGAGGGCCGTGCCGTGCCCGCCGACGAGGGTGAGCGCCCCACACACCACGCCGAGGAGCGGCGGGGCATCGAGCGCGCGGGCGAGCGCGACCCCGACGAGGTTTTGCACCACCGCGAGCACGGTGGCGCCCGCGAGCAGCACGAACAGCGCGCGTCCGCCCGAGCGCAACACGCGCACTGGCGCACCAAGACCGATACAGGTGAAGAAGGCGACCAGCAGCGGCAGGTTGAGATTCTTCGCCGGTCGGGCGAACCACTCGATTTCAGGCGTGACGAGCCACGTCCACCAACCGGCGGAGACCTTGGTGGAAAATGAAATCGCCGCCAGGCCGGCCAGGTTGAGCCCGAGCAGCAGCGCGCTGAACAGCAGGCCCCCGACCACCGGCACGGGAAGATTGCAACGCGCCAGCAGCGGAACTCGGCGCACGACGTTTTCACCGGCCAGCAAGACCGGCACAGCGAGCAACAGCAGGCACCAGGGCGAAAGCATCACATTCATGGTCAGCCGCGCCAGCGAAGCGCTCCGCCCGTGCCGAAGCGACCGCAATTACCGAAGACGCAGGCTTGCAGGCGGCCCGGCCCGCGGCTCAAGTTCGCCGAAAAATCCGCCCCTCGTAAAAATCCCCGGGGCAAGCCCCGGGGCATTTGACAAGACCGCCGCAAACTCATCCGACCATAATGCAATTCGCGCTTAAACCCGTCCGTCCAACCAAGCCGAAGCAAGCTTCGGGGTATCGGACCCACAGCGAATGAAAGAAATCGTCACCCTTGGCCGCCTCACCCTGCTTGCCGTCACGCTCGGCGCCCACCTCGCCAGCGCGGCGCTCACTTCGCCGAAGGAGCATTTCGGATTCGCGATCGGCGACGATTACCACCTCGCCACCTACACGCAGACCGAGGCGTATTTCAAAAAACTCGCGAGTGAGTCCGATCGCCTGAAACTCGTCGCCATCGGCCAGACCGAGGAAGGCCGCACGCAGTGGATGATGATCTGCTCGTCCCCCGCCAACCTCGCCAAGCTCGACCGCCTCAAGGAAATTTCCACCCGCCTCGCCCGCGCCGAGGATGTCACCGAAGAGCAGGCCCGCGCCCTCGCCGCCGAGGGCCGCGCCGTGGTGTGGATCGACGGCGGCCTTCACGCCACCGAAACGGTCGGCGCGCACCAGCTCATCGAGACGATGTGGAACTTCGCCAGCCGCACCGACGCCGAGACCCTCCGCCTCCTCGACCAGTGCGTCATCCTCTTCACGCACGCGAATCCGGACGGGCAGGAACTGGTGAGCAATTGGTATATGCGCCGCGCGGTGCCCGCGAAGCGCATCGTCGACGGTCTCCCGCGCCTCTACCAAAAATACGTCGGGCACGACAACAACCGCGACTTCTTCATGAACAACATGAGCGAGTCCACCAACATGAGCCGCCAGCTCTACCTCGAGTGGCTGCCCCAGATCATGTATAACCACCATCAGACTGGCCCGGTCGGCTCGGTGGTCGCCGGTCCGCCCTTTCGCGATCCGTTCAACTACGTGTTCGATCCCGTGCTCATCTCGGGCCTCGACGCGCTCGGCTCCGCGATGAACGGCCGCCTCAACCTGGAGGGCAAACCCGGCTACACGCAGCGCAGCGGCTCCGTGTTCTCGACGTGGTTCAACGGCGGCCTGCGGACCACCACCTATTTTCACAACATGCTCGGCCTGCTCAGCGAAATCATCGGCAGCCCCACCCCCCTGTCCGTCGCGCTCGTGCCATCCCGCCAGCTGCCCACCTCGGCCACGCCTTTCCCCGTGCCGCCGCAGCCGTGGCACTACGCGCAATCCATCGCCTACTCCGTCTCGCTCAACTACGCCGTGCTCGACTACGCCGCGCGCCAGCGCGACGCGCTGCTCTTCGGCATCTGGCGCATGGGCCGCAACTCCATCGAGCGCGGCAGCCGCGACACGTGGACCAATTATCCCTCGCGGATCGAGGCGATGAAGGCCGCCAACCTCCGCGACAATCCAGTGCCCGCGGCGCGGACGACTGACGGCAACGCGGAAGTTTCGCGTCGCGGCACCGATGCCGCGCGTCGCATCCCATCGAAATATTACGACGAAGTTCTGAAGAATCCGGCGCTGCGTGACGCGCGCGGCTACATTATTAGTGCAGCGCAACCGGACTTCCCGACCGCGGTCAAGTTTGTCAACGCCCTCCTCAAGGTGGGCATCGCCGTGCATCGGGCCACCGGCGAATTCACGGTGGCGGGAAAAAAATACCCCACCGGCTCCTACGTCGTGAAGACCGCGCAGGCGTTCCGCCCGCACGTGCTCGACATGTTCGAGCCGCAGGATCACCCCAACGATTTCGCTTACGAGGGCGCCGCGCCCACTGCACCCTACGATTCCGCCGGCTGGACGCTCGCCTTCGAGATGGGCGTGCAGTTCGACCGCCTGCTCGACGGCTTCGACGGCCCGTTCGCCCGCGTGCCTTACGGCGAGCTCCAGTCGCCGCCCGCGGAAAAAATCCCCGGCTCCACGGTCGGCTGGCTCATCGGCCGCGCGACGAACGACAGCTTTCTGCTGATCAACCGTCTGCTGGCCGCCGGCGCAGAAGTTGCCGTCGTGAAATCCACCGGCGAATTTTTCGTCCCCGCCGTCGCGCGGGCGGCCCTCGAAAAATCGACCGTGCCCGGCGTGGCCCTGCGCGCCGCGGAAAAAATTCCCGCCGACTGCTCGCGGCTGATGTCCGCGCGCGTGGCGCTCTGGGACCGCTACGGCGGTTCGATGCCATCGGGCTGGACGCGCTGGCTGCTGGAGCGGTTCGGCTACGGCGTCGACGTGGTTTATCCGCCGCAGCTCGACGCCGGGAAACTCCGGGGGAAATACGACGTGATCATTTTCCCTTCTGGCGCGATCCCCCGCCCCGGTGCGCCGATCACCGAACTGGCGAGTGAGGCCTTCAGCGTCAAAGACCCGACGGCGGAGGAAATGCCGGAGGAATATCGCAACCGCCTCGGCAAATTCACGCCCGGCAAGACGGTGCCCGCGCTGCGCGAGTTTTTGGAGGCGGGCGGCACCATTGTCACTGTCGGCACGAGCGCGAACCTCGCCTACCACCTGCGCCTCCCGATCCGCAACGCGCTGCTCGAGGTCGGCCGCGATGGACGCGAGCGCGCGCTGCCGAGCGAAAAATATTACGTTCCTGGCAGTATCCTGCGGATGACGCTGGACCCCGCCGCAGCCGCGAATCGCGGCATGAGCACGGAGGTCGACGTGTATTTCGACAACAATCCGGTGTTCAAACTCGCACCGGACGCCGTCGCGCGCGGCGTGCGTCCGCTGGCGTGGTTCCCCAACGCCACGCCACTCCGCAGTGGCTGGGCCTGGGGCCAGCACTATCTGAAGGATGGCGTGGCGGCATTCGAGGTGCCGGTCGGGGCGGGCCGGTTGGTCGTGTTTGGCCCGGAGATCACTTTCCGCGGACAGACGCACGGCACACTCAAGCTGCTCTTCAACGCCCTTTGTGTCAGCCCCGCGAAGATCGACCCGTGAGGCCGCGCGCGGAATTCTTTCCGCGCGCGCGGGGCGGAAATCGCAGTTGACATCACTGGGGCGTTCGTGAGCTTTTTCTCCCCTTTTCTTGCGGCTTCCTAGCTCAATGGTAGAGCAGTTGACTCTTAATCAATTGGTTCCGGGTTCGAGTCCCGGGGGAGCCACCAGATCCGTTTTTTCCCAGTCAAGTTCATGGCAAGCGCCTTGGTTTTTGCCGGCGTAGCTCAATGGTAGAGCACCTGTTTTGTAAACAGGCGGTTGCGGGTTCGAATCCCATCGCCGGCTCCAGTTTGCGCGCCGCGCCGTCAGTCCTGGCGTCGCGTTAGTGCCACGAAAGTCTCCGGCGCACGAGACGGATCGGGGCTGGGCCGCCAAAATCTTTTCGCCAGGAAATCTTCACTGCCCGATGGTGTAATGGTAGCACAAACGACTCTGACTCGTTTTGTCTAGGTTCGACTCCTAGTCGGGCAGCCAGTTTTTCCGCCAGGCGCGATCGAGAAATTGGTGTTCCCGCGCGCTGAATCACAAAGTGAGTTGACAGCCAAGTTTCGATGACACCTAGTTCGCATTCTCCCAATTTTCTCCCCTGATTTTCTCTCAGCCACATGCTGAAATTCACCGCCCCTCTCTTAGGAATCATCTGCTGCGCCCGGCACGCTTCTTGCAAGGAAGTTTGCGCCGTTCAACCGGGCCGATGAGGGTGCGACCCACCCTGCGGTTAATCGTGGCGAGTGCCACCCGACTCGACTCTTACTCCGAAACAAAAACTCAAAACCAACCTTCCCTCCAACTAATATGATCATCCAAAGCCTCCTCCCACTGGCGATCCTGCTCAAGAACGATGACGGCAGTGAAATGTCGACCATGGATCTCTTCATCCACGGCGGACCTGTCATGTGGCCGATTCTGTTACTGTCCTTCATCGGCATCACGGTCGTCTTCGAACGCATGCTTTTCGTGATGCGTGAAAACGGCAACCGGGAACCGGAAATCGTCGAGAAGATGCTCGAGGCGGTCGAACGCCGCGACACCGATGGCGCGCTCGCCATCGGCAAGAAGAGCAAGGACTTCATCGCGAGCATTCTGGTCTACAGTCTGACCAACAAGGAATACTCCCTGTCCAACGCCTTCGTCCGCGCCTCCGGTCAGGAGCTCGGTCGTTTCGCCCAAGGTATGGCGACCCTCGACACCTGCATCACCGCGGCCCCGCTGCTCGGCCTGCTCGGCACCGTGACCGGCATGATGAAGACCTTCGCCGCGCTCGCCGGCGGCAACATCGCCGCCGCCGCCAACACCGTCATCGGTGGTGTCGGTGAGGCGCTGATCGCCACGATGTGCGGTCTCGCCATCGCGGTCCTCGCCCTTCTGCCCTACAACTATCTCAACGCCCGCACCGAGCGCGCGAAGCAGGAAGTGGCCGATGCTTCCCATGCTCTAGAGATCCTGCTGAAGAAGGCTGAGACGATGCCCCCGTTTGCCCGCTAAGTTTCTGCCAAGAAACTCCCCGCGCATCGTCATCCCCCTAATTCACCCTCCTCATCATGGCTGGATCCAGCGGCGGCACTAGCAGCGACGGCAGAAAGAAAGCACGCATCGAGATCATTCCGCTGATCGATGTCATCTTCTTCCTGCTCGCCACCTTCATCCTGTTCACGCTCTCGCTGAACACCCCGCAGGGCGTGCCAGTCGTGCTCCCGCAGACTGACAGCGGCGAACCGCGCGACACCGGCGGCACGGCCACGGTCTCCGTCACCGAGGCGGGTGGGCTCGCCTGGGACAAGGAATTCATCAGCCTCGACGAATTCCTCAACCGTCTGAAAGCTTTCTATGTGGCAAAAGGCCCGGAAGGCCGGATCCTGATCAACGGCGACGAGAATGCGCCTTTCAGTCAGGCCGTCTACGTTTTCGATCAGGCGCGCATCCAGGGTTTCAAGAAAATCTTCATCGAGACGCAGGTTCGCCCGCCGAGCAGGTGAGTGGACTCCCTCGTCTCTACCGTTTCCCAACCTTTCTAAATTTCCCCCATGTCCGGAGCCAGTTCCATCGTCGCCGACGTCAAAAAGAAAGCCCGCATTGAGATCATCCCGCTCATTGACGTCATCTTTTTCCTGCTCGCGACCTTCGTGCTCTTTACGCTTTCGCTGAACAAAATCGCGTCGCTGCCCGTGGATCTGCCGAAGTCCGATGCCACCCCGCGCCCGCCGGACCCGAATGATCCCACGGTTTACCTGCAGATTTCCGACGAGGGAAATGTCTACTGGAAAAAAGGCACTGGCACCGCCCCCGAATTGATTACGACCAGCGAAATCCGTCCGCGCCTCGCCGACTACAAGAACACCGAGGGCGCCAAGTCCCGCGTGCTCATTCAAGGCGACCTCCGCGCCAAATTTGGCGCCGCCGTCCACGCGCTCGACGAGGTGCGCCTCGCCGGCATCACCCAGGTTTCAGTTCAGACCACCGTCCAGCCCACCGGTAAATAACCCGCGCCCCTTTTTATCATGAGTCGCGATCTTATCCTCGGTTTCGTGCTGTCGGTGGCCCTCCACCTCGGCCTGTTTTTTGGCGACAAACTGTTCAAGTTTAAGCCCAAACCCAAGCCGGTGGCGGAAGCCGCCCCCAAGGTGCAGATTTTTGAGATGCCGAAGCTCGAGCCGGAGGAGCCGGACAAGGTCATTACGGACGAAGAACCCGACAAGATCATCGAACTGGCTCCGCCGCAACTGATGGACGTGCCCCAGATCGTCACCGACACCTCCTTTGTGCAGAAGATGCAGCCGCCGCCGCCGGAAAACCTCAAGCCCGCCGTCGGCATGGTCGTCATTCCATCCGATCGCGACACCTCCCGCTTCCGGAACATGACGGTGTTTGACCCGTCCATGCTCGATCAGCAACCCGTGCCCCGCGTGCAGGCCCGCCCACAATATCCCTTTGAAATGCGCCGCGCTGGCATTGCCGGCGAGGTCACCGTGGACTTCATCGTCGACGCCAATGGCGACGTCCTGAACGCCTACGCCCTCAAGTCTTCGCAGCACGAGTTCGAGGCCTCCGCCGTCCAAGCCGTCAGCAAGTGGAAATTCAAGGCCGGCCGCAAATCCGGCGCCAACGTCGCGACCCACATGCAGGTGCCCATCGTATTCACCCTTAACGAAGATTGATCCGTCGTGACCTTACGCTCCACCCTTTCCCTCTTGCGCCGCCAGCCGATCGCTCTCGCGATCGGGCTCGCCCTCGCCCCCAGCCTCAGCGCCCAGGCGCCGACACCCCCGGTAAAATCCTACAGTGTTGCTCAAAAAACCGGCGAAGAGTTTCAAAAGCTCGGACCGCTCCAATCTGCGAAACCGCCCGACATGGATGGGATGATGCGGATTATCGATGCGCTGCTGCCGACGCTGCCAGCCGGAAGCTATGACCTCGCCCTCACGCTCGACATGCAGGCCCGCCTCAACGCTGGCAAGGAACTGTGGGGCAAGTCCGTTGACGCCTGGGAGACCGCTCTGCGCCTGTCTGATGCCAACACGCCGCCGTATTTCGACAAGAACAAGACCCTCGAAATCCTCCTGTTTCTCGCGCAGATGAGCTATCAGCAGGTCATCGGCACGAAAGTGCCGGCGGTCCAGCAGCAGTATCTCGCGAAGGCCTCGGGCTATTTCAAGCGCTGGCTGGCCACGACGCCAAAGCCGAATCCCGACATCCAGTTTGCCTACGCCCAGATCATCTATGGCCAGGCCGTCGTGGATCCCGCCCATATTAATCGCGACCTGCTCGCCCAAGCGCGCCTTGAAGTGGAAAAAGGCCTCCGGGCTTCGATTCATCCGAAGGAAATGTTCTACATGCTCCTGTCGGCGATCCAGCAGCAGGAAGGCGACAACGTCCACGCCGCCGAGACGCTCGAGTTGCTCGTGAAAGGGTTCCCCCAGAAAAAGGATTATTGGCCGCAGCTGTGGGCCACCTATCTCAACCTCTCCAGCGCCGCCGCCGCCAAGCCCGGCCAGGAGACCGCCTCGCGCGAAAATCTCATTCGCGCGATCAACGCCCAAGAGCGCGCCCAGGCCCTCGGCTTCATGAAGGCGCCGAAGGACAACCTCAATCTCGTCAGCCTCTATCTCAACGCCGGCCAGCTCACCAAGGGCAACATCATCCTCTACGCCGGCCTCAAGGACGGCTCCATCGAGTCGACGCCGGCCAACTGGCTGAGCCTTGGTTACAATTACCTCCAAACCAACCAAGAGTTAAGATCGATCGCCGTTTATCAGGAAGCCGCGGCCCTCTACCCCGCGAGCGGGCAGTTCGATCTGCAGATCGCCGACATCTATTACCGGGCCATGGAAAAGACCAAGGAAGCCTACCCTTACTATAAGTCCGCGGTTCGCAAAGGCGGCCTGGAAAAGGATCGGCAGCACCTCGCCCACATGATGCTCGCCAATGCCGCCTATGAACTCGAGGACTTGCAGGAAGCGATGAGCGCCATCAAGACGGCCGCGAGTTTCCCGAACTCGGACAAAGAACCCTACATTGAACGACTGAAAGGCTACATTGAAACCGCCCTCGCCGACCGCGAGGCGAACCAGAAGGCGAAGGAAGCCAAAGCCAACCCCGCGGCAACTGCGCCGAAGAAAATTTAACCAGACCACTTTTCCCATGAAGCAAAATTACGCCTACATTATTGCCCCGGTGGCCGGGCTCGTGATCTTTGTCGGAGTTTACCTGAAATACAGTTCGGGCTACGAAGCGCGCGTGGAAGCCTCGAAACAACGCGATCGAGCGGTGCTGACGGCCAAGCTCGACAAGGAGGCCTTGGACCGCAAGAGCGCCGCCGATGCGGCTTTCGTTGCCCAGGAAAAGCGCAAAAAAGACAAAGCTGCCAAGGAGGCCAAGGACATCGAGGACCACGAACTCCGCGAAAAAGCCGCCCAAGTCCGCAGAAAGGCGGAACGCGACGCCGAGAAATTGATCACGCAAGTCACGCGCCTCAAAAAGGAGATCGAGGTCGAGAAAAAGGAGATTGCGAAGGTTCAAGAGGATAAGAAGCACTCCTTGGACGAGTCTGCCTTCCTCCGCGAATACGTGAAAAAAGCCGAGGGCAACTCCAAGAATCTGCTCACCATCCTCGATAAGATCGCCGCGGCCGACCGCCGGTCCGAGGAAATCGCGCGTGAGACGACCCGGCTCGCCGCCGAGGCCGCAAAGAAAAAATAACACCCAACTAACTTACCGATGAAAAAGTGGATGTATCTCATTTTCCCGGGCGGCATGCTCGCGGCCTTCCTGGTCTTCTTCCTTAGCCACACCAAGGAGATGGATGCCCGCGAGCACGAGCGCGCCATCAAGGTCCAGCAACAGCAAAAGGAGGCTGCGGCCAAGAAGACGGCTGACGAGGCCCGTGCCGCGGCCGACGCCAAGAAGCGCCAGCAGGAGCGCGAAGCCGAAGAAACCGCCAAAGCCGAGCAAAAGCGCCTGAAGCAGGTGGCGGCGGACAAAGAAGTCTCGGACGCCACCACCAAGGCGCTCAACGCGGCCGCCACGTCTCAAAAAGAAGTCTCGAGCCTCGATGCCGATCTCGACACCTTGCGGAAGGCCAAGGACAAGGCCCTCCAAGAGGCCTTCGACCTCGCCAGGCAAGTGGAACGCGCCAAGGTCGAGCGCCGCAACGCCGAGCTGGAAATCCAACGCACCACCGAAATGATTGCCGAACGCGCCCTCGCCAGTTCGCTCGCCCGTATGCCCACCCCGCCGCCGCCCCCGCCGGTGGCCAAGTAATTTTCGGCGGCACACCGCCACCGCGCTCCGGATGTGAATCCGGAGCGCTTTTTTTGGTGCCGAATGCGCCCAAAAATTCGCCAGCGAATTTGTTTGCCGTGACTCCGTGCGTCACCTTTTCTCCGCCTTCCTTGGGGCGGTAAGCTCCGCGGAAATGGAATCGGGGCGTAGCTTAGCCTGGTAGAGCGCTTGCTTCGGGAGCAAGAGGTCGCGAGTTCGAATCTCGCCGCCCCGACCATTTTTCGCGAGAGGCAGGCGGTAACCAGCACCGCGCCCTGACCGCTTCCCCGCCACGTTTCCCGCGCCGGGAGCAGATGGTGCCGCCGTTAATATTCCACCGCCGCCAGTAAGCCGTGGTCAGAGCAAAACGCCACCGGACCCGTGGAATGCGAACTTACTTTCCGCGATAAGCCGGCGGACTATCCCGGTGAATGGGCCTCGCGCCGGCATCCGATGCCCGCTCGAAAACGTCGTGCAGATGAACGTCAACTTCAGCAACAAGGACTCCCATGCCTACGAAACTAGTGGCGGTCGTTACTGCGCTCCTTTTTTTCACGCTGACCGCATGCGTCACAAGCTCATCGAAATTGAATAGCGTCTACCTCGGGATGCCCAAGAGCGAGGTGGTCCGCCTGCTGGGCCAGCCCGACCGCACCAGCGGGCAGGCCAACATCGAATACCTCACCTATTACTTGAGCAATGATGCCAGCGTGCACGATCAACCCTACATGATCAGGCTCATCGGTTCGAAGGTCGAATCCTTCGGTCGCTTCATCCGACTGCTCGAGAATTACGACCACCCAGTGGACGGCGTCCCGCCACTCGGCATCGGCGCGATCATGCCCTACTCCCTCAACATGGATGTCGTGACCCAGCTGCAGCATCTGAAGGCGCTGAAAGACCAAGGCGTCCTGACCGAGGAGGAGGTCCGGGGCGCGACTCAACGGATGTTCAGCCAGCGCGATTGACGGTGCCCGGCGCCCGCGCTCCAGACCACGGGAGCGATTACGCCACGAACGGATTGTAGCGCAGCTCGTTTTCCACCGTCGTCAGCGGACCGTGGCCGGGAGCGATCACGGTGGCGGGCGGCACCGCACCGAGCACCCGGCGGAGGTTGGACCGTAACTGCTCGTGCGAAAAATAGCCCCCACCCGCCGAGCCGGCGAAGACGAGATCGCCCGACACCAGCAGCGCCCCGCCCCGGCGGGCCGCGGGCGCGCGCACCACGTAGCAATTGTGCGCCGCCGCGTGGCCGGGCGTGGTAAAGACCGTGATCTCGAGCGGGCCAAAGGTCTTCGTTTCCCCCTCGCCCACCGGCTGGCCGCACGGCGCCACTGCGCCCCGCGGAATAAATGCGGCCGTCACTCCATAGCGCGCCACAATCTCGCACAACCCCCCGGCATGTTCCGGCTCGACGTGCGTGACGAACACCGCGTCGAGCTGACGAATGCCCCGCGGCCACCCCACTTCCAGCGCGCCGATCCCCGCCCCGGTATCGAACAGCACCGCCCGCTCGCCCCCGCATTCGCCGACGAGATAGGCGTTGGCCACGCCGACGCCATGCGCCATGCGCAATGGCCACACACAGAATGGCAGCGGCCCGATCGCGGGCTGTGGGTAACGTCCGCTACCAAGCGCACAAAGGCCGACTTCATTGAGCTCGAGCACCGCCGCCAGCCGCCGCAGTTCATCGCCCGTGAGTTCCGAGCGGTAGTCGATCGCGTCGAGAATTCTCCCGGGCGTGATGCCAGTCAGCGCGGCCAGCGATTCGTCGGTGAGGCCCGCGCGATGCATGGCCTTGTCGAGCACGTCACCCAGCTCGTCTTCGAGCGGTAGACTGGTTTGGGCGGTAGTCACAACCTGGCCACGATAGCGCGCGCGAGGCGGGACGCAAAGGAACTTCGCGCGGCCGCGGACGTGAGCGCGGGCGCGCGCAGCCAAAATTGATTTTGTTTTTTCCCCGGATTGCCGCAGCGTCACGGGATGGACGCCAGCCAGCAGGAAATCCTCGACATCTTCACGCGCACGCGGGCGCTGCTCACCGGGCACTTCGTGCTGCGCTCCGGCCTGCACAGCGGCCACTATTTCCAGTGCGCGCAGGTCTGCCAGCGGATGGACGCCGTCGAGCGGCTCGCCGAACTCCTGCTCGCGAAGGTGCGCGCGCAGGGCTTGAAATTTTCCACCGTCCTCGCGCCTGGGATGGGCGGACTCGTGATCGGGCAGGAAGTCGCGCGCCAGGCCCGGGCGCGCTATATTTTTGCCGAAAAGGAAAACAACGTGCTCGTGATGCGGCGTGGTTTCACGCTCGCCGCGGGCGAGCCCGTGCTGGTGGTGGAGGATGTGGTGACGCGCGGCGGCCGGGCGGTCGAATGCCTCAACCTCGTGCGGCAGGCGGGCGGCGTGGTCGCGGGTGTCGCGATGCTGGTCGACCGCAGCCCCGGCGAAGTGCGGTTCGACGTGCCGGCGGTATCGCTGCTCGAGTTGAGTTTCCCCACCTATGCGGCCGACGCCGTGCCGGAAGCGCTGGCGAAAATCCCGGTGCAGAAGCCGGGAAGTTGAGTCGGCAGAAAAAGTAGGGCGCGGTCTCGGACCCGCCGATCGCGCCGAAGGACGAGGCAGAAGGACGGGTCGAAAACCCTGCCCTACTCTTGCACCCCGCCACTTATCTCGCGGGCAAGCGCACGATCCGCGCGCCGCCGCGAAAATAAACCAGCATGAACTCGCGATCGGGTCGCAAGGCGAGCGCCTGCCTGGCGCTCGCGACGTCACTCACCGGCGTGCGGTTGATTTCCATGATCACCATGTTGGCGGCCAGTCGGTCGCGCAGCGGCGAATCCTCGGCCACGGCAGTGATCAGCAGGCCCGACACGGCCGGGTCGAGGTTGAGCCGTTTGCGGGCCTCTCCGTTGAGCGGGCTCGCGGTCACGCCGGCGAAAAGCTCGTCCGGTTTGTCCTGAAAGGTGCCGAGCGTGATATCGACGAGCTTCTCTTTGCCGTCGCGCACGATCTTGAGTTTGGCGCCCGAGCCCGGCGCGAGCTGCGCGATCGTCCAGCGGAAATCCTCGAGCGAAGTAAACGGGTGCTCGTTGATTCCGAGAATCACATCGGTGAGCTTGAGGCCGGCTTTTTCCGCCGGACTGCCGGGCGCGACGTTGATGATGACCACGCCCTTCGCGTCCTTCGCCAGACCAAGTTGCTCCGCCACATCGGCGGTGAGCGGGTCCGCGCTGACTCCGAGGTAGCCGCGCGAAACGGTGCCCGTGGCGATCAGGCTGTTCATGATCGACGCGGCGAGGTTGACGGGGATGGCGAAGCCGATGCCAATGTTCGTCCGCGTCGGCGAATAAATCGCGCTGTTGATGCCGACGAGCCGGCCCTTGGCATCGACAAGGGCGCCGCCGGAATTGCCCATGTTGATCGCCGCGTCCGTTTGGATGAAATCTTCGTAGCCCTTGACCTCTTCGAGGATGTGGACGTTTCGGCCCTTGGCCGAGACGATGCCCATCGTGACGGTCTGCCCGATGGCGAGCGGATTGCCGATGGCAAAGACGACGTCACCCACCCGAAGCTTGTCGCTGTCGGCGAGCGTCACGACGGGAAGTTTCTCAGCGTCAATTTTGATCACGGCGATGTCCGTTTTCGGATCGGTGCCGATGATTTTGGCGGTGAACTCACGGTCGTCGGTGAGCAGGATTTTCAACTTGTCCGCGCCTTCGACCACGTGGTTGTTCGTGAGGATGTAGCCATCGGCGGAAACGATCACGCCTGAGCCGAGCCCTTCCTGTTCACTGGAGCGTTCCTGCTCGGGGAAAAGGCCGGGAAATTGCCGAAAATAGGGATTCATCTGGACGCGCTCCTTGACGGTCTTCGAGGAGTAAATGGAGACGACGGCCTTTTGCACCGGCTCGACGACCTCAGCATAGCTGGCGACGACGGGAGACTTGCCGTCGGTGACGGGCGTGGCGTCGATGCGCAAATCGGGTTTCTTGTTCGGCGTCGCCGTGGGCTTGGGATCCTTGGCGGCGAGGCCAAACGCCAGGGCGGAGGCGAGCGCGGTCGTGGCGAGCAGGCGGGAAGGAAGCGGGGATTTCATGGAGAGATTCACGACTGGCATTGAGGGGTAATGTTCCGCGAGGTCAGCGCCTTCACCAGGGCGGCGGGCCAACGGTGCGCAGTGTGGCGGCCAGCTGGCTCGCGCTAAATTCCCTTGATGCGGAACAGGCTGGTCACGCTTTCGTTGCTGTTGATGCGTTGAATCGCCTGCCCAAGGAGCGGAGCAATGCTGAGCACGGTAATCGGCAGGCCGTGCGTATCAATGGGCGTGGAATTGGTCGTGATCAGCTCGTCGATGAGTCCGCTCTTGAGGCGCTCAACCGCGACTTCGTTAAGGATGCAGTGGCTGACGGCGGCGCGGATGCTGCGGGCGCCATGCTCGCGAAGAATCTTGGCGGCCGCGCACAGCGTGCCGGCCGTTTCCGTGATGTCGTCGACGAGCAGCACGTCGCAGCCATCGACTTCGCCGACCACGTTGATCGCCTCAACCTTGGTGGCGCTCTTGCGCTTCTTCGCCACGAGCGCGAGGCCGGCGCCCATCACGTCCGCATAGGCGGCGGCCATTTTCATGCCGCCCACGTCCGGTGAACACACGACGAGATTTTCGCGTTTGGTATTCGCGAGATGCGCGAAAAACACCGGCGAGGCGAAGAGGTGATCCACGGGGATGTCGAAGAAGCCCTGAATCTGCTGGCTGTGCAGATCCATCGTGAGAATGCGCGTGGCGCCGGCGGCGACGAGGAGGTTGGCGACGAGCTTCGCGGTGATGGGCACGCGTGGCTGGTCCTTGCGATCCTGGCGCGCGTAGCCGTAGAACGGCAGCACGGCGGTGATGCGTTGCGCCGAGGCGCGCCGCGCGGCATCGATCATGATCAGCAGCTCGACGAGGTGATGATTCGTCGGCGGGCAGGTGGACTGGATGATGTAGACGTCGTGACCGCGGACGTTTTCGTTGATCTTCACGAACGACTCGCCGTCGGGAAAACTCGTGACGGTGGCCTCGCCGAGTGGCTCGCCGATCGAGCGGCACATTTCCTCGGCCAGAGGACGGTTGGAGTTGCCGGTGAAAATCTTAAGCCGTGATTCGCCCATGTGGAACGGGAGCGTGACGAGAATGACCCGAGGCGGAAGACTTTTTTGCGTCAACCTAGCCGGGTCTCAAGGGCGCCGACGCGCTTGAAGAGCTCAGGTAGCCGCTGGTGCAGGATCACGAGGCGCCGCTCGAGTTGGAGCGGAATGGCGGGGTTGCCGTTGACGAACGCGCCCGCCGGGACGTCGGACGTGACCGCGGCCCCGCCCCCCACCTTCGCGCCCTGGCCGATGGCAAGGTGGCCGGCGATGCCCGCCTTGCCGCCGAGCACGACGAAGTCTGCGAGCGTGGTGCTGCCGGAGATGCCGACTTGGGCACAGAGCAGGCAGTGGCGGCCGATGACGACGTTGTGGCCGATCTGGACGAGGTTGTCGATTTTGGTGCCCTCGCCCACCACCGTGCGGCTGAAGCGGGCCCGATCGATCGTGGAGTTGGCCCCGATCTCGACGTCGTCGCCGATCTCGACGGTGCCGAGCTGCGGGACTTTTTCATGCCGGCCGGCGGTGAATTCGTAGCCAAAGCCATCGGAGCCGACCACCGCGCCAGGCTGGAGCCGCACGCGGGCGCCGAGCACGCACTCCGCGGCGAGCACGGTGCCGGGCATAAGCCAGCAATCGTCGCCCATGCGAGCCTCGCGGCCGACGAACACCTGCGCCTGCAGGTGCGCCCGCTCGCCGATGACCGCGCCCGCCTCGACCACGCAAAGCGGGCCGACGGTCGCGCTGGCGGCCAGGCGAGCGCCAGGCGCGACGCTGGCGGTCGGATGGATCCCCGGGGCGGGCTTCGGCCAGAGGGCTTGCTCGATTCGCGCGCAGATCCGCGCGAGTGCAACCGAGGGGTTTTCGACGAACAGGAAGAGCTGGTCCGGCAGCGGCTCGCCGGCGTAGTCGACCGGCAGGAGCACCAGGGAGGCACGCGTGGCGGCGACGGTGGTCTTGTATTTCGGATTCCCCAAGAACGAGAGGTCGCCGGGCGCGGCGTCACTGAGGGCGGCGATTCCGCAGATGGTCGCGGTGGTGGCGCCGCGGGTGGACTTCGGCTGCGCGATGGCGGCGATCTCCGCCGGGGTGAACGAAACCTGCATGCGGCCAGCGTGAGAACTTCCGCGCGCGGTGCAATTCAGCAAAAACAAAAAGCCCCGCTCGGGTGAGCGGGGCGGGAGGAAAGCGAATCGCGCGGGCGATCAGTTCTTCTTCGGCGTCAGGCCGGGGACGCTGACACCCGGCGAACTAGCGGCCGGAGCCGCCGCGGGCGCGGCCGCCGCCGGAGCGTTGGCTGGACGGTCCTTGTTGATTTCCTTCAACACTTCGTCCGTGACGTCGAAACCGGCGTCGGCGTAAACGATATTGGAGATGCCGATGCCCGTCGGGCCGGCTTTGTCGAGGAGGAGCGTCGCCCCGTGGCGCTTGGCGATGTCCGTCGCGGTCTTGCCAATTTCCTCGAGCATGAGGCTGCGGAAAGTCCCGAGGCGTTGATTGAGCGAATTGCGGGTGTTCTGAATAAAGGTCTGGACCTCGCGCTGCTTGTTCTGGATCCCTTCGAACTTCTTTTGCGCCTCGTTCTGCGCCTTGGCCTTGGCCTCGGGGGTGAGGGCGGGGTTGTTCGACTGATCGTTGAGGGCCTTGTATTCCTCCACGAGGCCGTTGCCCTCCTTGTTCATCTTGTCGACTTCTTCCTGGGCCTTCGCGTCGTCGGCTTGAATCTGGGCGTTTTTCTCCAGGGTCTTGTAGTGCGAGTCGTAGAGCTTGGCCATGTCGACGACAGCAACTTTTACCGCTGGCTGGGCGTGAGCGGCGAGGGTGAACGCGCCGAGGATCGCGACCGCAACGAGGGTGTGGATGGGTTTTTTCATAGGTGATTAGTTAGGGATGAAGGGCTAAATGGAGCAGAATCAGTATTGCGTGCCAAAGGAAAAATTAAACTGGTTGCCCTTTTTGTTTCCTTTGTCGCCGGTGAGTGGAATACCGAAATCGAGGCTAAGGGGCGAGCCGGCCACCGAGAGGCGAAGGCCGATGCCGAAGTTATCGTGGTAATTGATGGGGTTGAAGTCGTAGGCGCCCTTGTTGACGAAGCCAGCATCGTAAAAAACGGCCCAACGGATGGGGCTGACGATGTCCATCGAGTATTCCGCACTGAAAAAGCCGTAGGTCTTGCCGCCGACCGGCTCGTTGGCCGCATCGCGCGGGCTGACGTCGCGAAACTCATACCCACGCAGGGTCGTGGGGCCGCCGAGGTAAAACTTGTTGTAGTAGGCGACTCCGGGCTTGAAGAAGAGTTGCTTGCCGTTCGCGTCCAACGCGAGGGAGCCGTCGAGGGCCTTTTGCGGATAGAGCTGGTTGCTCTTGCCGTAGCTGTCGATCACGCCGCCGCGGAAGCGCAGGCTGAGCACCTGGGTCTGGGTTTCAAAGACGGGGAAGAACTGGGAGCCGCGGAACTCGAGACTGTAAAAATTATTGATCTTGCTGCCGCCAAACGGACCGCCCGCCAGGCCGGTGTCGATTTGGACGTAGTTGCCCGAGGTGGTGTTGATGATCTTGTCCCGCGTATCACGCAGGAGCTCAAACCCGACCTTGGAGAGCGCGTTGCTGCCCGCGAGGTCGCGAATGACGGACGAGGCGGACGCGGAGATGTTCTGGATGTCGACGATTTGGTAGGTGTAGGAGAGTGTGCCCGAGACGAGTTCGAAGAGGTGCTTGCGCAGGGAAACCTCCAAGCCGGTTTCAACCTGATTGTAGAACGAGCTGTTATAATCCGAACTCCGGCGGAAAATGCTGAAACCGAATCCGAGCTGCCGTTGGAAGAGGTAAGGCTCCTCGAACGAGACGACGGCTTCGCTGGAGAGCGAACCGAGTTGGAGCCGCAGTCGGAATTTCTGGCCATCGCCCTGAAAAAAAGAGCGGCGATTGAACAGATCGAAGTTGGATTGCGACACTTCGGCGAAGATCGTCGCCCGCTCCAGCGAGCTGAAACCGGCGCCAAAGGTGAGGTTGCCGGTGCGGCCCTCGCGGACGGCGATGCGCATGTTGCGGCGGCCGGGGATGTTGGTCTCTTGATCGGTCACGTCGGCGGAATCGAAGAAACGGGTGTTTTCGAGGCGGAGCTTGCTGATTTTCATCAGCACGGTGCTGAAGACATCGCCCGGGCCGAGGACGAGTTCGCGGAGGATGACGGTGCTCTTGGTCTTGGAATTGCCCTCGATGACAATGGACTCGACGTTAAATTTCTCACTTTCCTTCACCTGATATTCGACGTCGATGTTGCCGGTGGCGATGTTCGGCTTGCGGACCAGATGCACCCGGGTTTCGAGGTAGCCATCCTTGCCGTAAAAGTCCCGGAGGCGCTCCTCATCCTTGTCGAGCTTGGAGGGGACGAAGACATAGCCGGTCCGCTGCCGGGCCACGCGCCGGAGCAGATCGCCGGTGAAGAGCTTGTTGCCGGAGAAGCTGACCGTGCCGATGCGATATTGCCGGCCCTCGTTGACGTTGATCGTGATGACGAGTTTTTCGGGCGTCGGATAGGAAAATACGATCTTATCGGACGCGATCTCAATGTCCAAGAAGCCCTGCTCGCGGTAATAATCGCGCAGTTTGTCGAGGTCGTCCTCGAACTGATCGTCCTTGTAGCGGCCTGAGCCGGTGAGCCAGGAGAACATCCACCACTTTTTCGTCTCCATCTCGCTCTTCAGCTTAGCCGCCTTGACGCGGGTGTTGCCGGCGAAACGGATGTCGGCGATCTTTACCTTCGCGCCTTCCTTGATCTTGAAAGTGACCGTGCCGAAGCCACCGGCTTTATCCAGTTCGACGGTGTGAGTGACCGAGACCTGATTGTAACCGGCCTTCTGGTAGAAATCGCGGAGTTTCTCCGCGTCATCCTTGGCCTGGCGTTCGTCGAGGGCGAGGTTGGCGCGGGTCTTCGCCTCTTTCTCGAGGCGATTGGTCTTAATCTTGACGTTGCCTTCAAAGCGGACGGCGCGCACGCGATACTTCGGGGTGACCTCGACGACGAAGTTGAACGTGCGTTCATTCACCTGTTCCTGCTTGATCTGGATATACTCGAAGAGGCCCGTGCGGTAGAGTGCCCGGTAGTCGCGATCGAGCATGGAGTCGTCGAACTCGCCGCCCTCGCGCACCTGCATGTTGGCGCGGACGATCTGCTCGTTGACATTGGCCGTGCCGACAAACTTCACCGTGACGGTGCCCACCTTGAAAATCGGGACCGGCTGCGCGGGCTGCTGCCCGGTCTGGGCCGGCGTGACTCCTTGGGCCCGGATCGGAGCAACGCCCGCTGTCACCAGCCAAATGAGCGCAATAAAGGTGAAGGTGACCCTGCGCACAGGGTTACTGGTGAAAGTTTTCAAAGCGGGTGATATCTCGAAGGAAAGTTAGCTTCAATTCTCCTACTGGGCCGTTTCGTTGCTTGGCAACGATTAACTCGGCCGAGTCGGCGGCAACTTGGAATTTTTCGTCAGCATCTCTGGGTCTGGCAAGCATGAGGACTACGTCGGCATCTTGCTCGATCGAGCCGGATTCGCGCAAATCCGCCAGTTTGGGCGTGCGGTTCTCCTTTTCGGACGAGCGGTTGAGCTGGCTTAATACAAGCACGGGCACGTTGAGTTCCTTCGCCAGCGCCTTTAATCCGCGCGAGGCCTCCGCCACCTGCTGTTCGCGGGGCATTTTTCCATCGGTCGGGCTGAGCAACTGGAGGTAATCGACCACGATGAAGCCCAGGGGATGGCGCGCGTGGATCCGGCGCGCTTTGGCCCGGAGCTGCATGATCGAGAGCGCACTGGAATCATCGATGAAGATCGGCGATTTGGAAAATTCATCCGCCGTCTCGACCAGCCGGTTTTGCTCCTCGCCATTCTTGGAGAGGAGGCCATCGCGCAGGAGCTTCATGTTCACCCGGGCGCGCGAGCAGAGCATGCGCAACGCGAGCTGCGCGGCACTCATTTCGAGCGAGAACAGCAGCACCGCCACGGGCTCCCCGCGCTTCGGCAGGGCGGCGGCCTCGGCGAAATTGAGCGCGAGCGAGGTCTTGCCCATGGACGGGCGCGCCGCGAGGACGATCATTTCCTGGCGCTGAAATCCCCACATCAGCTTGTCGAGCTCGATGAAACCGGAGGCGACGCCCGTCAGCTCGCCCTTTTTCATCATCATTTTCGTGATGACGTTCATCGCCTCTTTGGTGGGCTCGCTCATCGGTTTCGCGCTTTCGCTCACGCGATCCTGCGTCACGGTGAAGATGCGCTGCTCGACCTGATCGACAAACTCATCGATCCCGCCGGAAAAATTATAGCAGTCCTCGACCGCACCCGTGGCGGAGCGGATGAGCTCCCGCAGCAGGCATTGCTCGCGCACCTTGTCGATGAAGTAGCCCGCCTGCGCGGTCGTGGGGATGCGGCTGCTGACCTGCGTGAGAAACGCGTAGCCCCCGACGGCGTCGAGCTGCCGGGTGGTTTTCAATTCCTCGGCCAGGACCGAGATGTCGACCGGCGCCTGGCGGTTGTAGAGCTCGAGCAGCCGTTCGTAGATGATGCCGTGCTTGGGGTCGTAAAACGACTCCGGTTTGATCCGCGCTTCCAGGCAGCGGGAGAGCACATCCGCCCCATCGAGCAGGCAGCACGCCAGCAAATACTCCTCGGCCTCGAGGCTGTGCGGCAGCGACCGGCCCACGGCAGGCGCCGGGCCGGCAGAGCGGAAGGGAGTGCTGGGGGCTTCTTCAACCATACGCGAACCACCGATTCAGGGCGACGAAGGGAGGTGCGGCAACATCAGGTTTTGAACAAAATGCTCGCAAAACAAAAGACCGCGTCCGTGCGTCGGACGCGGCCTTGGGAATTGCGGAGACGGCGGGTTTATTTCCGCGCCGGACGGGCCGGGCGGGCCGGACGGTCGACCCATTGACCCTCGGGCGCCGCCTCGACCGCGACGGGGACGATCGGATTTTCCGACACGACGTCGAACGACAGCTCGACGCTGACGTCGGCGTGGAGCTTTACCTTCACGGTGTGCTTGCCCAGGGTCTTCACCGGCGTGTGCAGGTGGATTTTCTTTTTCTCCAGCGTGATGCCCGCGGCGGTGAGCTTGTCGTGGATGTCGTTGGCGGTGATCGCACCGAACATCTTGCCGCCTTCACCGGTGGTCACGGCGAACGCGAGGCTCGTCTTCTCGAGCTTCTTGCCGAGTTCCTGCGCCCCATTGAGTTCATCCTGCTCGCGCAGGGCGCGGCGCTTCTTCAGCGCCTCGACGTGCTTGCTGTTCGCCGCATTGAGCGGCACCGCAAAATTGCGGGGCAGGAGGTAATTGCGGGCGTAGCCGGCGCGGACTTTGACTTGGTCGCCTTCGCCGCCGAGGCCTTCGACGGGTTTGACGAGGAGAATTTCAGTGTTGGCCATGATGGGACTGGGTTGAGATTTCTTGCGTATTAAGAATTAAGGAGACTCGGCGGGCGGTCAAAACGGCACGTCTTCGTCGAGATTTTCCGGGGCCGCCGGCTTGGCGGCGCCACCGCTGCGGGCCGGCGGCGCGTGGCGCTCCGGCGAGGCGGTTTGGTCGATGCCCGGCTCGGCTGGGCCCGCGGCGGCGCCACTCGCACCGCCACCACCGGCCCCACCCCCGCGGCTGTCGCCGAGGAACTGAAAATTCTCCAACACGACCTTCATGCGACTGCGCTTTTCCTTCGTGTTCTTGTCCTCCCATTGGTCGAGGCGCAGGCGCCCTTCGACGAAGAGCGGCCGACCCTTGGTGACGTATTTGGCAATGGTCTCGCCCTGTTTGCCCCAGGCCTCGATGTCGATGTAGGTGACTTCCTCGCGCGTCTCACCGGACTCCATTTTGAACTGGCGGTTGATCGCGAGCGAGAACTGGCAGATTGACGTGCCCTTGGGGGTGACGCGCAACTCCGGGTCGCGGGTCAGGTTGCCCATGAGGAGGACTTTATTGAGGGCGGGCATGGCGTGAAAGGCCGCGGGCGGCTTTAGGCCGACTGGATGAAGGTGCGGTAAACGCTGCTGTTGAGGCGGAGCCGCTCGATGAGCTGCGCGGGGGCCGCCGCGGGCGCGGCGAAGGAAACGTGGACGTAGGTCGCGCCCGTGTGCTTCCGATCGGTCACGCGGACGAAGTCCTTCTTGCCGATGTTTTCGACGGCGGACACTTCGCCCTGCACGGCGGTGATTTCCTTTTTCACGCCATCGATGATCTGGTCGACGGTTGTTTCCTTGCCCCGGTTGTCGAGGATGAAGGTCGCGCGGTAATTTCGTTTGGTCGGATTCATTTTTGGTCTCTGCGATTGAGCTGGTTCATGGCGGCATCGGCGCCGCGGGAGAGCAGCAAATCGAGGCCTTGCACGTAGTGATCGAGTTTTTGGATTAAGAGAGTGGTTTGTTCGGGAGTGAATTTTCCGAGGACGAAGTCTGTGAGTTCCATCTGGGCTGGTAGTTTCGGGCCGATGCCGAGGCGATAGCGGGCGAACCCGTCACCGACCTGCTCGAGGAGGCTGGCCACACCGTTGTGGCCACCGGCGCTGCCCGTGACCGAGATCTTGACGAGGCCTAGATCGATCGTGAGGTCGTCGTAAACGGCGGCGATGGCGTCCGGCGCGATCTTATAATAACGCGCCAGCAGCGCGACCGACCGGCCGCTGTCGTTCATAAACGTCAGCGGCTTGACGAGCCAGCGGGTGCGACCGGGGGAATCCCAGCGCGCGATCTCCGCCTCGAACTGCGGCGCCGCCTGCCAGGCGAGGCCGTGTTTCTTGGCGAACGCATCGAGCACCACCCAACCGAAGTTGTGGCGCGTGGACGCGTAATCGCGGCCCGGATTGCCGAGGCCGGCAACGAGCGAGATGGACATGACTCAAAGAACAATCGCCCTGCCCCGCCGCGGTCAAGCGGCGGAGCGGACGCGGAAATGAAACAAGAATTACTTCTTGGCGGGCGCGGCAGGCTTGGCGCCGGCAGCCGGGGCGGCCGCCTTCTTGTCGCCAGCGGCAGCGGGAGCCGCGGTCCCGGGTTTGGCCCCAGCGGCGGGCGCGGCCCCAGCAGCGGCTTTCGCATCGCCCGCGGCGGGCGTGGCGGCGGCACCCTCGACCGGCGCGGCGGCGGCGGCACCTTCGACGGGCGCGGCGACCACGACTTCCTGCACGATTTCGGCGACCGGCTCGACACACGAGACGATGGGCTGGCCCTTGAGATCGAGAAACTCGACGCCCACCACCGGCTTGAGACTGGAAACCTTGATGGTTTCACCGACCTTAAGCTCGGTTACATCGACGTTGACCGCCTCGGGCAAATCCTTCGGAAAGCAGCGGACCCGCAGATGCTGCATGTTCAATTCGAGCACGCCGCTCTGGTTCTTCACGCCGAACGATTCACCGGTCACGCGCACGGCGACCCGGATTTCAAATTTTTCGTCAGCCTTTACCTCCTGCAAGTCGACATGCAGATACTTGTCCGTGATCGGGTCGCGCTGGACCTCTTGAAAGAAGGAAAGGGCCTTGTCGGTCTTGTCCGTGCGCTCGAGTTCGACGAGGACGGCGCGGCCGGCGACGCCCTTCAGGAGACGGATGAACTCCGCGCCATCAATCGAGAGGGACTCCGGGCTGGTGTGCTTCCCATAAAGAATCGCCGGGACGCGATTGGCCTTGCGGAGGCGGCGGGAGGCGCTGCGGCCTGTCTGGGCGCGCGGCGTGACGGTGAGTTTGAACTGTTGTTTCATGGATTTCGTTCCCCCTGTCACCCCGGAATTGGAGGCAGGCGTAGTGGAAAAGAGGCTGAGGTCATAGGTGCGCAAGGGCCGAAAGCAACCAAAACTTTGGGCGGGGGCCGCTTTTCCGCGCTGGTGGGAAAAACGAGCATTGACAAGCCACGCGTCCGCTCTGTTTTTCAGCCCTCTTTCGCATGGTGCAAGCCGCGCGAGCGACGTTGCCCGGTAGCTCAGTGGCAGAGCAGGTGACTGTTAATCACTTGGTCGCTGGTTCGATCCCAGCCCGGGCAGCCATTTAGGCCTCAAGCACTTACGGAAGTGTTCGAGGCTTTTTTTTGGCTAATTTTTTTCGTGTGTCCGGTCTGTGTCCGGTTTTTTTCGTTCCCTTTTTGCGGTTTGTGTTCGCATGAGACCGCGTCGGGACGGGCCAAGGTTAACTCTTCACCCAGTGCAAAGTGTATAGTTCGTGAAAAAACTCAGCCGGAAAAACCTGCACGAGGTCGCTTAACCCGATCCCTTTCCCGACCCTCGGAAGCCTTCTTGCACCCACCCACCCCACGCCCACCCACCGTGCCAATTTCCTTGGATTCGGTCGCCATCGCGCGCACGGTTCAACCATGAGATGTCTTACTCGCCTCCTTTGCGTGTCCGCTCTTTTGGTGTCGGTCGCATTCGCGGAGTCGCTGAGTGAGACGCGGAAAAACGCGGAGAAGGGTGATGCCCTCGCGCAGTTCAACCTCGGCTGGATGTACGCCAACGGCACCGGCGTGCCGAAGGACTCCGCTGAAGCCGTGAAGTGGTATCGCAAGGCGGCGGAACAGGGCTATGTCGGCGCGCAGAACAACCTCGGCCCAGTTTTTGGTGGCTCAAGCGAGTGGCCGGCAGAATAATTAAAAGTATCCAAAAATGAATAACATCCCCGAGGTCGCTGGCGTGTCAGCGGCAGTATTGATTTATGTGTTCTGCGCTTTTTTTGCGCTCATTCCGCTGTTCGTATGGATGCAGCTACGACAGATCATCAAGTTGCTAAAGAAAATTGAGGACACGAACGAGCGAATCGCTGACAACACTCGTCCTGCTGGACAACGATCCGGCGCGAGTTCGATTAAATATATTTCGGGAATTAACGACTAGTTGGAGTCATCCGCGCGCGTAGAAATTCAAAGATGTTCCGCCGCACGCTGACATGCCTTCTCGCCTTCGGTCTGCTAGCGAGCGCGGTCTTCGCGGAGGATCTGGCGGAGACGCAGAAAAAAGCGGAGCAAGGAAATGCCCTCGCGCAACTCCGTCTCGGCTTGATGTACGACACCGGCGACGGCGTGCCGAAGGACAGCACCGAAGCGGTGAAGTGGTATCGCAAGTCGGCGGAGCAGGGTAATGCCGACGCGCAGTTCATCCTCGGAGTGATGTACGCCAACGGCGACGGCGTGCCGAAGGACAGCGCCGAAGCGGTGAAGTGGTATCGCAAGTCGGCGGAGCAGGGCGATGCCAACGCGCAGAACAACCTCGGCAATATGTACAACAACGGCACCGGCGTGCCGAAGGACTCCGCTGAAGCCGTGAAGTGGTACCGCAAGTCGGCGGAGCAGGGTAATGCCGACGCGCAGTTCATCCTCGGAGTGATGTACGCCAACGGCGACGGCGTGCCGAAGGACAGCACCGAAGCGGTGAAGTGGTATCGCAAGTCGGCGGAGCAGGGCTATGCCGACGCGCAGTTCATCCTCGGAGTGATGTACGCCAACGGCGACGGCGTGCCGAAGGACAGCACCGAAGCGGTGAAGTGGTATCGCAAATCGGCGGAGCAGGGCGATGCCAACGCGCAGAACAACCTCGGCCTGATGTACAACAACGGCACCGGCGTGCCGAAGGACTCCGCTGAAGCCGTGAAGTGGTACCGCAAGTCGGCGGAACAGGGCTATGTCGGCGCGCAGGTCAACCTCGGCAATATGTACTGGAATGGGAATGGTGTGCCAATAGATTTAGTACAGGCTCACGTCTGGATAAATATCGCGGGTGCTAACAGTAATGAGTTGGCTAAAAAGAAAATGCCAATTTTAGAAAAAGAAATGACCGCCGATCAAA
>SIBG01000044.1 GCA_009695305.1 Opitutus sp. | reverse complement strand
GTGAGCGATACGTTCCCCGGTTGCGCGAACGAGGAGGCAAACCAGAAGGCCGCGGCCGAGCGCAAGGCTCGCAAATACAGCGCCCGCGCCTACGAGATGTTTCCCATCCGGTATTGGGATCACTGGCTTGATGACAAGAAGGCGCACCTCTTCGTGCAGGAGGCGAGAGCGGGCGCGAAGGCGCGCGATTTGTTCGCGGGCTCGACGCTCGTGGACGCACCCGGCTTCGGGCCGCAAAATACCGATGAAGGCCAGGCCATCGAGGCGCAGTGGTCGCCGGCAGGCGCGAGCGTGGTTTTCACGGCCGCAGTGAATCGCGACGCCGCGGCCCGGACGCCGGTGCGGACGCAGATCTTCGAGGTGACGGTGGCCGGCGGCGAGCCCCGCCGTCTCACCAACGACCAGCGCAGCTACACGCAACTTCAATTTGCCCCGGACGGGCGGGCGCTTTTCTGCGCGACGAGCGATGAGCGGCTCGACAAGGTCTACGGCCTCACGCGGCTCGCGAGTTTTCCTTGGCCGTTCGACGCCGCGAAGCGCGTGGTGCTCACGGCGTCGCTTGATCGCTCGGTGAACCGGTTCGCGACGCCCGCCGGCGGGCCGCGCGTGTGGTTCACGTGCGAGGAGGCCGGAAACGAGAATCTTTATTCGGTGGCCGTCACGGGTGGCGATGCGCGTGAAGAAAAGACGATGGACCGCGGTTGCCTCACGGGACTCGCGGCGGGTGGCCGGGCGCTCGTCGCCAACTGGGATGCCGCCACGAATCCGCCAGAGGTGTATGTGCTCGGGTCCGGCGGCGCGGCGCCGAAGCGCCTGACGGATTTCAACCGGGATAAAGCCGCGTTGCTCGATCTCGCGCCGGTCGAGCACTTTTGGTTTACCAGCAAAGGCGGGAAAAAGATCCACTCGCTACTGGTGCGTCCGCCGGGCTTCGACGCCGCGAAAAAATACCCGTTGTTCGTCGTGATTCACGGCGGCGCGGCGAACATGTGGCGCGACGCGTGGGTGCTGCGTTGGAACTACCACCTGCTCGCCGCGCCCGGCTACGCGGTGCTGCTCACCGACTACACGGGTTCGACCGGCTACGGGGAAAAATTTTCGCAGGACATCCAATTCGATCCATTGAAGGGACCGGCGGAGGAAATAAACGAGGCGGCGGATGAGGCGCTGAAGAAATTTTCGTTTCTCGACGCCTCACGGCAGGCCGCCGGCGGCGCCAGCTACGGCGGGCATCTGGCGAACTGGCTGCAGGCGACGAGCACGCGCTACAAGTGCATCATCTCCCATGCGGGCGAGGCCGACCTCATCATGCAGTGGGGCACGAGCGACTCGATCTACGGGCGCGAGGTGAACAGCGGCACGCCGATCTGGGGCGACAGCAAGGTGTGGCGCGAGCAGAGCCCGGCCCTGCAAGGCGGCAATCACGCGCGGGGCACGGGCTTCACTTCGCCGATTCTCATCACGGTGGGGGAACTCGATTTTCGGGTGCCGATGAACAACGCGATCATGTGGTTCGCGCTCAACCAGCGGCTCGGTGTGCCGAGCAAACTCATCACCTTTCCCGAGGAGAACCACTGGATCCTCAAGGGCGAGGACAGCCGGTATTGGTTTGGGGAAGTGCACGGCTGGCTCGCGAAATACTTGAAGTGACGCGGGTGGGCCGACGGGCCCGCCCACCTAGCCCGGTGGCCAGGTCATCTGGCGTTTCGCGAGCAAGTGGACGTGCAGGTGAGGGACGGACTCGCAGGCGTGCGGTCCGTTGTTGATCACGAGGCGAAAGCCATCGGCGAGCGAGAGTTTCTTCGCCACGAGATTCGCGACGTAGAGGAGGTGACCGAGCACGGGCTCGTCGGCTGGCGTCGCTGCCGACACGCGCGGGATGAGTTTCTTCGGGACGATGAGCAAATGGACGGGAGCTTGCGGCTGAATGTCGTGGAGCACGACACAGTGCTCGTCCTCGTGCTCGATTTTCGCGGGGATTTCACGGTCGATAATTTTTTGGAAAATTGTTTTAGACATGATCTGTTTTTACAGGAGGTAACGGAGGGAACGGAGAGATTCAAAGGTTGGCTCCGGGAAGAATCAGGCGTGAGAGGCCATCGGTCAGTTTGGACTCGTTGAAATTGATGAGCAGCCCAACTGGCACGTTGAGCAGCTTCATGTAGCTGAGAAGTTGTGCCTTGTGAACGGGCAGAATGCGCTCGACCGACTTCGCTTCGACCAAGACGCAATTTTCCACGAGAACATCGAATCGAAGCGGCTCTTCACGAGTAAATCCCTTGTAGGAGATCGTGACCAGTTTCTGGTTCGTGGTCGCAAGGTGTCGCAATTCGAGTTCGCGGAGCAGGCACCATTCGTAGATCGATTCGACGAGGCCCGGCCCTTTGTCCTTATGCACTTCAATCGCTCCGGCAATGATGTGCTCGGTCAGGCCGTCGGCTTTGGCGAACAGCGGGTGCATGGCCTTTCTCTGTTCTCTCCGTTGCCTCCTGTAAAACCAATCCTACAAAAACAGCAGTTGCAGATTGGCGCTGCGGGTGGTGCGGGCGGCGGTGAGGGCGCGGATAAAGGCGAGGGCTTCCTCGTAGTCGCGCTGGCGGCGCGGGGTGGCGCGGCGGCTGGGCGGGAGGAGCGCGGGGCGGAGGTTCGTCACGAGCAGCGTCGCCTCGCGGAAGGGCGCGAGGTGCCGCAGGCCGGCCATGATTTCGGCCCGCGTGAAAAGCGGCGTGGCGGCGGCGAGCGTCAACGAGGCGTCCCAGTGGAAAAATCCCCGACGCGGCAGAGGGGCGAAGAGTTTCGCGAGGAGGTCGGCGGCGGCGGCGTTGAAGGCGAGGTCGAACTGCGCGGCGAACTCGGGGTGGGCGGCGGTTTGCGCGGCCAGTTCGTCGAGGCTGAAGGTGATCGCGCCCTTGATCTGGTTCGCGAGGTAGAGGTCGTGGCCGGTGGCGTGGGCGAAGAGCGCGTTGATGAAATGCAGCCGGCGCAGATCGTCGCGGGAGGGGGCGGGTTTGTTTTTAACCACGGATGGAGGCGGATGGCTAGGGCGCGGTGGAGGTGCAACCAAACTCAAGCTCCTGATTTTTGACCACGGATTTCACGGATTCGATCTGGATAAGCCAAGGCCGCGGAGGTCAATGGTTCAGCGCCCAATCCCTCGGGCTTGCAGTCTGCGGGTTCAGATTCCTTCGCCGTGGCAATCCGTGCCATCCGGGGTGAAAAATCCGGTGGGTGGGAAAGTTCACCGGAAACGATGTTGCCGAATGATGCTACTTCCACGGGACCAGGCGCGATTAGAGCGAATCGGTGGTCTTGGCCTTGGGTTTCCCGAGCGCGCTCACTTCGTCGACGAATTCGGCGACATCCCGGAATTCCTTGTAGACGCTCGCGAAGCGGACGTAGGCGACCTGGTCGACATGGCGAAGGCGCTGCATCACGCCTTCCCCGATGGCGTGCGAGGGGATTTCGTTTTCGAACTGCGCCTCCAGCGCGTCCATCACATCCTCGATGAGCATCGCGATCTGCTCGGCATCGACCGGGCGCTTGTGGCACGCGGCGCGGACGGCACGGACGAGTTTCTCCCGGTCGAAATCCTCGCGGCGGCCGTCGCGCTTGATCACGGCCACTCCGTCGCGGACGAGCGACTCGGTGGTGCTATAACGGTGGCCGCATTCGAGGCATTCACGGCGGCGGCGGATGGTCGAGCCCTCCTTGCTGATGCGGGAGTCGGTCACCTTGTCCTCAATGGAGGTGCATTTGGGGCAGCGCATGATGGTATGGCGACAGCGGAAACTTAGTTCAGTTCGAGAAAATTTTGAAGGATTTTCATGCCGCCTTCGGTCGCGATCGACTCGGGGTGGAATTGCACGCCCCAGATCGGCAGTTCGCGGTGGCGCAGGCCCATGACTTCGCCCTCGGCGGTCTCGGCGGTGATTTCGAGCGCAGCGGGGAACGTAGCGCGCTCGACGAGCAGCGAGTGGTAGCGCGTGGCGGCGAATCCCTGAGGCATCCCGCGGAACACATCGGTGTCTTTATGCTGAATCGGCGAGGTCTTGCCGTGCATGAGGCGGGAGGCGCGGACGACTTTGCCGCCGAAGTAGTGACCGATCGACTGGTGGCCGAGACAGACGCCGAGGATGGGCTTTTTGCCGGCGAAAGCGCGGATGATGTCGAGCGTGACGCCGGCCTCGCTGGGCGAGCACGGGCCGGGCGAGAGCAGGACGCGGTCGGGATCGAGCGCGAGCGCCTCGGCGGGGGTGATCTCGTTGTTACGGAATACGCGCTGCGCCACGCCCAACTGCCCGAAGTATTGGACGAGGTTGAAGGTGAACGAGTCGTAGTTGTCGATGACGAGGAGCACGGTGCGGATTGAAGGGAAATTACCTCGTGGATTGCCCCCGGGGTCAAGCGTAGCGCTTGCGAATTGCCTCTGTCGGATTTCGCGGGCACTGCATTCCTGCCATGAAACCACCGCCGCTTCCCCCGCGCGGGCTGGGCTTCTTTTTAGCCCTAACCGGATGCAACGGCGTCTGCGAAAACCCGGCGACGTGGCTTGGACCGCCAGCACCGGGGGCGCGCCAACCTTCGCCCGCGTTGTGGCTTGTCGCCTTCACGAAGGCTTCGTAGTCCTACACCTGAACCGGCCAAGTCATGAGCCACAGAGGGCACGGAGCCCAGACACAGAGGCCACGGAGCAAGACAAGATGTTTGGCTCTGTGCTCTCTGTGTCACAGCTCGGTGAACTCTGTGGCGAAATGGACTGTCAACGCGACCGATCGGGACGAGAAATTATTCTTCAGGTGGGTGCGATTGCCGTAGTTTTCCTCCCCACAAGTCACTTGTCACTCGTCACCCCGGCTCTGAGTATCCCGCCATCCCGCTTCCCCATGCCATCACGCGCGATCACCCCGACGCCCAAGGGAGCACAAACCGGCGTCTGCAAGACAGACGCCCTACCCAAACCATCGCCTGCCAGCAGGCTCCTACGGCTGGCGAAAACACTATGCGCGGTTTGGGCAACACGCCCTTCACTCATGACCCCTTCGCCAGCTCTTGCCTCTGGGCTGCCTCCTGGCGGATGGTGGGAGCCGTGAAATCAGGCGAACAACTTTGCCGCGCGTGCGGACTGTGCTGCGACGGCACGCTCTTCGATCTCGTTAAACTCGAGCGGGGCGATGATGCCGGGAAATTGAAGGCACTCGGGCTGCCGGTTTCCCTTTCACGCGGCCAGCAGCCCGTCGCTCGCTTTCCTCAGCCCTGTTCGGCCTTGTGCGAGGATCGCACTTGCCGGCTCTACGCGGAGCGACCGTGGCAATGCCGCACGTTCGAGTGCCAGGTGTTCAAAGACGCGAAGGCCGGCCGAATCACGTTCGCGGCCGCCTTGCCGCTGGTCAAACACGCCCGGCGACGGGCGGACCACGTTCGCCGGCTACTGCGCGAGTTGGGCGACATGGACGAACACCGCGCCTTGGGCGAGCGCTTCCATCGCACCACCGAGCGCATGGAATCCGGCGATGCGGACGAAGCGGCGAAGGCCAAGTTCGCAGATTTGAGCCTAGCCGTGCACCGGCTCAAATTACTTTCGCAAAATAGATTTTATACCCAGATCGATGCTCGGTCACCGGGAAAATCTCCTTCGCCCAAGGCGGCAGCAACGCATTCCAAAACGAACCTCTAGGAAACGTCTGGGTCCGGCCCTGATTTTCGCGAGGGAGCGCAATTTCCCCAACCCAGGCAGCGGGTGGGGCAGTGGGGTGTTCTTCAAGCTGCGCGATAGCTCGTCTTTTGATTCTGCTGGCTTTGTCCACATTGCCAGTCAGGTTGCTTGGATGCCTGCCTGCACACAAAACGTGAAGAAACGAAAAGCGCGTCAGATGAAAAACGACCGCTTAAAAGCGGCAAAGAAAGCCGCGAAAGCAAAAGGCTAGGCGGTTCCGCCGGACGGCGTCTCAGCGCAATCGCGACGTCATCGTCGCGTTAGCAGGCATGGAGTAAGGTCATACGGGTGGATTGTGCGCCCTGCGCTCGGCCTGAGCTACGACAAACTCAAGGCTCGGCTGGGCTAGCGGGGCGGTGAATCGTCTCCGCCAGTCCCTTGCTTGACGGCTCGCCATCGTCGCGTAGCCTCGCCGCATGAAATACGCCGTCACGCTCGTGGAATCCGACGAAGGCTGGGCCGTCTGGTGCGACCAGTTGCCCGGCTGCTGCTCGCAGGGTCCGACGCGGGCGGAGGCGTTGGAAAACATCCGCGAGGCCATCGCCGAGTATCTGGCCGCCAAGGCGGCTGAAATTCGCGGAGACGAGCAAGTGCGATCAGTGCAGCACGACGAAGTTTTTGTGTGAGTCATGCCAAAGCTACCCGGGCTCGGGCAGAAAGACGCCGTGCGTGTGCTAGAGAAACGTGGGTTTCGCGTCGTGCGGCAGGGCAAACATCTCACGCTTTCCAACGGCACGACGATGGTGCAGGTGCCGCGGCACACGTCCATCAACGCCTACACGATGGGGCACATCGCACGGATCGCGGGCCTGACCCCGGATGAGTTTCGCGCGCTGCTCTGAGCGGGTGCCGCAACGGCGCACCGACCCAATGACGCAGCACTTCCAGCTCCTCAAAACCGACACCGCTACCGCCGCGCGACGCGGCCGGCTGACCACGCGGCACGGCACGATCGAGACGCCAATCTTTATGCCGGTGGGCACGCAGGGCACGGTGAAATCGCTCACGCCGGCGCATCTGCGCGAGATCGGCGCGCAGATCATCCTCGGTAACACCTACCACCTCAACCTGCGTCCCGGCTCCGAACTGGTGCGCGATCTCGGCGGGTTGCACCAGTTCATGGGGTGGGATGGGCCGATCCTCACGGACAGCGGTGGCTTTCAGGTTTTTTCTTTGGCGAAGCTCCGCGACATCCGCGACGACGGCGTGGCGTTTCAATCGCACCTCGACGGCGCGAAACTTTTCCTCGGACCGAAGGAAGTGATGGGCATTCAACAAAACCTCGGCAGCGATATCGCGATGGTGCTCGACGAGTGTCCGCCGTGGCCGTGCGAGCGCGACGCCTGTGCGAAGGCCGTCGCGCGCAGCCACAAGTGGGCCGGGCAGTGCAAACAGATCGCCACGGACAGCGGATTTTTCGCCGCCGGGCACCATGTGTTTGCGATCGTGCAGGGTTCGACGTTCGACGATCTGCGGCGCGAGGCGGCGGAGGGATTGGCGGCGCTGGATTTTCCGGGCTACGCGGTCGGTGGCGTGAGCGTCGGCGAGCCGGAGCCGGAGATGTTGAAACAGGTGGCGGCGACGACCCCGTTCCTGCCGGCGGACAAACCGCGCTACACGATGGGCCTCGGCACGCCGCCGCAGCTCCTGAAGATGGTCGCGCTCGGGGTGGACATGTTCGACTGCGTGCTGCCGAGTCGCGTGGCGCGGAACGGCCTCGTCTTTACGCCCGACGGCCCGCTGAACCTCCGCAACGAAAAATTTCGCACCGACCCGCGACCGATTGTCGAGGGGTTGGAGAATTACACGACGCGTTTCTCGCGCGCCTATCTCCGGCACCTCACGGTGGCGGGCGAAATCCTGAGTTGCACACTGCTGACGATCCACAATCTGCATTTCTACCTCGACCTGATGGCGCAGGCGCGGGCGCACGTCGAGGCGGGCGACTTCGCGGCGTGGCACCGCGCGTGGATCGAGCGCTATGAGACGGGCGCGGCAGCCCGGTTGACAGGCTGAAGATCTGCGCGCGCGGAGACGTCGGGCAAATGTTACTGATCGGACGCCGGATTTGCCGGCGGGAACGGAGCCGGGAAGATATTGATCGGAAACCGGATTTTCAGGGGGATCGGATCCGGGACGAGTTAACCTGCGGAGTGTGATACCAATATCTGGTGATATATTGACTTTTCCGAGGTGGGGCCGGTTCTCCGAACCGGCCTGAGTTTCAGGATGCAAATCACCTTGGAGCGCAGGCCCGCTCGGAGAGCGAGCCCCACCTCAATAGTCCAAAGCAATCAAGACGATGGTATGAACCCTGAGTTTTGGCGAAAATTTTCATGAGCAGCTGCGCGGGTGATATCAGGCAGGGATGGACGGGAGACATGGGCAACGAGCCGGCGTCCTTTATGGTCGCCGCCTCACGCCCGCTGCACGGAGCTGCGTGTGATGCTTGCCAGCGTGGGTGTGCCCATGTGGCGCATCGCGACCTCGAGTTCGACCGTCAGGATTTCCAGGCAGCGCTCCACGCCGGGCTGGCCATACGCGCCGAGCCCCCAGATGTAGGGCCGGCCGACGCACACGGCATTCGCGCCGAGCGCGAGGGCCTTGAAGATGTCGGTGCCGCGACGAAAGCCGCCGTCAACCAGAACAGGAATTTTTCCACCGACGGCGGCGACAACCTCTGGCAGCGATTCAATCGTGGAGCGTCCGCTTTCCTCGCCGCGGCCACCATGGTTGGAAACGACGATGCCGGCCACCTGGTGCTGGAGCGCGAGCGTGGCGTCCTCGGCGGTGACGATGCCCTTGAGGACGACCTTCATCTTCGTCGTGTCTTGGAGTCGCTTCACGAAATCCCACGTGAGATGCGGGGTTAACGGGCCGACGAGGCCGGAAACGTCGAGTCCCTCGAACATCGACTTACGCTTGAAGATGCCTCCCGCTCGGGGCGAATGGCACTCCGTGCAGTCGCGCGGGTCGCGGCGCTTGCCGCGTTCCAGGGTTTCCCGTCCGATGTTCGTGGGATTGTCGATGGTGAGGGCCACGACCGGGCAGCCGGCGGCCTCGGCTCGTTGCACCAGCGCGCGGGTGATTTCCCACTGAGTGGTGGCATAAAGCTGAAACCAGACCGGCGCGCCGCGCGCCGAGGTGACGTCCTCGACCGACGTCGTGCACCAGGTGGACAGGCACTGGAGGTGGTTGCGGGCGCGGGCGGCACGGGCGACGGCGAGTTCCCCGTCATCGTGAAACGCGCAGTGGCTGGCGACCGGCGCGATGATGATCGGCGTGGGCCAGGTTGTGTCGAATAATTTCACGCTGGTGTCGAGCCGGGTGGTATCGACCAGTCGGCGCGGACGAAGTTGGATTTTGGCGAAACCCTCGCGGTTCGCGCGCACCGTCACGTCGCCCTCGACGCCGGTGTCGAGATAGGCGAGGTGGGCGACGGGGATTTTGGTGCGAGCGACGGCTTCCAGATCGAAGACGTTGAACGCATCGGCCGCGGAGGGGAGGAGCGCGCCCGGCGGCGCGAGGTTCTCCGCCGACCAGGCGCGTGAACGCGAGGCCAGCGCGACACCGCCGGCACCAGCGTAGGCGAACAGGGGGCTGGCAGCAAGAAACTGCAGAAATTTACGGCGATTGACAGAGTCGGAGGTGGGGGTGGGCATGGAGATATTGGGATTGGGAGGAAACTCGATCTTCAGGGGGAGCGGATCCGGGAGGGGCTTATCAGGTCCCGGCGGGTTTTGGCCAGTGCAGGTGCTGGTGCAGGAAATCGAAAGTCCCCTCGGCTCGCATCGCGTGTCCCCCTTGGAAAAACGTGATCGCCGTCCGATCAGCGAGGCCGAGTTGTGCGTAAAGCCAGCGGACCTTGGCGTATTCGTGCGCGACCCATTGATCGCGACTGACGCGGTCCAGATGGCCGCGCTCCACCATGAACGGCCGCGGCACCATCAGATAGGCCATCTCGGCGTAATCGAAGGTATTCCCGAGGTTCCAATATGGCATCTCCCACTCAATCGTGCGCATGAAGCCGAAAGGCAGATCGGTCGCGGCCACCTTGCGCGTCCATTGGTTGAAGTCGCCCGAGCAGATCGACAGGCAGTATTTTTCCAGCAGCGGCGGCACTCGCACCGCGGTCTCACCGCCGTAGCTGAGGCCGTAAAACGCGATCCGGTTTCCGTCCACAAACGGCAGCGTCTCCAACCAGCGCAGGATTTGATCATGGGAGGCGATGATAAAGGAGAAGAGCGTCGCGTGGATCGTGTTGGCCTTGCGGCCGAGCCAGCGGTAGCGGTCTTCGCCGCGATAGAGATTGTGCGGGGCGAAGGCGATGAAGCCGCGGTCCGCCAGCTTGGCGGCGACGTTGTCGTAACCGCTCGTGTTTCCGTCGAGCAGGTTGCGCGGCACGCCGTTACGCCCATGCTGGCACACGACGACGGGCCGGCGCTCGCCCGGCTGCAGGTCTTTCGGCACGACGAGAATGCCCCACGCGAAAAACTCCGGAAACACGTCCAGCACGACGTCGTAGGCGGTCCACTTGGCCGTCTCGGAAATCTTCCGGCTGCGCGCCGCGAACGGCCGAAGCGCTTCGTCGAAGCGTCCCATGGCCTCCTCGGCCATGAGCTCGCGATAGCGTTTCGCCCCGGCGACGAATTTCTCCACCGGCTGCGTCGGGTGTCGCGCCTCGGTGCTCCACTTGTTGTCCGCCAGTGCCGGCATGACGGTGTAGAGAAACGCGGCCTCGCGCACGTGCTCCGATTTTTGAACGAGTCGCTGCACGTGCTCTTCCATTTCTTTGAATAACCGCCCGTGCCGCTCCGTCGGCTGAAACGCCCTTCGCTGCTCGACGGGCAGCTCCGCTGAGAGTGGCGCCAGCGCGGCGACCCCCAACTCGGTCGTCAGCCGTGCGAGCGCTTCAGCGGCATACGGCCCGCCGTCGCTCCGCACCAGCGCCGGCCGCTTGAAGAGGGCACCGGTTTCGATTCGCGCGACCTCGGCGCGCACCCTCGCGAAGTCCGCCGTCTGCACCTCGCCCTTGTGGGCCGTCACGTGCGGGACGGGGCTGTGCTCGATCACGAGCGCCCGCGGGAGCACCAGGGCGGCGATCTCAGCGTCACCAAATTCGCGCAGGCGTCCCCAGATGTTTCGATAGATTGGCTCGGCCCAGCCGTTTTGGCGCGAGTCAAAATAGCCACTGACCAGCGCCACCTCGATCCGTGGATCCGCTGCCGCTGCAGACAGCGCCGTCAGTCCGCCCTCGGCGTGACCGCACACGGCGATTTTGATCGCCGCGCCACGGTGCGCGCGCAACCAGTCCACCGCCGCCAGGACGATCTGCACCTCGTAGCCGACCACGTGCCGCCCGAGATGAAACGCCTGCCGGTAGATCCACTCGCGGTAGGTTTGGTCGGAAGCGCGAATCTGGGCATCGTCGGTCACGAGCTTGGCGCGACTGATCGTGACCGGCAGGACGAGCGTGAATCCGTTTTCCGCCAGTCGCCGCGCCCCTTGCGCCTCCGCGGCGATTCCCGGCGCCAGGCCGAGCAACTGCTCCGGCGTCTGGCCCGCATCGGGCACCACCACCGCACCCGCCACCGCCGCGGTCTTTGGCTCCACGAGCAACCCGCTTCCCCACACCCCATCGAGCACTGGCCAGCGCACTTGATAGACTCGGTATCGCGCGGTTTCCGCGACGAGTGCCGGAGCCGCCTCGTCGCCGTAACGTTCCATGCCGGCGGGAAGTCGCGCGTCCACGACCCCGATCACGCTCTTCCAGCGCTGGCGGTTTGGCTCGATCGATTTCGTATAGGCTTCCGCCGAGGAAAAATCCCGCGTCCACCGCGCGCCGCGCGATGCGGCCGACTCGTCGATCTTTCGCTCCACGAAGTGATGAGCGCCATCCATCAACCGCGACGACAGGTCCGCCTCCGGCCATTCGAGTGGCCGCGTTTGGAGGAGCGGCTCCGCTCGCAGCAACCACGGCGGGACCAGCGCGAGCACCGACGTCAGGCAACCTATCCGGCAAAGCGAAAAGGATGCGGGAAAATTCATGCGACGTGTGCGTGATCCGATTTCTCGGCTCCGGCGCCCCGGTTGAGACTGGCGTTTGGCCAATGAGTCGGTGCCATCGAAACTGGGCGCCGGAGCGGCGCATTCAAGGTGAATCAGCGCGCCGCGGCCACCCAAACCTGTTCCGCTTGGCGGTGAATCCGATCCGGGCTCGAGGCTGCGCGGATTTCCTGGGCGAGGGTAATGAGGCAGCCGTGGGGTCGACAGCCACGGCGTCGGCCCCAAAGGCTGGTGGTTTCGCCGAGCCGCCGACGTGCAATCGGTGGCGGAGGTTAAAATGGGGCCGGGCACTCACCGGTTGCGGCCGTTCTTGGCCGGCGGCGGCGAGTTGACGCCATTCAAACCTGCGCACTTCAAATCTGATCCTCGCCAAGTCGCTCACTTTCCCCCTCACTTTCACTTTTCCCCATGCGCATTCTCGTCACCGGCGGCGCCGGCTTCCTCGGCTCTCACCTCTGCGACCGGCTCCTCAAGGACGGCCACGAAGTCGTCTGCATCGACAATCTTTTCACCGGCCGCAAGCAGAACATCGCGCACCTGTTGCCCAACCCGAATTTCGAATTCGTGCGGCACGACATCATCGATCCGTTCAAATTTGAGGTGGATCAGATCTACAATCTCGCGTGCCCCGCATCGCCGGTGCATTACCAGTATAATCCGATCAAGACCATCAAGACCTCGGTAATTGGCTCGATCAACTGCCTCGGGCTCGCGAAGCGCGTGAAGGCGCGCGTGTTTCAGGCGAGCACGAGCGAAATCTACGGCGATCCGCTCGTGCATCCCCAGCCGGAAAGTTACTGGGGCAACGTCAACACCATCGGCAAACGCTCCTGTTACGACGAAGGCAAGCGCGCCGCCGAAACGCTCTTCTTCGACTACCACCGCGAGCACAAAGTCGATATCCGCGTCGCTCGCATCTTCAACACCTACGGCCCGCGGATGGACGAGAACGATGGCCGGGTCGTTTCCAATTTCATCGTGCAGGCGCTCCGCGGCCAATCACTTTCAATCTATGGCGATGGCACACAGACCCGGTCGTTTTGCTACGTCGACGATTTGATCGAGGGCATCGTGCGTTTCATGGCTCAGGAAAAAACTGTCGGGCCCATGAATCTCGGCAATCCGGGCGAGTTCACGATGAACGAACTTGCCAAGCTCACGCAAAAACTGGTGGGCGGAAAATCGAAGCTATTCCACAAGCCGCTGCCCGATGACGACCCGAAGCAGCGCCGCCCCGACATCGCGCTCGCGAAGAAAGTCCTGAAGTGGCAGCCGAAGGTGCGACTCGAAGACGGCCTGGAGCGCACGATCGCCTACTTCAAGGGTCGGGTGTGAGCGGGCCGCGCGCCGGCGCCGCTGATGGCGGGGGTTAAGCGGAGACTTTGTCCGCGGCCGCGCGGCGACCACGGCCGTAACTCGTCGCATATTCGGACCGACGGCGGGTTATTTTCGGCGGAGTATTTGCCATTTGCCAAGCCCCCGGCCCGGGCTATGGTCTCGGCCCTTTCATGCTCTCGTTTCTACTCAAACGTTTCTCCGGTCGGCACTACAAAAAGTTTCTCGAGAAGTGCCGCCCCATTGTCGTGCGCATTAACGAGCTGGAGGTGTCCTACCAGTCGCTCACCGATGAGGAACTGCGGGCCAAGACGGACGAGTTCCGCGCGCGCATCGCTGCGGCCGCGGACAAGCGGGCGGCCTTGGAGGTGATTCTGCCGGAAGCGTTCGCCACCGTCAAAAATGCCGCCCGCCGCCTCGTGGGCCGCAAAATCCTCGTCTGCGAACACGAGCTCACCTGGGACATGGTCCATTTCGACGTCCAGCTCATCGGCGGCATGGCGATTCATCAGGGCAGGATCGCCGAGATGGCCACCGGCGAAGGCAAAACCCTCGTCTCGACGCTGCCGCTTTATCTCAACTCGCTCACCGGCCAGAACACCCAGCTCGTCACCGTCAACGACTACCTCGCCCGCCGCGACTCCGAGTGGATGGGGCACCTCTATACCTTTCTCGGCGTGGGCGTCGGCTGCATTCAACAGCAGATGGCGCCGGACCTCCGCCGCGAAATGTATGGCCGCGCCATCACCTACGGCACCGCGAGCGAGTTCGGCTTCGACTACCTCCGCGACAATGGCATGGCCACGCGCCAGGAGGACCAGGTGCAGCGCGATTACTGGTTCTGCATCGTGGACGAAATCGACTCCATCCTCGTCGACGAAGCGCGCACGCCGCTGATCATCTCCGGCCCCGCGCAAATCGAACGCGAACAACCCTTCACCCGCCTGCGCCCGCCGGTGGACCAGCTCGTCAACGACCAGACCCGCCTGTGCAATCGCATTGTCTCCGACGCGAAAGAGCTGCTCGAGAAGCCCACCGCCACCAACGATGAGCGCGCTGCTGCCGAAACGATTCTGAAAAAGGCCAGCGCGTCCCCGGCGGAGCGCGATGCGGCCAAGGCCATTCTCGCCAACACCGGCCCTACCGACGACGACCGCCACGCCGCCGCGCACAAGATGCTCCAGGTAAAAATGGGCCATCCGAAAAACAAGCAGCTCCTCCGGCTCATGGAAAACGGCGAGTGGCGCAAGCTCCTCGACAAGATGGAGACCGAGCTCAACTCCGATCTCAACAAGGACGAGCTCTACAAGCTCAAGGAAGACCTGCTCTATGTCATCGACGAGAAGCAGCATCAGGCCGACCTCACGCTCATCGGCCGCAACAAGCTCCGGCCGGACAATCCGGATGCGTTCATGCTGCCGGACCTGGCGACCGAGTTTTCCGATCTCGACAAGGACTCCACCTTTCCGCCCGAGGAACGCGAGGCGAAGAAGCTCGCCGCGCAAAACCGCTACGCGGAGGTCTCGGAGGACATCCACGCCATTTCGCAGCTCCTCCGCGCCTACTCGCTCTACGAGCGCGACGTCGAATATGTCGTCACGCCCGATGGCAAGGTGATGATCGTCGATGAAAACACCGGCCGCGTGATGCCCGGCCGCCGGTGGTCCGACGGCCTCCACCAGGCCGTCGAGGCGAAAGAGGGTGTCATGATTGAGCGCGAGACGCGCACCTACGCGACGATCACGATTCAGAATTATTTCCGCATGTATGAAAAGCTGGCCGGCATGACCGGCACCGCGGAAACGGAGGCGACCGAGTTTAACGATATCTACCGCCTGGCCGTGCAGGTCATCCCGACTAACCAGCCCTGCATCCGCGTCGATCGCAACGACTCCATTTTCAAGACCCGCCGCGACAAATTCTCCGCCGTGGTGAAACAAATCGAGGAGGCCAACAAGCGCGGCCAGCCCGTGCTCGTCGGCACTGTGAGTGTCGAGTCCTCGGAAGTGCTCTCCCGCATGCTCAAGCGCACGGGCGTGATCCACACCGTCCTCAATGCCAAATTCCACGAGCAGGAATCCGAGATCGTGGCGCGCGCCGGCCAGCGCGGTGGCGTCACCATCGCGACCAACATGGCCGGTCGCGGCACCGACATTAAGCTCGGTGAAGGCGTCCGGGAGCTCGGCGGCCTCTTCGTCATCGGCACCGAGCGCCACGAGTCGCGGCGCATCGACCGCCAGCTCCGCGGCCGCTGCTCGCGCCAGGGCGACCCGGGCCTCACGAAATTTTTCCTCTCGCTGGAGGACGACCTCATGCGCCTCTTCCTTCAGGGCAACCTCGCGTCGCGCCTCATGGAAGGTTCGATGCAGGAGGGCGAGGAGCTGGAGCACCCGTGGCTCAACCGCTCGATCGAGAGTGCGCAGAAAAAAGTCGAGCAGCAGAATTATTCGATTCGCAAGCGTCTCCTCCAATACGACGATGTGCTCAACCAGCAGCGCGAAGTCATCTATGGCATCCGCAACGCCGCGATTCACAGTGCGCGTCCGAAGGACATCATCTTCGAGCAGATCGAGGAGGAGTTGTTGAACCGCCTCGCCGTGGCCGGTTTTGGTGAGTCGGGCGGCGCGACCCAGTCTGCCGTCGAGAGCCTCGTCGGCTGGCTCAACGCCCATTTCCCGATCAGCGTCCGGGTCGACGAACTGACCGGCAACGATGCCGCCGCGCTCACGGCCACGCTGCTGGGGCGGATCAAGCAAGCCTACGCCGTCAAGGAGTCGGTCGAGATTCCCGAGGCGCTCGGCTCGCTCGAGCGCTACGTCGTCATCAACGCGATCGACCACCACTGGCAGGAACACCTCACCGAGATGGAGGATCTCCGCAAGAGCATCGGCCTGCGCAGCTACGGCCAGAAGGATCCCCTGGTGGAATACAAGGGCGAGGCCTACCGCTTCTTTGAGGAGCTGATGAACAACGTGCGGCTGCAAATCTGCACCGGCCTCTTCCGCAGCGCGTCGAACCTCGAGAGTTTCGAGAACATGCTCGCGCTGCTCAGCCGCACCGCCCGCGCCGTCGGTCCGGCCGACGCCCCCGCCCCGGCTGCTGCGCCCCGGCTGGAGACGAGCATGACGGTGACGAGCAGTGGCCCGGGCAGTGCCGACTCCGCGCCGGAAATCCAGCTGCCGAAAATCACCGTGCGCCGCGAGACGCCGAAAGTCGGCCGCAACGAGCCGTGCCCCTGCGGCAGCGGCAAGAAATTCAAGAACTGCCACGGCGCGTGAACCGAAGTAGGGCGGGTCTTGGACCCGCCCTGTTGCACGTCAGATTCCTGTCACCGTGTCCGACGACGTCAAAACGGCCGCGCCGCCCGATCCCTACGACCGCCCGCCGTCGTTCCTGCGGCGCCACGCGGACTCCGTCGCGGCGGCGGCGGTGTTCTTGCTGACGGTCGTGCTGGCGGTGTTGTCCTTTCCGCCGTTCAAGACTCCAGAACTCGCCTATGCGATGCTCGTGCCGGGCGTCTACTGGGCCTACACGCGGCCGCGGTTAAAACTTTTCGTCTGGACGCTGTTCGCCGCGCAGGCCGTCGCGTGGACGATCATCCTTGGCTGGCTGCACAATGTAACCTGGGCCGGATTACTGCTGCTCGGGCCGTTCGTCGGCGCATGGATCGGTGTGTGGTATCTCGCCGCGTGGTGGACGATGCCCCGCATCGTCGGCCAGCCGACGCTGCTGCGATTGCTCGCGCTGCTCGGGCTCGCGGGCGCGTGGGTCGTGATCGAATGGACGCGCACGTGGCTGCTCGGCGGATTCCCGTGGCTGCCGCTCGCCGCGAGCCAGTGGACCATGGTGAGCATGCTGCAGATCGCAGCCTACACGGGCGCCGGCGGGGTGTCGTTCGTCATCGTGGCGGTGAATCTCGGCTTCGCCGCCTACGCGCACCGGCTGTTCCGCGAGGGCGCGACGGGTTTCAACAAGCGCAGCCAGGAGTTTTTCCTCGCGCTGTTCCTCGTGCTCACGTGCTTCACGGTCCACATTCAGGAAACCTTCAATCGCGCGCGATTCACGCGACCGCTCGGCCGCGTGGCATTCGTGCAGCCTTACATCCCGCAGGACGTGAAGTGGGATCCGGCGAAAGGGCCCGGCATCCGCGATGTGTTGATCAGCACCACGCTCGCGGCGGCGGCGACCAAGCCCGACCTCATCCTCTGGCCGGAGGCGGTGACGCCGTTTGCGGTGCGCGGCGATGCCAACGAGCAAAATTTCGTCGAGTCGCTCGCGAAGCGGGCGCAGACGCCGCTGCTGCTCGGCTCGGTGGCGACGGAGCATCGCGGTGCCACGGACGAGCGCTGGTTCAACGGCGCGTTTGTCGTCACGCCCGACACCGGCCTGCAGTCGGCCTACTACGCGAAGCGCCAGCTCGTGGCGTTCGGCGAATATGTGCCGCTTCGCCCCGTGCTCGGCTGGCTCACGAAATTCGTGCCGATCGGCGAGGATTTCACCCGCGGCGCCGACTCGGCGCCGCTGCTCGTCCCGCTGCGCGGCGAGCCGGTCGTGTTCGGTCCGCTGATTTGCTACGAGGACACTTATCCGGCGCTCGCCCGCGCGAGTGCGCGCGCCGGCGCCGACGTGCTCACCGTGCTGACAAACAACGGCTGGTTCGGCGAGGGTGGGGCGGCGGTGCAACACGCCGCCCACTCGGTGCTGCGGGCCGTCGAGACGCGCCGCCCCGTGCTGCGCTGCGGCAACGGCGGCTGGAGTGGCTGGATCGACGAGTTTGGTTTCGTGCGCGCCAACCTGACGGACGATGGCGGCCGCATCTTCTTTCGCGGCACGCGCACGCTGAGTGTGACGCGCGACGGCCGCTGGATCGGGCAGCAAAGCTACTATACGGAACACGGCGACTGGTTCGTCCTAGTGTGCGTGCTGGTGCTGCTGCTGGGTGCGGCCCTGTTGCGTTCGAGGGTCCCTCAAGCAGCCAAGCCGGAAAACTGAGGGTGCTGCCGACCGGCGCACCGGCCGCGCGCCAACTAGCTTAAGGCGGACTGTCAGATGAATCGACCCCTTGCTCCGGCTGCCGATGAGCGACACGGTTTGTTATCCCCTCGCTGTTTCCCCGCGCTCCGCTTCCGGTGTGCGCCGAGATATGCTCTTCGCCAAATCGACCTGACCTCACCGCAGCCAACCCAGAACACCGATGAACACTAATCAATCGACTGCCCTGCGCCACGTCCTGCTCGCGCTCGGTTGCGCGGCCCTGACGGTGATGCCCGCCGCGGCACAGCAAACCGCCACCGCCGCGCCGGATGCCAGGACGCTCGCGAAGTATGACAAGAACAAGAATGGCAAACTCGACGCCACCGAACTCGCCACGATGCAAGCGGACGAGGCGAAGGCCGCCAAGGCCGTCACCACTACTCCTGCGCCCGGTCGGGAAGACGTGGTCGAACTCTCGCCCTTCGAGGTTAGCGCCGGCCAGGACCGGGGCTATTCGGCCTCGAGCACGCTCTCCGGCACCCGCCTCAACTCGAAGTTGGAAGACCTCGCCGGATCCGTCTCCGTTATCACCAAGCAGCAGCTCATCGACACCGCCGCGCTCGATATCAACGACATCTTTCTTTACGAGGTCGGCACCGAGGGCACCGGTCAGTTCACTGACTTGACCAACGACAACCGTGGCGAAGGCGTGTGGGACAATGTCGCCGGCAATCCGACCGGCGCGAACCGCATTCGTGGCCTCGCCTCCGCCAACATTGCCATCGGCGGCATCACGTCTAGTTCCACGATCCCGATTGACACGTATAACATCGACGCCGTCGAAATTGCCCGCGGTCCGAACTCCACTCTCGCGGGATTGGCCGACGCCGGCGGCACCGTCAATCTGGTCGCCAGCAAGGGTAACCTCACGCGCGAGACCAGCTCGTTTCAAACTCGCGTCGATAGTGTGGGCGGCTTTCGGGCCAGCGTGGATCTTAACCGCCCGATCATCCGCAACAAACTCGCGGTGCGGTTTTCCTCCGTCTACAACGAGACGGGCTATGAGCGAAAGCCGTCGGTGGACCGGACCAACCGCCAGCAACTCGCGGTGGCGTATCGGCCGTTTCGGAGCACCACGATAAATGCCTCCCTGGAGCATTTTCACGAATTCGCGGTGCGCGCAAATTCGCTCACGCCGCGCGACAGCACGACCCTTTGGAAATCCCGGGGTAGCCCGACCTGGGACCCGATCACCTTTACCGGCACCGTCAACGGCGTGAAGCTGACCCAGGGCACGATTCCCACCGGCCTCACCGGTGGCTTTGGCGCCACCCGCATCCTGCAGTTTATCGACAATGGTGCGATCCAGCTGATCACCAAGGCCGCCAACGTGAACAATCCCGTCTTGGGCCTGACGACGACCCAGCAGATGGTTTCCATCAGCGGCGAAGCGTCGGGCGGCCCGCTCTATAAGATCTCGGGCACCACCAACAAGGCGATCTACGATTGGGAGGAGATCAATCTGGCCGCGTCCGGTTTTCAGATTCAGCGGGCGATTCTTTTGAATGCCAGCCTCGACCATAATTTTTTCCAGACCCAGCGTCAGCGCCTGGACCTCAATCTCGCGTGGCGTCGCGAGGATCAGCAGGACTACCGCCGCCAGTTCATCGGCCAGTTGGATGGCGTTGGCACCACCCTGCAAATGGACGTGAATGAACGCCTGCCGGATGGCCGTGCCAATCCGTTTTTTCTGCGCCCCTTCATCGGAGGAGTGAACCCGCAGGAATTTCGCAAGCCGGTGTTCAACGACACCTATCGCGCCCAACTCGCCTACCAGCTTGATCTGCGCCACGAGAAGAACCTGCTCAAATGGCTGGGCCAGCATCGCGCCATTGGTTACGGCGAGTATCGCTACAGCGTCGCTGCCCCGAGCAACCTGCGCTATCACGATACCGTGATCGACAACCCGAATTTCAATCCGGGTGCGGCGACCATCACCGCCACCTCCAACATCATCGCGAACAACGGCTCGCTGATGTTCCCCCTCTACTACATGGGCAACACCAAGGGCGGCGGCATCGAATACGCCAACTCCGGGGCGGTCCGGAACACCGGCAAGTTTGTGGCCTCCTACGCTGGGGCCACCTCAACGGCCTACAACCTCGCCGAACCGATCGACATTGAGGAAGTGTATTTCGCCCTCGGCCAGCAGAAGAAGAAGATCCGCACCGTCGGCGGCAGCGTCCAAAGCTTTTTCTTCAACGACCAAATCGTCTCAACCTTCGGCCAGCGCAAGGATCGCGTCACCACGCGCGATAATCTTGCGACCAACCCTATCTTTGGCTACCTGAACGAGGCCAACCTGAATAATTTCGGCGGCCTCCCGCGCAATCGGCAGGGTGAAACCAAAACCAAGGGCGTCGTCCTAAAACCCTTCCGCGAACTGCCGTTCTTGAAAAGCGCGGTGCAGTCGAGCACCGGCCTCGCCAGGTTCGCCGCCGAAACGGTGCGTGGATTCTACACCTATTATAACACCTCCGATTCCTTCCAACCGGCGGACACCGCCTATAACCTGTATTTGCAGGAACTGCCGAATCCGACCGGCGAGTCGAAGGAATACGGTTTCGGCCTGACCATGTTCGACAACAAGTTCTCGGCCCGGCTCACGCATCATGAGACGGTGCAGGTTCACACGCGCTCCGGCATCGGTGTCGTCGCCACCCGCGCCCTCGCCATCGACTTCGACAATTCTGGCCAAAACCTCACGTTCGGACTCTACGATCTGGCGACCAGTTGGTATCAGCAGGTCCACCCGGAATGGACGCTCGGGCAGGCGCAAGACACGGCCGCGAAGTTGATCGGTCAGTCCGTTTCTTACATCAACAGCGTCGCGGGCAAGACCATCTCCGATGTTAACGATGCCCTGTCGCGCGGCTGGGAGCTTGAGCTGCAGTTCAATCCCACGCGGTATTGGACGCTCAAGGCTGCCGGCCGCAAGCAGGAGGCGATCGATTCCAATATCTCGGTCTTCATGCAGAAGTTCGTGGACGAGCGACTGCCGTTCTGGACCACGGTTCGCATCCCGACCGATCCGCTCCCTGGTGGCGGTCAATTGGCAGGCGCGGGTGGCCTGTGGTGGACGACCTCCACCGGCAGCAACGGCCAGCCGGTGAATTATTTCACGACCAACGTCGCGACGCCGCTCGGCCAGGCCAATGCGAATTCCGGCAAGCGGAAACCCCAGTCGCGCGAATATGCACTCAACCTGACCACCAATTTCCAACTGGCGGGGCTCGGTTCATTCGCCGAATCGCACCCGTGGATGAAGAGCACCTCGATCGGTGGTTCCTACCGCTGGGCGAGCGAGGCCGCCATCGGTTATCTTGGGGCGGCACCTGAAGCCGACGGCGTCGTGCGCGCCCTCGACAAAAACAAACCGGTGTTCGACAAGCCCACCGGCAATATCGACCTCAATTTCAGCTACCGGACGAAGCTGTTTCGCAACAAGATTGGCGCGCGCTTCCAACTCAATATCCGTAACGCCACCGAGAATGGCCGCCTTCAGGGCGTTGGCGTCAATCCCGACGGCAGGTTCTACTCCTATCGCATCATCGATCCTCGCCAGTTTATCTTCACGACGACGTTCGATCTCTGAGCAATCCGTCTGTTTCCAAGCCTCCCCGGCGGAAGCGGCCGGGGAGGTTTTTGCACTACACACTCGGACCACTGCCGCGGTGGACTGCCCGGTGGAACAAAAATTGCACATGTTCGCACAACGTCCGTGTAGCTTGTGCGTCAGCTTTGTTTGATAGTGGGTCGCATTACGCCGCCGGGCCCGCCTGCTCCGCCGCAATTTAAACCTGCCTTCCGTTCACCCTCAAAAGAAAAACTACCATGCACTCTCTCCGCCGTCAGTCCCGGCTCCGTCGTTTGCTCGCGGTCGTGCCGGTCGGCACGCTCTTCCTGCTGGCTACCGTTCAGGCGCAGCAAGCGCCCGCGCCTGGCGCGGCCGACGCCCGCGCCCTCGCCAAATACGACAAGAATAACAACGGCCGGCTCGACCCCGACGAACTCGCGGCGCAACAAGCCGACGACGCCAAGGCCGCCAAGCTGGCGGTGGTGACGTCCACCGCGCCCGTGCCAGCCGAAGTCGTCGAGCTGTCGCCTTTCCAAGTCAGCGCTTCGACCGATAAGGGCTACTTCGCCTCCAGCACGATGTCGGGCACGCGGTTGAACTCCAAGATCGAAGACCTGGGGGCCTCCATCACCGTGGTGACGAAGCAGCAGTTACAGGACACCGCCGCGATCGATATCAACGACATCTTCCTCTATGAAGCGAACGTCGAGGGCACCGGCCAGTTTACTGATCCCACGACGGATAGCCGCGGCAACCCGATCGTCGACAACATCGCCGGCAGCCCGCAGTCGGCCAATCGCGTGCGCGGCCTGAGCGCCGCGAACATCGCCGTCGGGAACTTCTCCTCAAACGGAACGGTGCCGATCGATACTTACAACTTGGAATCGGTGGAAATCAGCCGCGGTCCCAATTCCAGTATCTTCGGTCTGGGCGACGCCTCCGGCACTGTGAACCTGAACACCGCCAGCGCGAATCCCACCCGCTCCACGAGTCAAGTGCAGGGTCGCGTCGACAGCTTTGGCGGCTGGCGCACGAGCATCGATCTCAACCGCCCGCTCATCCACAACAAACTCGCCGTCCGCGTTTCTGGCGTCTACGAAGAAAAAGGTTACGTGCGGAAGCCGTCGATGGACCAGACCGTCCGCTGGCAGGGCGCAATCACTTACCGGCCGTTGAAGAGCACGACTCTGCGGCTGAGCTACGAGACCTATCATAATCACAATCAGCGCCCCAATTCGACGCCGCCCCGCGACACGGTGACCTATTGGCGGTCGGTGGGTAGCCCTACGTGGGATCCAGTCACGTTTCGGCCAACCGTCAACGGCGTGGTGGGGCTTCCGGCCCCGTATCGCGGCGGCAGCGACAACGCGCTCGTCGCCGGTGTGCCACCCATCCCTCCGGGCCTGAATTCGCCCGATACCGCCGGCGTCCGTCCGGCCTACATCATCGATGGCGGCAAGGTCGCCCTTTACACGATCCAGCAAATGCCGGTCAGCGCCGTCCTCGGCACATCCAACAACCAGCGTTACGTTTTTTCTGGCACCGATATCCAGCTGCTGGGCGGCGCGAAATTTGGCGGGCCGCCGCTCACGGCGTTGTTTCAAATGGCCGTCGTGAAGGACAAATCGATCTACGACTGGTCGTCGATCAACATCATGTCGCCCAACTACGGCATCGTCTGGTCCAACAACACCCGGCTGGAGCTCGAACATTCCTTCATTAATTCGAAGCGCCAGATTCTCGCGTTGCAGGCTGGGTGGTTCCGCGAGGACACGAACAACTACAGCCGCAACATGCTCGGCCAGCAGGATGGCGTGAACTCGGTGCTCGCGATCGACGTCAACCAGCGCCTGCTCGATGGCACGCCGAACCCCTATTTCATGCGTCCGTTCATTGGTGGCAACGAGCCCAACATCATTTTCAAGCCGCAGCTCAACGACAACTATCGCGCCACGCTTGCCTATCAACTCGACCTGACGGGTGAGAAGAACCTCCTCAAGTGGTTCGGCCGCCATCGCATCGCGTCCTATGGCGAGTATCGGCTGATCATCCAATCGCCGAGCGGTTTTCGTTATCGCGACGAAGGCATCGCGGCGGACAACCCGACCTTGGTCGGCCTGAGTCTGACGAACATCACCGGCTCGAACGGCGTGCACGTCTACCCGCGCTATTATCTGGGCGATGCCACCGGTCAAAACGTGGACTACGCGGCCAAGCGTCCGGACGTCATTAATGGCCCCATTCCGCTCTACACTTTCGACACCACCACCGCCCGGTGGGTGAACAGCAACGTCACGATGGGTGAGTTGGGAACTTCGTTCGGTTTGCAGAAACGCAAGATCCGCACGGAGGGTTTCACCTGGCAGAGCTTCTTCCTCAACGATCGCATCGTGCCCACCCTGGGCGTGCGCAAAGATCGCAACTACGGCGAAATCAATCTGCCGCTCGTCACCGCCTCGAACGGCATCGTCGATCCGACCAACGTCTACAACTTCGGCCGGAACAAGAGCTGGAATGCGGGCACTACCAAAACCAAGGGCGCGGTCGTGAAACCATTCCGCTGGTTGAATCTATCCTACAACCAATCGGATAGCTTTCAGCCCGCTGACATCGCCTATAACAACATGGGCGCGGTTCTGCCCAACCCGACGGGCCAGGGCAAGGATTACGCCGTCACCCTGAACCTGTTCCAGGGCAAGCTGAACCTCCGACTCGGGAAATACGAGACGTCCCAGATCAACGCTCGCGGCACCATCGGCACCATCGCGACCCGCGCCCGCACCCTCGACGTCGGCACCGGCGGTGGCAATGCTTTCACGCTTTTCAGCCGCGCCACCGGCTGGGCGAACACTCTCCACGGTGCGGGCACCGCCGACCCGTGGACCGCCACACAAGTGACCGACTACGTCAACAAGACGCTCGGGATGACCCAAGACTACGTCACCTTTTTGCAGACCGCGAGTCTCAACGACGTGAACGATGCGGCCTCCAAGGGCTATGAGCTCGAGGTCAACTACAACCCCACGAGCTACTGGACGATGAAGTTTACGGGCTCCCGGCAGTCGGCGATCGACACCAACATGTCGCCCGCCCTGCAGGCCTACATCGACAGCCGCTATGCGTTGTGGACTACGATCGAGGACCCGACCTCCGCCATTGATCCCGCCACCGGTAAACGCCAGTTGTGGTGGAACCAGACGGTCGGCGGCAACCAGCCCAACAGCTACTTCGTCGGCAATGTGCTTTCGCCACTCAAGCTCGCCATCGCCACCGCCGGCAAGCGCAAGCCCCAGACGCGCGAATATCAGTTCAACGCGTTTACTAATTTCCGATTCGCCGGCATCACGGAGAACAAGCGGCTGAAGCCGCTGAATGTCGGCGGCGCGCTCCGCTGGGCCGACAAGGCGGCCATCGGTTACTATGGGGCCGCGCCCGATGCCGATGGCGCCATCCGCTCGCTCGACAAGACCCGCCCGATCTACGACAAGGCGCTCGCCCACGTCGATCTCAACGCGTCCTACAATCTGCGGCTCTTCAAAGACAAGGTGCGTGCCCGCGTGCAGCTCAACATCCGTAACGTTGGTGAGAACACCCATCTGCAGCGGATCGCAGTCAATCCCGATGGCAATTACTGGAACTACCGGATCATCGACCCGACCCAATACATCCTGACGGCCACCTTCGATCTCTGAGGGCAGGGCGCGTTGTTCTCAACGCGCCGTTTCAGGGCTTGCGCAACCGCCGAGACGGCGCGTTAAGGATCACCCGTCCGCCCCTCCCGCCATGCCCGCCCGCCACTCCGCCCCCCACCTCATCGCCTTCGCGACTTCGCTCCTGGCGCGCGCGGGCCTCGACGCCGAAAAATCCGCCGTCGTCGCCGGGATTCTCGTCGAGGGCGATCTCCTCGGCCACACCACTCACGGGCTCCAGCTCCTCGCGCCCTATCTCGGTGAAATCGAAAACGGCGCGATGACCAAGACCGGCGAGCCGCGCGTGCTCGCTGATTTTCCCGCCGCCGTCACCTGGGACGGGTGCCGCCTCCCCGGGCCGTGGCTCGTCGTTCGCGCCCTCGATCTTGCGATCGCGCGGGCGAAAACCCAGGGCACCTGCACCGTCGTCATTCGTCGCAGCCACCACATCGCGTGCCTCGCCGCGTATTTGAAGCGGGTGGCCGACCAGGGTCTGATGGTGCTGCTCACGTGTTCCGATCCTTCGGTGAGCGGCGTTGCCCCGCACGGTGGCCGCCGCGCGGTGTTTACGCCCAATCCTCTGGCCGCCGCGTGGCCCACCGACGGCGATCCCGTGATCCTCGATATTTCTGCTTCGATCACGACCAACGGCATGGTCAACCGCCTGCGCGCCGAGGGAAAAAAGTTTCCCGCCCCGTGGCTCGTCGATGGCCACGGCCAGCCGTCCGGCGACCCCGCCGTCGTCTTCGCCGATCCGCCCGGCGCCATTTTGCCGATGGGCGGCCTCGATCACGGGCACAAGGGTTACGCGCTCGGCCTGCTCGTCGAAGCGCTCACCGGCGGCCTCACCGGCCACGGCCGCGCCGATCCCGCCGAGGGCTGGTCGGCCACGGTGTGTCTCCAGGTTTTCACTCCCGGACTCTTCGGCGGCCACGAAGATTTTCTTCGCCAGACCTCGCACGTCGCCGCCGCCTGCCGCGCCACGCCGCCGCGCGCCGGCTTCGAGCGCGTCCGGCTCCCCGGCGAAAACGGCCTCCGCCGCCGCACCGAGCAGTTGGCTAACGGCCTCGAACTCTACGCCGGCATCATTCCGGCCCTCACGTCTTGGGCGGCGAAACTGGGCGTGCCGCTGCCGGCAGCGCTGGTTTGACCGCTGCCGCCTTCGGCGGCACGACCGGTTGCTGTTTCGGCGGGCGCCGGTGACGGGCGGCATCCTCGAGCGCAGGCAACCACGGCTCGGAATGGATCGGGTTGCCGCAGGCGTAGCACATGGCCGGACGTTGGGGCCATTCGGCCGGCCCGTAAAGCTCCGGGCGTTGCCCGTCAGGATTGTTTCCGCATTTTCCGGGCTGGCCTCGGCGCGGGCCGCGGCCTGACACTCGGCGCATGAGTCCCAAGCTTCTCCGCCGCGCCGTCGAGGCGCTCGACACCTTTCGCATCGAGACGCCCTCCTGGGGTTTCGCCGACACCGGCACGCGGTTCGGAAAATTTTTTCAGGACGCCGCCGCCATCGACATGGGCGACAAGCTCGCCGACGCCGGCCAGGTTCACCGCCTCACCGGCTGCTGCCCGACGGTCGCCGTCCACGTGCTCTGGGATTTCGTGGCCGGCGAGGATCCGCGCAAAGTCGTGCGCCTCGCCCGCCAGCACGGTGTGAAGATCGGTGCCATCAACCCGAACCTCTTTCAGGACCAATGCTATAAGTGGGGCTCCTTCGGCCACAACGATCCCGCCATCCGTGAGCGCGCGCTCCAGCACTGCGTCGACTCCGTGGCGCTGATGAAGGCCACCGGCAGCGAGTATCTTTCGCTCTGGTTTGCCGACGGCACGAATTATCCGGGGCAGGGCAGCATCCGCGAACGCAAGGCCCACTTCACCGCCGGCCTCCAGGCGCTGCACAAGAAACTCGGCCCGAAGCAGACGATGCTCGTCGAATACAAACCCTTCGAGCCCGCCTGCTATGCGACCGATATCGCCGACTGGGGCATGGCCCTCCTGCTCGCGAAGAAGGCCGGGAAGCGGGCCAAGGTGCTCGTCGACACCGGCCACCACTACAACGCGGTAAACATCGAGCAGATTGTCGCGTGGCTCCTCGACGAGGACATGCTTGGCGGCTTCCACTTCAACGACCGCCGCTACGCCGACGACGATCTCACGCTCGGTTCGATCGATCCCTACCAGGTCTTCCGCATCTTTCACGAAATCCATTTCTTCGCCGCGGATCGTGGCCGCATGCCGAAGATCGCCTACATGGTTGATCAATGCCACAACGAGAAACCTAAGATCGAGGCGATGCTCCAGACCGTGGTCATCGCCCAGGAACTCTACACCAAGGCCGCGCTGGTCGATCACGACGCGCTCCGCCGCGCGCAGGCGAAGAACAACGTGATCGACGCCGAACTGCTCCTGAAGAAAGCGTTCTTCACCGACGTGGCTCCCGCGCTCGCCGCGTGGCGGAAGCAGGGCAAACTGCCCGCCGATCCGCTCGCCGCGCACCGCCGCAGCGGCTACGAGCGCGCCGCCGCCGCCGACCGCCGCGCCCGCCGCAAGGCCCTCGGTCTCACGCAAGGCGGGAGCTTTGCTTGAGGAAACGCCGAACTAACAAGGCTGATTGAAAGCAGGAATTCGCCGATGCGGGGTGTCGGACAATGCGACTCGCCCCAGCTCTGCACCTAACTGGTCGGTCGTTTGTGTTTTTCGTATGCTTCATACGCGATTCTGCAAAAGTCCGACCACGTATTAATGCGCTCCTCGATTTCGGATGATCCGTCCAAGTCTCCCTCGGATAGTGCTGCCGTCAGTTCGTGCATCATTTTGAATAGCCGATTGTGATCCGGTGAATCACCAAACGAACTGTAGTCAGATTTCCCGTTTTTCCCGGCGGCATAGGCAGGATGTCCTTGATCGCGATTGCAGAAACCGACCCCCGAGTTCGATCTGATGAGGCAAAGCAAGCCTTGGTAAATCACCGCTTTGTCTCTCGGCTCAAATTTTTCAAACATCGTTCCGCGCTCCAATTTTGGGTGAGTGTTGGTTCATTCGCTGTGGGTCCGATACCCCGAAGCTTGCTTCGGCTTGGTTGGACGGACGGGTTTAAGCGCGAATTGCATTATGGTCGGATGAGTTTGCGGCGGTCTTGTCAAATGCCCCGGGGCTTGCCCCGGGGATTTTTACTCTTTGTCTTTTTTCGAACGGCGAATGCCACAGTAGACTCCGAGTCCGATAAGTGCACCTGCGACGACGATCGCGACAGCGTATGTCATCGCGATTTCTTTTTCCTTTGGGGCGCGCTGTTGCTCAAGGATATAGTCGTAGGCAGTGGCTTGCGCGAAGACTGCTTGTTGTAGGCTGCACAATAACAAGACGAGGCGTATGTTTTTCATAGTCGGTTTTGCCCGATATTGATTCTGCGACGCACGACGTGGCTGGGACTGCCGAATAAAGTCGACCGAAGGAAGCGCCGACATCGACTCAGATAGCTGATGGCTGAGGCTTGGCTTATCGACCAGATTACCGCCGCAACGGCCTACTGTTGGCTCACCGAAAATTTCATTCGCCGCACGACCCGCGAATACAGCCACGGCAGGAACCGTTTCACGTAGATCGCGTAGGCTTCGCGGCCGACGTAGATTTCTTCGCGGCCGCTCGCGACCGCCCGCAGGATCGCGGCGGCGCATTTTTCCGCCGAGATTCCGGTGAGGTGGGTGCCGTCCGTCTGGCCGTGCTTTTCGCCGCGCGGCCCAACCGCGTTGTCCGAAACGGCCGTCTTCACATAGCCCGGGCAAACGAGCGTCACGCCGATGCCCTCGCGCCACACTTCGGCCCGCAACGAATCAAAGTAGCCGTGGAGCGCGTGCTTGGCGGCCGCGTAGGTCGAGCGGCCCGGCGTTCCGACGTAGCCCATCACGCTGCTCACGACGACGATTCGCCCGGCGTGTCGCGCCCGCATGGCCGGCAGCACCGCCTTCGTGAGCGCCACCGGCCCGAAATAATCCACCTCCATCAACGCGCGCTCGACCTCCAGCGTCGCGTCCGCGGCGAGCGCGCGCTGGCTCACGCCGCCGTTATTCACGAGCACGTCGATTCGCCCGCGCCGCGCGAGCACTTCCCCGACCGCGGCGGGAAACGTCTCATGGCGCGTGAGATCAAGTGGCACCACCAGGTGCTCGGCGGGCCGGTCGCACGTCCGTCGCACCCGTTCGAGTTCCTCCGGCCGCCGGCTCGACAGCACGAGCCGCGCGCCTTCCCGCGCGCACGCTCGCGCCAGCGCCTCGCCGACGCCCGACGACGCCCCGGTGATCCACACGACTTGGTCGGAGAATTTCATATTCGTTTGGGGCGCAGTCTTGCTGCGCCCGGCTTGAGATCGAGAACGGAAAAGGCCCAGCAAGACTGCGCCCCTCCAGTGAGGAGCGATCACCGTGAATTTTCATCACGAAAAAGCGTGCGCACCTCGCGACGCGGCGCGAACTTGGCCCCGTGAAATCGCCTCCGCCTCTCACCCTGGAGCAGGTGCAACACTTCCACGACGAAGGCTACGTCATCGTGCCGGACGTTTTCGCGCCCGCTGATCTGGAGCCGCTGCGGCGCGAGTTGCACGCCGCCGTCGACGAGAAAGTCCGCGCGCTTCACGCTGAGGGCCGGCTCACTCAGCTCCACGCCAACCTCGATTTCGACCACCGGCTCGCCGCGCTTCACCGCGACTCACCCGTCAACGGGGAGGCCGTGATGAAACACCTCGAGGGTCTGCGCGGGGGCGGCTGCCACGCGCCGGAAATGTTCGGCGTCATCACCCACCGGCAGCTCCTCGCCAAGGTTGCCTCGCTGCTCGGCGCGGAGGAGATCGTCGGCTCCTCCGTCTACCGCCTCCGGCCCAAGCTGCCGAATCTCGGCCGCGGCATCGTGCCGTGGCATCAGGACAGCGGTTACTTCGCCGCCGCGTGCGATCACCAGCTCATCATCACCTGCTGGATTCCGCTCGTGGACGCCAATGTGGCGAACGGCTGCATGCAGATTCTCCCGCGCGCGCACCGCACCGGCGTCGCCCCGCACCACACCGGTGGCAACGCGGGTTTTCTCGTGATCAAAGACGACGACCTGCCGGACGATCCGCGCCGGGCCGTCACTGCCGCGTGCCCGCGCGGCGGCGTCGTGTTCATGACGAACCTCACGCCGCACTGCTCCACGCCCAACACCGCCGATCACATCCGGTGGAGCATCGACCTGCGCTACCAGTCCGCCGAGGTGCCGAACAATGTCGGCCTCTGGCCTGGTGAGACCGATGCCGCGGGTTTCGCGTCAAGTGAGTTCTACGAGAAAGTCACCGTTGCTTGTTACCCACCTGAGGCGGATTTTCTCGTGCACAGCCGAAAAGAACCTGCCGCCGTGACGGACCATGCTGGATATGTCCGTCGCCGCGAAGCCTACGACCGCACCCGGTCGAAGTTTTCCGCCTACGCGCGCTGGCCCCAAGGCCTCCCGTCCACCGAGCCCGCACGCAGCGGGCATTGAAGATTTTCCCCATGAACGTCGCCTCCACCTCCCACCGTCTCACCGCCGCGCAGAAGAAATTCTACGCCGACAACGGCTATCTCCTCGGTCTGCCGCCGATCTACACCCGCGAGCAGATGGCCCGCCTTAACGCCGAGCTGCCGCACCTCCTTGCGCTCCTTCAGCCCGGCGAGAGCACGAAAGACATCCGTGAGTGGCACGAGACGAGCACCTACCTCTACGAGATTGCGATGAACCCGCAGATCCTCGATCTCGTCGAGGGCATCCTCGGGCCGAATTTTTTCATGTGGGCGAGCAATTTTTTCATCAAGGAGCCGCGCAGCCCCTCGACCGTCGGCTGGCATCAGGACGCGTATTACTGGCCGATGGCGCCGCACAACTCTGTCACTGTCTGGCTCGCGTTCGACGATGTGGACGAGGTCAACGGCGGAATGAAGCTCATGCCCGGTTCGCACCGCGGCGGGATCATCAAGCACAAGAAATCCCTCAGCACGTCGTCCGTCCTCACGCTTGAGCTTGCCGATGGCACCGACTTCAGTGCGGACCATGCGGTGCAGTTCCGGCTGAAAGCCGGCGAGTGTTCGCTGCACGACGACCGCGCGATCCACGGCTCGTCCGCCAATCCGAGCGATCGCCGTCGCGCCGGTCTCACCGTCCGCTACTCCGGCACCAACGTGAAAAACGATCTCTCGGTGAACCCGAATTTCAAAACCTATCTCTGTCGCGGGGTGGACGAATTCCGCCACAACCCGATCGGCCCGGTGCCGACCACGCGCTACGGGCGCCCGAATTTCAAGCCGGTGAGCAACGAAGAGGCGGGCAAGGGTTGAGGGTCGGGCGCGTTATCCCGAACGCGCCGTTGGCGGGCGCACGCTCTGAAACGGCGGATTAGGGATAATCCGCCCTACCGTCAGCACCCATACACGCCGCCGTTGATGTCGAGCGTCGCGCCGGTGATGAAGCCGTCGAATTCCCCGGCGAGAAACAGGGCCGCGCGCGCCACGTCGTCCGCGCTGCCGCCGCGCCCAAGCGGGATGCCGGCGATTGTCGCGTGCGCCGACTCCACCGTCGTGTGCGTCGTGTGGAAACTCGTGCCGAGGATCAAGCCGGGAGCGAGGGCGTTCACGCGCACGCCCTGCGGTCCGAGTTCGCTGGCGAGCGATCGCGTGAAGGTCAGCACGGCGCCCTTCGCGGTCGAATAGGCGAGCGAGCCGCCATGCCCGCCTTTGCGGCCGGCGAGCGAGGAGAGATTCACGATGCTCGCCCCGCCGCCAGCTTTTGCCGCGGCCGCGAGGTGGGGTGCCGCGGCGCGCGTGACGCGCCGCACACTGCCGAGATTGAGCGACATCACTTCCGCCCAGAAATCATCCTCCGCCTCCGCGAGCGTGCGGCGGCCGACGAGCGAACCGGCGTTGTTGACCAGCACGTCGAGCCCACCGAGAAATTTCACGGCCTCCGCGACGAGCTGGGTGCTCTCCTCGCTGGTCGTGAGATCGGCGCTCGCGCTGCCGAACCGCCGGCCGAGTTTTTTGGCTTCGTCGGCCAGGAGTCGCGCCCCATCGGCGCTGCGGTGATAGTGGGCAAACACGTCGCAGCCGGCGCGGAGCAGGTGCTGACAGATCGCGAAACCGATGCCTTGCGCGCCGGCGGTGACGAGCGCGCGCTTGCCGAGGAGTTTGCTCATGGGGAGGGAACTGTTGCGGCGGATGTGTGCGGGTCAATCGCGCCGTGCCGCGTTTTCGCGTCGCCGACCACTGGCGTGCCGACCAGCGTGGCCGCGATGAGCCCGACCAATGCGAAGGCCTACACCCCGGGTGAAGAGACACCTATAAAAAGGGTTACCTGACCCCGTCGATTGACCTCACTTCGGATGGCACCTATAAAAAGGGTCAGGTTTTAATGTTTAATATTCGGAGCTCACGCCAAAGTTTTTCCGCCGCTGGATTGAGGCCGCGCCGCACTTGCCCGGCATGGTGACTCACGGCCACAGGCGTGCCCATGTGGAGGTGTTCCGCCAACCAGCGGTTGTCGGCCTGCGTGGTCTGCTTGAGCTTGGCCGCCAGCGCTATTTTCCACGGCGCCGACTTTCGCTCGGCGGTCGCATCCGCGGACGATTTCTCAAGCACGGCGAGGCCGACCGCCAGCGCCTTCTCCCAACGCGCTTCTCGCATCTCCCGGACGCCGGTCTTCTCCCACGCGCGACTCGTCTCCGCCAGCGCGTGGTCGTTGATCAGCGCGGTCTTGAAATCCTTCGTGCCGAGCGCCCAGCCGCGGCTCATCGACACATACGCCTTGGTCTTGCCGGCTGGCCCTTCCGCCGCCTGCCACGCCAGAAATCGCGCATACGCCTGTCTCCCGGCCGGCGTGTCCGCCAGTCCACCCGCCTCGGCAAGCGCCGTCTCCACGCGCAGGCAGGCCGGCCGCTTTTTTTGCCAGAGATGCCAGTAACTCGACGCGCGGTAGGTCGGCAAATCGTCCACCGTCACCAGCCCCGCCCGCACCGGGTTGAGATGCAAATAGTGACACACCTGCCCCAGCGCCGCGCCAGGTTCCACCAACAGACTCTTGTAGCGCCCCTGAAACAAATGCCCGCGTTCGCCCCGCAGCCGGTTGAACCGGTTCGCAAACGTCGCTTGCAGCCACTGCATCCCCGCGACTAGGTTTCCTTCCGGGGTCTCCAGCGCGAGGTGGTAGTGGTTGTTCATCACGACAAACGCGTGGAGCAACCACCCGGACTTTTCGCACGCCTCAAACACGCACGCCTCTGAGTGGGTCCCGAAAACTGAGCCAGGTGGAATGTTAGTCCGCAGCGTTGTTTGATGTGATGACTGCGGTGGTGGTTGGCAAGCCCAAGCGGAGGGACGGACCGGCTTGGCGGTCCGGCCCGGAGCTTGGGCTTGGTAAAGATTTTCC
>SIBG01000043.1 GCA_009695305.1 Opitutus sp. | reverse complement strand
CGGAGGGCTTCGAGGTAGGCGTGCGTGCGGGCGAGGCCGGCGGGCTCGCGGTGCCAATCGAGCGCGCGCAGCGTGGTGAGGCACTGGAGCATCGTGAAGCCGCCGGCAGTGAGCGGGGCGGTGCAGACTTCGCTGCCGTGCCACGTGAAACGGAGCGGGGCGACTTCGTGGGCACGGTAGGCGGCGAGGTCGGCGGCGGTGACGATGCCGCCGTTCTTTGCGAAGTCGTCGGCGATGCGTTGGCCAATGTCGCCACGGTAGAACGAATCGACGGAGTTGCGTTGCGCGAGCGTCGTGAGGAGCGCGGCGAGCTCGGGGTTGCGGAAAATTTCACCGGCGGCGGGAGTGGCGCCGTTTTTCAGATAGAGCGCGCGACCGCCGGCGTGGGTGCGAAAGGTCGGAGCGAGGTTGCGCATCACGGTGGCAACGGCGGCACTGAGCGGGAAGCCGTCGCGGGCGAGGGCAATCGCGGGTTGCAAGGAATCGCGGAAGGAGCGCGTGCCGTGGTGGTCGAGCGCGAGTTGCAGGCCGGCGAGAATGCCGGGCACGCCGGCGGCGAGCCAACCGACCTCGTTGACGCGACCGCGCACGTTGCCCTTTTCGTCGAGGGGCAACATATCGGCGCGGGCGGCAGCGGGCGCGGCAGAGTTCGCATCGATGGCGACAATTTTTTTGCCATCGGCCGACGCGATCATGATGGAGGCGCCGTAGCCGCCGATGCCGGTCATGGCCGGGGAACACACCGCCGCGGCGAGGGCGGCGGCGACCATCGCATCGACGGCGTTGCCGCCGGAGGCGAGGACCTCGGTGCCGATTTTCTCGGCGGTGGGTTCGCCGCGGACGACGCCGTGCGGATAGGCGGGTGCGGCGGCACGGAGGACACGGGGAAACGCGAGTGTGGTGGCGACGGCGCCGGCCGCGGTGATAGAGAGGCGGAGGGCGTCGCGGCGGGAAATGAGGCGGGGCATGGGTGCGGCGGGCGGCTAACGGGCGCGGAAGGAGGACGGAAGCGAGGAGGAGAGGAGGCTGAGAGGGAGAGAGGGAGAGGGACGGCAGGTGAACCGCTAATCTTAGCCAATTTTTTTGGCGTGAGGGCGAGGGGACGCGTGCGTGCTTCGCCTAATCGGCGCAGCGGGGAGGCGAGCGCGGGGGCGTGTGATGAGCGAAGATTGGCGAGGATTAGCGGTTCAACTCTCCGAGGTTTGCATGAAGGTGGGTCTAGAAAGTCGACTTCGCGCCGAAGATCCAGAGGGCGCCGTAGCGGTCGCGTTGGCGGAATTTCGCGACGTCCGGAATGCCGGGACCGTCGCGCGAGAAGTCCTCGGGCGTGTCGTTCAGGTTTCGGATGTTGCCGAAGAGCGCGAGGTTTTTGGTCAGCCGGTATTCGCCGATGAGATCGACGAAGAGTCGCTTGGAGCCGAACACATAGGTGCCGGGCGGGATGCTCGCTCCGTTGATCGCGGCACGGCGGTGCTTGCTCTTGTAGTTCCAGTTGATCTTCAGGCTGTAGGTTTCGCGGTTGAGGCTGACGCCCCACGATGCGGTCTTCGGGATGAAACCGGAAAAATTGTCCACGAGATCACCGGTGCCGCGCTGCACTGCGCCGTTGGCAAAGACCTGCACGCCGCGCGCCCAGCCGGGCAGGAACGTGAGCGCCTGCTTGTAGGCGACGTCGAAGCCTTCCATCCGCACGGAGCCGGGCAGGTTATGCTGCGTGGCCACATCGAAGCCGCGATAGGTCGTGGCATCGAGGTCATACAGCGAGAGGAACTCCGGCGTCGCGGCAAACACCGTGCTGCCGAAAAAGTTCTCGAAGTCGCGGCGAAACGCGCCCGCCGAGAGCAGGCCCACGCCTTCGAAATAATACTCGAGCGAAACCTTCGTGGTCTTGGCCGACCACGGTTTGATCGAGACGTTGCTGACGACGATGCGGTTGTTGGGGCTCGGCGACTGCGACTCGTCGGGCAACTGGAGGCCGCCGGCGTATTGCGCGTAAACCGGCCGCCCGATCGACGTATACCAGGCGGCGCGCGCGACGAGATTCTCGCGCAGCGCGTAGCTGGCGTTGAGACTCGGGAACCAGCGCAGATATTCTTTCGCGGCGTGCGCCCCGCGATCGAGGAACGTGAGCTTCGAGACGCCGAGCGCGTCGGTCGTCGGCACGATGAGGATGGGCTGCACGCCGGCCAGAGTGGCGTTGCCGTCGACGATGCGGCCGCTGGCGTCGCGTTGATAATTGCGCGTCGGATCGGTGAGCGGGCCGTCGGCCTTGATGTTGGTTTGCTCGGTGCGCACGCCGCCGGTGAGTTTCAGGCGGTGATTGAGCAATGCGATGTCGCCGCGCACGTAGGCCGACGAGATCGTTTCCTGCGCCCACGTTGAAAGCTGCACCGCGGAGCGGTAGATCGTGTTGGGGACGGTGGTGAACGCGTTCGGGTTCGACTGCGCGAGTTCCCAGAGTTTCCAGCCGGACACGCGCTGCGTCTTCGGAAAACCAAACACGCCGTCGCGATCCGAGTAACTAGGATCAAGGAAGGCCGCGGCGCCCTCGTCGCCCGAGCCGGCGCGACCGTCGGCGCCGACAAAGGTGAACGTCTGGGCGCCCCCGCGGTAGTCGCGCACGGATTGGCGGAGGTCGAGGCCGGCCTTGAGTGTGAACGGCACGCTCCACGCGAGATCGCGGCGCGTGTTCACGTAGGCGTTGCGCTGCACGTCGGTGGTCTTGCTGGCGAGACCTTCGCCGGGGCCGGCGCCGAGGACGTTGGTGGCGCTATACAGGTTGCCCGTGCCCTGGGTGACGTTGAAGCCCGCGAGGCTGAAGGGATCGACGGGCGCGCCGGTCACGCCGTCGGTCACGGTGATGCGGCCGGGCCGCAGGTAAAAAATGTCGTCGAAGGAGATCGAGACGTTGGTGCGCGTCGCGCCGACGCCGCCGAACTGCCCCTTGCCCATCTGGTAGATTTTGCTCTCGGAGGCCGACGTGCCCACGCCGGCCTCGGATTTCCAAATGGGGCCGTCGTGCCGCCAGATGAGCGACGGGGTAAAGCTTTGATTGCGCCGATCCCGATCGTTGGCGGCGGAGGTGTTGGTAATGGTGCCGGCGCCCGTGCCCCGATCGCCGTGCGTGAAAGACGTTGAAAAATTCCCCGGCTGCACGCGGAGGATGCTGAAGTTGAGGTCGCGCTGATTGTATTGGGCGTCGAATTTCGCGGCCTGCAGGGAAAGCGAGATGCGGTCGGTGCGGCTGAACTTGTAGTCAAACGTGAGGCTCGCCGAGGAACGTCGCGACTGCCGCGGCTGATCGCGAATGAGGTAGCCGGTGAGATAGGGCTGCTCGGGTGTGGTGGCCGGGAAGCCGGTCGTGCCGTTGGCCGCGACCGTCGTGGGCACGCTCACGGCGCGCCAGTCGGCCTGCACGAAATAAGTCGGCTGATATTGCTGCGAGGTGCCGCCGGAGAGCGTGAAGCCGAATTTCTTGGTGACCGGATTGACGTAGGAGAAATCGAAGCCGGGATGGATCTTGTGCGTCGGCTCGCGGCCGGGGCCGGAGGTCTTGCCGAACGTGCGCACGTCGTCGCGCATGAGCACGTAGACGTTGGTGGTGAGCTGCGGCCGGGCGCGGTCAAACGCGCTGCGCGGCACCATGTTCACGGAACCGGCGAGGGCGTTGCCTGGCATTTCGGGGGTGGGAGAGTGCAGCACCTCGATGCGCGCAAGGTTATTGGTCGCGACATTGACGAGTTCGACGTCGCGGCCGGTGGGCGAGCTCGCGGTTGTGCTCGCGAGCGGGAATCCGTTCATCGTGACGGGCACATAGCCGGTCGGCACGCCGTTGAGGGAGATATTCATCGCCGCGCCGCCCACGTAGTCGAGCGCGACGCCGGGCACGGTCTTGAGCAGTTCGCCGACGTTGCCGTCGGCCATCGGCCCAAATTCGTCCGCCGCGATCACGTTGCGGATGTCGGCCGCGAAACGTTTCTCGTTAATTGCGATCGCGGAGCCGTCCATTTCCTTCGAGGTCGAGACGATGATTTGCGCCAACTTCACGATGCCGTCGTTCTTGGCCGGTGGCTGGTCGAAACCGGTGAGGTTGAAATCGCGTTGCGCGGTCTGGCCGGCGGCAACCGGCACGGTCGCGATCTCGGATAAAAGGCCGGTGAAAAAAACTCTCACACGGGCGTGGCCCGCGGGGACGCTCGCGAGGGCATATTGGCCGGCCGAGTCCGTGAGCGTTTCCAACCCGGTGCCCTCGATGCTCACGCGGGCCTTTTCGAGGAATTCTCCGGTGCGGAGGTTGAGCACGCGGCCTTCGAGGGCCCCGGTGGCACCCGCGTCCGCCGCGTGAGCCATGGTCATCGTGGCGAGAGCCAGGCAGGCGGCGGGTAACAGGCGGCAAGCGGTCGAAATCAAGTGGGCCGTGAGGAGGTGGGTCTTCATGGGAGTCAGGGGTTGGCGACCGGCGTGGCTCCGTCGGCGGAGCCGGCGGCGAGTGGGGAAGGATGAGTTCCGGTCAACGCCCAGCCGAAAGCAAGGAAGAGACCGACGCAAGTTCGCACTGCGGTGCGCGCGGTGGCCGCCACCAAACCGCCCGAGGCCATGCCGCCCCGCGAAATCAGTTACTGCCGGTCGAACCGATGCACGCGGCCGAAAACGCTGTATTCGGAAACAAACACGTCGCCCTTCGCGCTAAACGCGACGCCGTGCGGCGCGGTCACCATGCCCGCCAGCCACTTGGTGGGCTCGGGCTTGTTACTGCCTACTTCGTCTGCGTTCGAATTGGTCCCAAACTTGGCGACCACCTGGCCCGCTTTGTCGAGGATCGTGACCCGGCCCTTCAATTCGCCGATCGCCGCGTAGTCCCCTTGGACGGCCACGGCGGCCGGCAGCAGCAGGTCCGTGGCAATGACGCCGAGCAAGGCACCGTCGAGCGAGAGATGCACGACGCGTCCGTTGGCGCGGTCGACCCCGATGATCCGGGCGGGAGTGAAGCGCGCATCGATCGCGATCTTGTGGAGGGTTTTGAAACCGTAGGGCTCCTTCTTGCCCCCAAACGATTTTAGATATTTCCCGTTGCGATCAAACTGATGGACGTAGTCGCTCGCATAGCCGTCGGTCACGTAGAGATCGCCATTGGGTGCGACGTCCATCGCCGTGAGGCGGACGAACGTCTTCCCGGCGTCCGGATTCGGTGTGACCTCGCCCTTCGCGTTTTTCCTGGTCGGCGGCGTGACACTCTTGAACTGGTCCGGAATGGCCGAGGCGGGAATCTCCAGGACTTTTTTGCCCTCGAGCGTCAACTTTACGATGGTCTGCGCGGTGAGCCGCGGGCCGTAGATGAACTCGCCGTCCTTGTCCTTCCGGATCACGAAACCGTGGAAGTCATTCGGCGCCCCCGGCACATTGCGCAGGAATTTTCCGTCCGGTGAGAAGACCTGCAGGCCGGCGTTTTCATCCAACGTGCTGACGTAGATCTCGCCCTTGGAACTCACCGCCACGTCGCCGTGCTGGTTGGTGGCCTTGCCATTAACGTCCGGCAGCCGCACCCAGTCCTTGACGGCTTTGTATTCAACGGCGACGGCGGGGCCGGCCAAGGCGATGCAGGTGAGGGCGGTGAGGAGGGATTTGCGCATGGAAGTAAAGCGGGTTGAGGAGGGGAGCGAGGGATCGGGTAGCGGAGGGAGTGAGCGAGGCGGGGCGGGGAGATTCGGAATTTCAGAAATCGTGAAATCGGCCATCGGGCACTTGACCTCTCGAAATTTCAAACCAGCGATCTCGGAACCACTTGGGGTCGTCAATCACCCTGATCGAAATCCAAGATTTCAGATTACCGTTGCCCGATTTCCAGCTTCCCGGTTCTTACGCGTGGCGGCCTTTAAAGGTGAGTTCGGCGACGCCGCTCTTGTCGAGGTGGCCGAGACCGAGCGCCACCATGCGGTCGAATTGCTGCTTCGTCATGGCGGCGAGCGGCATCGCGAGGCCGGCCTGCACGCCGAGGATCCAGGCGATGGTGGAATCCTTGGCCGCGTGGGCGCCGGAAAAATAACAATCGTGGGCGCGATTCTGCATGTCCTCGCCGTCCGTCTTGAGCACCTGGGAGTTGGCGCCGGTCTGGGCGAACACCTCGCGCAACATATCGAGGTTGAGCCCGAGTGCGGCACCGAGGCCGAGCCCTTCGGCGAGCCCGGCGGTGTTGATGTTCATGACCATGTTGACGAGCGCCTTGACCTGCGCGGCCTGGCCCGTGCCGCCGATGTGGCGCAGCGCGGTGCTGAGTTTTTCGAGGATCGGCTTCACGCGGTCGAACGTCGCCGGGGCGCCGCCGCACATGAGATAAAGCGTGCCGTTGCGCGCCTGGGGGATCGAGGAGGCCATGCAGCCCTCGAGCGAGGCGGCGCCGGCGGCTTGCGCGCGGCGCTCGACTTCGACGTGCGTCGCGGGGGTGATCGTGGCGCAATTGATGAAAATTTTGCCCTTGGCGCCGGCGAGGAGTGAATCGCCCTTTTCGGCGAACACGCTGAGCTGCGCCGCATCGTCGGTTACAACCGTGAAAATCACGTCGGCCGCGGCCGTGATCTCCGCCAGCGTGCGGGCGCTCTTCGCGCCGATTTCGGCCGCGAGGGCGTCGGCCCCGGCAGTGTGAACATCGAAAACCGCGGTGACCGCGTAACCGCAGTCTTTGAGCCGGCGAGCCATGTTGGCTCCCATGCGACCGACTCCAACGAAGGCAATGCGCTCGGAACTCATAAACAAAAAAATAGGGGAGGGGGAGGGGCGTCGCTTGCCGGCGCCCGCGGGGAAGAAAAAAATGGTCGCCGGCAAGCGGCGCCCCGATCATCGCAGCTGGTGCTTATTTCAACTCAGCCGCGTGGAAGGCCTGCCAGTCGTCGAGGGCGTTGAGCTCGCACGCGGAACTCGTGACCGAGCCGTCCTCCTTGTAACCCGTGGAGGCGCGGATCTCCTTCGAGAGCTCTTCGGCGTGGTGATAATTGAGGATCGCGGTGTTGGACCGGTGGACGGTGTTGCGATCAACCTTCACGCCGGGCTGAGCCTTCACCCAGGCTTCGAACTGGCCGTAGGTGGGCTTGCTGGAGGCGATGTAGTTTTTCACGGCGTCGGCCTTCAGGTTGAGGGCGGCGAGGACCATCGAGTCGTAACCTCCGCCGATGCCGGGATAGCCGGCGGCGAGCTTGCCGCGGGCCTCGAGGGAGACTTTGAGCCAGAGGCGGGGAAGGTGCAGCGCGCCGAGCGGGCCGGAGACGTTGCACGGAATCATGGGAATATGAGAAGCCATTACGAGTAGGAGTTTAGACTAGGGTTGTGCCACTTGACGAGAAGCGCACAGGAACCAAGCGGCGGAGGCACCTGCGCGAAATGGGGGTGATGGAGCGGAGCGGGAGCCGTCCGTTTGGGCGGGGGGAGATTGAAGAACGAGACCGCGTTTGTTTGCAAGCCCGGCCAACGCGCCGGCGCAAATTCATTCCGGCCGGAACCGGCGCGCCGAAAATCGTCCGTGGTCGGTCTCCTCGGGTGGTGTGAGAATTTTTTCGCGGGCGGGCTGGTTTCGATTGCGGCGGCGTGTTCGCTGACGTAATCTCCCGATCCTTCCCCATGGCCTCTGTCGTTTTTCGTCTGATATTTTTGGCGGTCGTCCTCGGCTCCGCCCCACTCGGTTGCCAGCAGCCCAGCCAGTCCGCGTCCGCCGCGCGGTCGGCCAAAATCACCTTCAACGACCAGATCCAGCCCATCCTCGCGGAAAATTGTTTCGCCTGCCACGGCCCCGATTCGAGCACGCGCAAGGCCAAGCTCCGGCTCGACCGCGCCGAGTTTGCGACGGCACCGCACGGTGAATTCGAGCCGGCGATCGTGCCCGGCCAGCCGGAGAAGAGTCCGTTCGTCGAGCGGATCCTCTCCACCGATGAGGAAGAGCGGATGCCGCCACTCGATTCGCGCAAAAGCCTGAAGCCCGCGGAAATCGCCCTGCTGAAACGCTGGGTCGCCGAGGGCGCGGCCTATCAGCAGCACTGGTCGCTCCTCCCGCCGTCGCGCCCGGCGGTGCCGGCCGCGGGCCTGGGTTGGACGAGCAATCCCATCGATCATTTTATTGCGGAGAAACTCACGGCGTCCGCCCTTCGTCCCAGCCGCGCCGAAAAACCCGCCCGCCTGCTGCGCCGCGTGACGCTCGACCTCACCGGTTTGCCGCCGACCCCGGCGGAGCTCGCGGAGTTCAACCGCGACCCGTCGCCCGCCGCCTACGCCCGCACGGTCGACCGCCTGCTCGCGAGCGAGGCGTGCGCCGAGCAATTCGGCCGGCAGTGGCTCGACGCCATCCGCTACGCCGACACGCACGGCATCCACATCGACAACTACCGCTCGATCTGGCCGTTTCGCGACTGGGTGGTGGGCGCCTTTCGCCAGAACCTTCCCTTCGATCAGTTCACCATCGAGCAGATGGCCGGCGACCTCCTGCCCGACGCGACGCTCGATCAGAAAGTCGCCTCCGGATTCAACCGCTGCCTGCCCACCACGAGCGAGGGCGGCGCCATCGCCGCCGAATACGAGGCGATCTACGCGAAGGACCGCGTCGAAACGATGTCCACGGTCTGGCTCGGGCTCACCACCGGTTGCGCGGCCTGTCACGACCATAAATTCGATCCGGTCAGCACGAAGGATTTTTATTCGCTCACGGCATTTTTTCGCAACAACACCATGCCCGCGATGGACGGCAACGTGTCCGATACGCGGCCCAGTCTTTTCGTCCCGGCGGTCGGTGACCGCGAGCGCTCGAAGGCGCTGTTGGCCGAGATCGAAGCGGCGAAAGACGCAGTGAAAGGCCGCGCCAGCGAAGCGGTCGTGGATGCCGAGTTCGCGCAATGGCTGGAAACCGCGACGATGCTTACGGCTGCGCCAGTCGACCGCACGGTCAAGATGCACGTCCCGCTCGACGACGCGTTTGGTCCCGATGGCGTCGCAGGTGTTTACGGACCTGCGCCAAAAACCAACGGCCTCGACCGCGTGCTCGGGCCGGCCGTGCCGTTTATGCGCGAGGGCGCCGAGAGTTTTGGGCTGCTCCTCCGGCTCGATGGCACGCCCAGTGGGACGTTGCTTTCGTCGTTTGGCGAAGCAGGGAAAGGCACCGGTTGGGAACTCTTGCTTGAGAATGGAAAAATTGGGCTCCACGTCGCGGACGGCACTGGTCGCGTCGAGGCACGCGGAGTCGCTGGGGCCGCACTCGCGCCGGGCAAGTGGCATCACGTGCTGCTGAGTTTCGATGCGGCCTCGCTGCGCAGTCGCACCATCGAGGTGTTTGTCGACGGCAAGGCCGTGGCCAACTCCACGGTGTCGGCCCACCTTCCGGTCGATATCGTGCCGGTGGCGCCGCTGCGCCTCGGCGGGCGCACGTCCGAGACCGGCGGTGTCGCGGCACAACTCACCGGGGGCGACGTGTGGGTGCAGGACCTGCGCCGCTATGGCCGCGGTTTCGTCGTCGCCGATCTCAAGCCGCTTTCGGACGTGATCGACACGCACGCGGCGTTGAAGGTATCTGCCGAGAAACGCACGGCGGCACAAAAAAAATCACTGCGCGCGCACTACGTGGCCACCATCGACGCGCCCTCGCTGCCGCTCGCGGCGAAACTAGATGGTCTGCTCGGCGAAGAGGAAGGCCTGCGTCGTCGTGGCGGTGTGACGCTGGTCATGGAGGAGAAGAAGGACTCCGAGGCTTTCGCCCACGTGCTGACGCGTGGCGAGTATTCGCTGCTCGGCGAAAAAGTCTCCGCCACCACTCCGGCGGTGTTACCGCCGCTGCCGGCCGATGCCCCGCGCAACCGCCTCTCGCTCGCGCAGTGGCTGGTGGACGCGAAAAATCCGCTCACCGCCCGCGTGACCGTGAATCGCGTGTGGCAGGGGTTTTTCGGCACGGGCCTCGTGGAGTCGGCCGGTGACTTTGGGGTCACGGGGAGTCGTCCTTCCCATCCGGAGTTGCTCGACTGGCTGGCGGTGGAATTTCGCGACGGGGGCTGGAACTACCGTCAACTGGTGCGGCTGATCGTGACGAGCGCGACTTATCGCCAGTCTGCCGTGGTTTCGCCTGCGCTCCTGGAGCGCGATCCCGCGAACCGTCTGCTGGCCCGCGGGCCGCGCTATCGGCTCGAGGCGGAACAACTCCGCGATCAGGCCCTCGCGGCCTCCGGGCTGCTTGTGGCCAAACTCGGCGGCCGCCCCGTGCGCCCTTATCAACCCGAGGGCATCTGGGAAGATGTCGCGATGAAGGAGTCGACCACGCGCTTTTATCGCACCGACTCGGGCGAAAATCTTTACCGGCGCTCGCTCTACACGCTGATCAAACGCACGGCGCTCGCCCCCGCGATGGACATCCTCAACGCCCCGAATCGTGAGGTCTCCTGCGTGCGCCGCGACCGCACGAACACCCCGCTTCAGGCGCTCGTGACACTCAACGATCCGCTCTTCGTCGAGGCCTCGCGTCAACTGGCCGCGCGGGCCGTGCATGCGGCACCGGCGTTCGACGCGCGGCTCGATGTCGTATCGTTGCGCCTGCTCGGCCGCACGTTTTCACGGGCGGAACGCGGCATCGTGCGCCGCACCTTGGACGAGGCGCTCACGACCTATCGTCGCGACCCGGCGGCTGCGAAAAAACTCCTGGCAATCGGGGAGTCCCCGGTGGACGACAAAATCCCCGCGCCCGAGCTGGCCGCCTGGACGCTCGTCGCCAGCCAGGTGATGAACTTGGATGAATCCCTAACCAAATGAACTTCCCTTTTCTTGTCATGGCGAGGAGCGCAGCGACGCGGCCATCCATCTGGAATTTCAGCTGGATTGCCACGCCCGCAGAGCCGAGCTCGCAATGACAAACAAGAAACGACCCCGACCATGAATCTTCCTCCCGACTGGCAGAACACGTTCGACTCCTACAACGCCGCGGTCACGCGCCGGCAGTTTTTCCGCCAGACGGGCAGCGGACTCGGCGTTGCGGCGCTCTCCGCGCTCCTCGGGCAACGTGCATTTGGCGCCGGCGCCGCCACCAGCGGTTCTGCGGCGGCGACACTCAACACCGCGATGACGGAGCCGTGGGAAATCGCGCCCAAGGCGAAACGCGCGATCTATATTTCGCTCATCGGTGCGCCCTCGCAGCTCGACCTCTTCGACTACAAGCCGGCGCTGCAAGGCCGCTTCAAAGAAGAGCTCAAGGACTGGCTGGCGGGGCAGGGCGAGCGGCTCACCGGGATGACGGCCAATCAGGCCGCGTTTCCGCTCGCGCCGACGACATTCAAGTTTGCGCAGTATGGCCAAGGTGGGATGTGGATCAGCGAGCTGTTGCCGAATATCGCCAAGATGGCCGACGACCTGTGCTTCATCCGCTCGATGAAGACCGACGCCATCAATCACGAGCCGGCCAACCAGCTTGTCTACACGGGCTCGATGCAGAATGGCAAAGCGTCGATCGGCTCGTGGCTCTCCTATGGGCTCGGCACCCTCAATAAGGATTTGCCCGCGTTCGTGGTGCTGCACGCGAAGCACACGAGCCCGTTCTCCAACGTGCAGGCGATTTCATCGCGGCTGTGGGGCAGCGGCTACCTCGAGGGCCGGCACGCGGGTGTGTCGTTCCGCTCGCAGGGCGATCCCGTGCTTTATCTCAACGACGCGCCCGGGATCCCGCGCGAATTGCGCCGCAAGATGCTCGACGGCCTGGGCGAACTGAATCGGCGCAGTTACGAGCAGATCGGCGACCCGGATATTCAGACGCGCACGCAGCAATACGAGATGGCATTTCGGATGCAGACGAGCGTCCCTGAACTTGCGGACATGTCGGGCGAATCGGCGGCGACCTACGAGCTCTACGGCGAAGAGGCGCGCACGCGCGGATCGTTTGCGAGCTCGGCGCTGATGGCCCGGCGGCTTGTGGAGCGCGGCGTGCGCTTCGTGCAAATTTTTCATCGCGGCTGGGACCAGCACGGGACTCTCCCGCGGGACATCGCCTCACAGAGCAAAGACGTCGACCGCGCCTGCTACGGCCTCGTGCAGGATTTGAAGCAACGCGGCATGCTCGACGACACGCTCGTGATCTGGGGCGGTGAGTTTGGTCGCACGGTTTACAGCCAGGGCACGCTCACCGAGACGAACTACGGCCGCGATCACCACCCGCGCTGCTTCACAATCTGGATGGCTGGTGGCGGGGTGAAGGGTGGCGTGGTGCACGGCGAGACCGACGAGATGTCCTACAACATCGTGAAAGATCCGGTGCACGTGCGCGACCTACACGCGACGATCCTCCACCTGATGGGCATCGACCACAAGCGGCTCTCGTTCAAATTTCAGGGCCTCGACCAACGGCTCACCGGCGTTGTCGCCGCCAACGTCGTGCAGGGCATCCTCGCTTAGCCACGCTAATTTTGGTGAACGTTTTGGTGGAGCGGCGTCTGGTTTGGCTCCGTCGGTTTCACCTTGCCGTCTTTTTCATTCGCTGTGGGTCCGATACCCCGAAGCTTGCTTCGGCTTGGTTGGACGGACGGGTTTAAGCGCGAATTGCATTATGGTCGGATGAGTTTGCGGCGGTCTTGTCAAATGCCCCGGGGCTTGCCCCGGGGATTTTTACTTTGGCGAATTCCACGCGCAGGAACTGCTTGGTCTCCCAAGGAATGTCCTGCCAATGGCAACCGGTGAGCGCGCCTTCCAGTGCATAGGCCATTACCACTGACACCGGATGACCGCCCGCTCGGAGCCGGCGGCAGACTTCGATCGGTCCGAGGTTTCTTACCATCTCGGTGGAATCGATTCCGGCTTCGACCAGCCATGCCGATGACTTTGGTCCAAGATTCAGTAACGCTCGAATGCGGCCGTGAGCATCAAGCTTCTCGCGGAAGGGTAGAATACGCGCTGGTTTTCCTGGCATGGCGCTTCGGCTCAACGACCCCGGCTCAGCGACCCGGCCCACGAGGGCGTTCGCTGGCAACCGCAGCGTGCTGGCTGGGCTCGCCGGAGTGAATGTTCGGCTCTTTCTTCACCGGGGAAAGATGCCGCGCTAGCGGTGGGCGGGGGCCTGGGCGGCGGGTTTCCCCGGTTCGCGGAAGAAGATCAGGAAGACCACGAGCACGGCGACGGCGCCGAACGCGGGCAGGATCCAGATGGCTGACCAGTCGTGGGCCACCGTGCCGCGGGGCACGGGCAGCACGTGCGCGGCGAGGACTTTGCCCGCGAGCATGGTGCCGACAAACGCGCCCACGCCCCAGAGGACAAAGGCCATCAGGCCTTGCACGGCGCCCCGGATGCGCTCGTTGGCCTCGGCGTCGGCGTAGAGCTGACCCGCGATAAACAGAAAATCGTAGCACACGCCGTGCAGCAAAATCGCCGCGAAGATGAGCGGGGTGGCCGTCGCGCCCCCGCCGGCACTCTGCGCGAGGAGGAAGTAGCGCGCGGCCCACGCGAGGATGCCGATGAAAATCGTCTTCTTGTAGCCCCAGCGGCTGAGCATCACCGGCAGCAAAAAAAGAAAAATCACGTCGGACACCTGCGCGAGCGACATCTTGCCGGCCACGTCCGTCCAACCGATTTCCGTGAGATAGATGCCCGTCATCACAAAATAGAAATAGAGCGGAATGCAGATGAGAAACATGCACGCGATGAAGATCGCAAACGATGGGCGCCGCAGCAGCGCGAGGGCGTCGAGGCCGAGGAGTTCGCCGACGCTGACGTGGGCGCCGACCTTGCGCGGGGGCGTGGACGGCAGAAAAAACGAGAAGAGGCCAAACGCGATCGACACGCCGCCGGCGAGGTAGAACTGCCGGGTGGACTGCTCGCCGTGCAGGAGCGTGAGGGTGACGCCGCCGGCGATCCAGCCGAGGGCGGAGAAAATTTTGATCCGCGGAAAATCGCGTTTTGCATCGGCGAGATGGTGGAGCGAGAGCGAGTTGCCGAGGGCGAGCGTCGGGGCGTAGAGCGCGCAGTAGGCAATGAGCAGCGGGTAGAAACTGCCGAAGGTGCCGGCCTGCGCCAGCGCCAGCAGCACGAGGCCCCCGAGCAGGCCGAGCACGCCGAGGAGTTTCTCCGAGGCGAAAAAACGGTCGGCGATCAGGCCGACGAAGAACGGCGAGATCATCGAGCCGATGGCAAACGCGCCGTAGGCGGCGCCGATTTGTTCGCCCCCGAATTTCAGCCCATTGGCCAGATAGGTGCCCATGCTCACATACCACGCCCCCCAGATAAAATACTGGAGAAACATGAAGATCGAGAGCTGGAGCGCGAGGGCGGGCGGCTGGGTGCGGAGTGGCGTGGTGGGGGAGGGCATGAGACGGGGGAGGGGAATGGGTGGCGGTTGAAAGCGAAGGGAAACTCAGTGCATTTCGATCGCGCACGTGCCGAGGCCGCCGCGGTAGAAGTTGAACTGCACATTGGGATGATCGCCGAGGAGCGACATGGGCACGGCGGTATCGATGAGGCGCTGGGCGATCATGAGCGTGGTGAGGCGCTGACCGAATGGATTGTCGTGGTGGCCGGCGTGCCAGATGGAAACCTTCTCGGCCTGCCACGTTTCCACCGGGCCGACGGTCACGGCTTGGGTGGGCACGAGCGAGACGTTGCCCCCGCCGGAGGTGCGGGCGTTTTGCGCGACCGTGACGGGGTGGAGATCGACGACGCGCGTGGTGAGCTGACGGTAATCCGCGGGGGCCGGCGGCGCGTGCTGGTGCGCGCCGCGCCGTGGGAGCGGGTCATTGAAAGCCCAGTGTTTGATATCGCCCTGGCCGCCTTGCATCACGACGCAGCGCACGCCGGCGGCCCAGCTCCGGCGATAGGCGCGCGTGTCGGCGGCCGGAAAATGGAGGTTGACGTCGGGCATCACGAGGCGGCGGTCGAGGCGGTTGAAACACGCTTCGCGGTCGCAGCGCTCAAACGAGAGCGGGTGCGTGACCGGCACGGAATCGCCGTCGATCACCCATTCATCCATGCCCCAGAAATGGGCGTCGTGGAGTTTCAGGCCGATCGCGTTGGCGATGCGGGCGACGAGCGGAAGCTGCTCGGTCGGGCCGATGGGGCCGCAAATCCCGGCGGGGTTATCGGGCGTGGCCTGCTGCCAGGCGGAGATGTATTCGAGCGCCTCGGCGCAGTAGAAATCCTCGAGCGTGTCGTAGAAGACGACCTTGAACCCCGGGCGGGAGAGGCGGAGCATCGCCGCGGGGGTAAGTTTGGCGGCATCGGCGATGAGGCCGGCGTCGAGCGTGGTGTAGTCCCACCAAGCGGGGGCGAGGGCAGATATTTTGCGGGGCATGGGCGGGGCGTGAACTGGGGGTGAAAAAATATCAGCGGACGGTGAGTCGTTCGAAGGCCGGATTGACGCGGTGGTGTTTGCCCAAGGCCGCGTGCAGCGGGTCGGCGCCGGGGGCGGAGAACCCCATGGGTGAATGCCGCCACCAACCTTCGGCGTGGCGGAAGCGCCGCGAGCGGCGACCGACTTCGCGCGACATGGCCTCCATCGTGCGCAGGTAGGAGTTCTGGCCCTGCGAGGCCTGGAGCCAGGCGTGCTGGCTCTGGTGGCACGCGAGTGCGGCGAGTTTTTTCGCCTGGACGGAGGTGGTATCCACAAAAGCGCCGGGCACGACGGAGCGGCGAAGCTGGTCGCAGAGGCCGAAGGGCATCGCGTGATAGACGACGCACTCGTCGGGTGGGGGCGGGGTCTGCTTTTCGGCCGAGAAATTTCGGATGCCCCGCGCGAACACCGCCGTCACCGCCAGCCGGCAGGTGGCCGTGTGGTCTTCCATGTAATCCTCGGGCGGGTGCGTCAGCACGATGCCGGGCCGCACTTCGCGGATGACGCCGGTGAGCCAGCGCAGGAGCGGGAGTGTGTAGAGAATCTCCAGATCATCGGCCGCGCTCTCGTGGTATTCCGCCCCGAGCAGCGCGGCCGCGGCCCGGCTCTCGCGGCGGCGGATGCGGCGGAGCGCGGCGGGGCCATGCACCAGGCTGCCGCCCGATCCGGAAGAAACGTTGAGATAGTGCGTGCGCCAGCCCGCCGCGCGGAGCCGCAGCAGCGTGCCCGCCATCGTGAATTCGATGTCGTCCGGATGCGCCGCGATGGCGATGGCGACGCGTTCACTCATGGCAGCTCGGAAAGTTTCACGGGGCGGTTTTCGCGGGCGGAGAGGTCGGCGGCCAGCACGGCGAGATGCGATTTCATCGCCTCGGCGAGAGAGGTCATCGGCATGTTTTCACCGCGTTCGACGGCGTCGAAAAATATCTGGAACTGCGCCTGATACGGGTGATCGGACACATCGCCGGAATCGAGCATTTTCATCGAGAGTTCGCTCCATTTTTGTTTGTCCACGCCCAGTTGAGTGGAGTGAAATTTGTTGTCGAGCAGGCTGCCCTCGCTGCCGACCAGATGCGTGTGAAAATAGTAGGGCTGGAGGCAATCGATCACGGAGGCGACCTTGCCGAGGGTGCCGTTGGCGAAGCGCAAGACGCTCACGCTGGTCGTGGCGTATTGGTATTGGGCAAACATCGCGTTGGCGGACCCGGTCGAGTGGCTCGTGACACTTTCAACTTCGCTGCCCATGCACATCACCAGCGCATCCAGCGCATGGCAGCCGGCGGAGAGCAGGCTGCTGCCGCCGGATTCCTTCGCGGTGTTCCAGCGGAACTGGCCATACCACGGGCCGATGCCGTGATAGTAGTCCACTTCGCCGTAGTGCAGTTTACCGAGCAGGCCGCGGTCGATGACCGCCTTGGTCGCGACGAGCTGACTCGAAAAGCGACACTCGAAACACACACACGTCTTGACGCCCGCGGCCTGCACGGCGGCGGTGACGCGGCGGGCGTCGGCCAGAGAAAGTGTAATCGGTTTTTCAATGATGAGGTGTTTTCCGGCTTGGGCCGCGGCGACGATGTGATCGGCGTGCTGGTGCGGGTAGCTGCACACGGAAACGGCGTGCAGCTTGGGCTCCCGCAGCATGGCGGCGAGATCCGTGTAACAGGTGATCTGGCCACCGTGCTTCGCGCTGACCGCGGCTGAATCCTGCGGACGCGATGAATAGATCGCGGTGACCTGGGCGTGCGACGTGGCGTTGATCGCCGCGATGTGGGCGCCGCTGACCCAGCCGTAACCGATGATGCCGACGTTATATTTTTTCATGAGTGAGGGGTTGGATTAATTGAGAAGGAGGCGGTCGGAACGGATTTCCCTCTGGAAGGGCAAACGGCAGCGTCGAGCCGGGCGGCGGCGGGATCGCGCCGGGGCTACTGCACGACCTCAGTGGCTTTGAGTTCGCGCAGTCCAATGTTTTTCCAGCGGACTTCGTAGGGGCCTTTGCCCTTGGCGACACTGTGGACTTGGAGGCCGATGAAACCGGTCGCGTCCAGCGCGTCGCGGAAATCGGCGCACGGGACGCCGTTGATCCACGAGCGGATCCGGTCGCCTTGGGCGACGATCCGGTAGTGGTTCCACTCGCCGTCTTTGAACGCGGCGGTGGCGCCTGGCTTCTTCTTCAGGTCGTCATGCCACTTCGTCCAGCGGGCCTCATCCCAGAAATTTCCGGAAAAGCCTTTGGCGGCTTCGGTGATCTCGCATTGGTAGCCGTAAACCTCGCCCCTCTCGCGAATCTTTTTCGGATCGGAGGCCTGCGGTGTCGGTTGGTCGTAGGTGTGGCTGCGAATCTGGAAGCCGGAGTTGAGGGCCGCGTCGCACTTCACGTCGCACTCGAACTCGAAGTCGGCGTAGTCGCGCGTGGTGCAGAGAAACGTATTTTTACTGCCCTCGACGGTGCGGCCGATGATCATGCCATCGGCGACGCGGTAGGCGGCGGTGCCACCTTTGGCGACCCAGCCGGTGAGAGTTTGGCCGTCGAAGAGCGCGGTGAGCTTGGCCGCGGGAGCGGAGGAGACCGGCAACGCCGTCAGCAGTGCGACGGCGGAAAGAACGAGGGTGGCGCGGATTTTTGTTTTCATGATTCGTGGAGGAGAAAAGAAACGGGGGACTATTTCCAACGCGGGGCGATTTGCGCGGCGTTCCATTTTTCCCAGAGCGCGGCGAGCTCCTTCACCCGGGCGGGTTCGGAGACGGCGAGATCAGTGTGCTCGCCCGCGTCGACGGCGAGGTCAAAAAGTTGCCAGGGGTCGCGGTGGCGGACCAGTTTCCAGTCGCCGTGACGCACGGCGTTTTTTTCGCCGACGCGCCAGTAGAGCGTGGAATGTGGCGCGGTGGGAGACTTTCCGGTGAGGAGCGGCCACAGACTGGCGCCGTCGAGCGCGGTTGGCGGGTCGCTCAGACCGGCGAGCGCGAGGGCGGTCGCGGTCGCGTCCATCGACGTGACGGGCAGGTCGAGGGTGCGAGCGGAGATGCGTCCGGGCCAGGAGGCGACGAAGGGCACGCGGATGCCGCCCTCCCAGAGTTCTCCTTTGCCGCCGCGCAACGGGGCGTTGCTCGAGGTGAGCTCTTTGGTCGGGCCGCCATTGTCGCTGAGGAAGATGACGAGGGTGTTTTCGGTGAGGCCGGAGGCGCGCAGGTGGGCGAGCACGCGGCCGACGCTGGCATCAAGCTGCGCGAGCATCGCGGCAAAGATGCGGCGGTGGAGATCCGGAATGTGCACGAATTTCGCGAGGTAGGCGTCGGCGCCTTGCATCGGGCTGTGGACGGCGTTGTAGGCGAGGTAGAGAAAAAACGGCTGCGTGCGGTGGCGCGTGATAAAATCGTTGGCCTCGCGGGTGAAGGCATCGGTGAGGTTGGTGCGCTCGTCGACGGGCTGACTGGAGCGGAGGAGGGGATTGTCGGCATCGTAGTCGGGTTCGTTGCCACCCATGTGCGTGGTCCAGACGAGGCGACCGTCGGGCGAGGTCCAGCGGCCGGTGCCGCCATCGGGCAGCGCTTTGCGCCGCAGCCAGGTGGTGACGCCCGCCCAGGGGTGCGGGACGTAAGTGTGGCCCTCGTGGAGGAAGCCGAAGAATTCATCGAAGCCGCGGCGTTGCGGGTGAAATTCCGCCGTGCCGCCGAGGTGCCACTTGCCGACGAGGGCGGTCGCGTAGCCGGCGGCGCGGAGGTGGTCGGCTATGGTTTTTTCGCCGACCGGGAGGCCGATGCCGGGCGCGGCGTTTTTCGCGCCGATGGGATTATACTCGAAACCGAAACGCGTCTGGTAGCGCCCGGTGAGCAGGGCGGCCCGCGCAGCGGCGCAGAACGGCGCGGTCACGTAGCCGTTGGTGAAACGCACGCCGCCGGCGGCCAGCGCATCGAGGTGCGGCGTGGGAATATCCTTGCCGCCATAGCAGCCGAGTTCGCCGTAGCCGAGGTCGTCGGCGACGATGAATACAATGTTGGGACGGCGCGACTCCGCGGCCGCGGCGGTGCAGGCGCCGGCGAGGGCTGCGAGGGTGACAACGGCGCGGAACGAATTCATGCGATCAGTTCCTTGATGACCTGTCCGCCGAACTGGCTAAGCTGTTTGAAGCGGCCGGCGTGGTAGTAAGTGAGCTTGTTGTCGTCGAGGCCAAGGAGGCGCAGGAGCGTGACGTGGACGTCGCGCACGTGGTGCACGCAGTCGACGGCCTTCATGCCGGTCTCGTCGGTGGCACCGATGGTGTGGCCGGCCTTCACGCCGCCGCCGGCGAACCACATCGTCATAGCGTTGGGATTGTGGTCGCGACCGTAGGCCGTGCCACCGCGCACGCCATTGTCGGGGGTGCGGCCGAACTCGCCGCACCAGACGATCAGCGTGCTGTCGAGGAGGCCGCGCTGTTTGAGATCGGTGATGAGGGCGGCGATCGGCTGGTCGACACCGCGGACGAGATTGCCGTGGGCGCGTTCGATGTAATCGTGGCTGTCCCAAGTGCCGTTGTAGAGCTGCACGAAGCGCACGCCCTTTTCGACGAGCTTGCGAGCGAGCAAACACTTGCGGCCGAAGGAATCGGTAGCGTCCTGGCCGATGCCGTAGAGGGCTTTGGTCTTCTCGTCCTCCTTGGAGAGATCGAGCGTCTCAGGCACCTGCAGTTGCATGCGGAAGGCGAGCTCGTAGTTGTCCATGCGCGCGGCGAGTTCGTCGAAGCCGGGGTGTTGCGCGGCGTGGGTGGCGTTGAGCTGCGCGATGAGATCGAGGTTTTTGCGCTGACGTTCGGGCGTGACGCCGGCGGGTGGAGAAAGATCGAGGATGGGCGAGCCTTTGGCGCGGAGCGGAGTGCCCTGAAAATTCGCGGGCAGGTAACCGTTGCTCCAGTTGGCGGCGCCGCCCTGTGGGTAGGAAACTTCGGGGAGGACGATGAAGCCGGGCAAGTCATGATTGAGCGACCCGAGGCCGTAGTTGACCCACGCGCCGAGACCGGGATCGCCGCCGAAGCGGTTGCCACAGTTCATCTGATACATGGCGGTCGGGTGGTTGACGCTGTCGACCTGGCAGCCGCGGTAGAAGCACAGGTCGTCGGCGACGCGGGCGAGGTGCGACCAATTGGTGGCCATGTCCGCGCCGCTCTGGCCGGCTTTGATAAACTCGAATGGACTGCGGACGTAGTAGCGCTTGCCGCTTTCCATCGCGGATTTCTGTTTTCCCTCGCGGGTGAACTCTTCGAGGTGCAGGCGCGAGAGCGCGGGCTTGGGGTCGAAGGTGTCGATATGCGACGGCCCGCCTTCCATCATCAGGAAAATGCAGTTCTTGGCCTTGGCCGGGAGATGGCCGGGTTTGGGGGCGAGGGGGCCGGAGGTTGGGGTCCGGGTTTTGGGGTTTTGGGTCTGGGCGGAAAGCAGCGCGCTGAAGGCCACGCTGCCGAGGCTCGCGCCGAGGCTGTAGAGGAAGTCGCGCCGGGTCGGAGCGTGGAGGGCGCGGGCGCCGGCGCAGGGGAAATAGGGCGTGCTCATGGGAGGGTGGAAAAGTTTTCTGGGACTGGGGAATTTTCCTACCAATAAAATTTTCCTACCTTAACGGATCGGATTTTAGGTAGGAAGATTTTGTTGGTAGGAAGATTTTACGGAGACGGAGTTCGGATGATCGTGGTGAAGGTGAGGTCGTGGAGGGAGAGGTTGGCCCAGAGGAGGCGAGTCAGTGGGCTCGCTTGAAGCAGGCGCTTGAGGTGGGCGCGGTGTGTCGTGTCGATGGACGGCAACGAGGTGAGGTAGAAGGCGGTGTCGGGCGCCGCGAGGTGGAAGCGCTGATTGCCGATGAGTGTGGAGCCACGTGTCATCGGGAGCTGTCGAACAACCTCGGGTTCGCCGCCGAGCAGATGGGTCAGGGCGCGAATGTAGAGGGCGGTCTCAAGGCCGGTGCCCCAGTCCGTGATGAGTTCGGTGAGGAGCATGAAAAACGGATCGGGCCGATCACGATGGACGGTGAAGCGGTGGCGCTCGGCGGTATCGAGCGGGGCGTTGACGAAGCGCGACTCGACTGAGGGCGGGCGAAAATTGACGAGCTTGCCGCGCGCGGCGTTGGCTAGGAGTAGATAGTTCAGCAGTTGTGCGTCGTGCGCGGGGACGAGCGTGGTCTCGGTTTTCAGTTCATAGAGTGCCCTGTCGGCGACCACGAGATCAGCGTAGTAGCGATGGACGAAGCCGCGAAATGAAACGGTGAGTGGAAACTCGCGATGCACAGGACCGAGGCCGTCGGCGGTGAGACGTGCGGCGAGGTCGGCTTGGTAGATGGTTTCGTCGCAGAGGCGTCCGAGGTCGCGGTGAGCGGCGAAGGCGTGCGCCATCACTCGATGATCGAGTTGTCTGAACTCTTCGGTGGAGAGTCGTGGCAACGGGAATGGTAACTCGATCGGCATGGGGCGGGAAACGGGGTTCGGTGGTTTGGGAAATTTTCTTACCAATAAAATCTTCCTACCTCAACGGATCGGAATTTTAGGTAAGAAGATTTTGTAGGTAGGAAGATTTTCCGGACCAAAGCAGGGCTGGGCGGGGCTTTAGTCGACATACGAGAATTTGTTGGCGTTGAAGAGGGTGAGGCAGATGTCGGCACGGGGCAGGAAACGTGGCTCGGTGGTTTGGGAAATTTTCTTACCAATAGAATTTTCCTGCCCCAATGGATCGGAATTTTAGGTAGGAAGATTTTGTAGGTAGGAAGATTTTCCGGACCAAAGCAGGGCTGGGCGGGGCTTTAGTCGACATACGAGAATTCGTTGGCGTTGAAGAGGGCGAGGCAGATGTCGGCACGGGGCGGGAAACGGGGTTCGAGGGATCGGTGGTTTGGAGAAATCTTCTTACCGATAAAATTTTCCTAACTCAATGGATCGGAATTTTAGGTAAGAAGATTTTGTTGGTAGGAAAATTTTCAAACCTTCGGAGGCTCAGTCGACATACGAGAATTCGTTGGCGTTGAAGAGGGCGAGGCAGACGTCGGCGAGGGCGCGCGTGCGGAGCGGCACATCGGCGGGACGGAGGTCGGGGACGAAGTCGGCGTAGGCGTGGAGCGTTTCCTTGAAGACAAATTTTTCGCCGGTGTTTTCCTCGACCGCTTCGCGACGGATTTCGAGGGGCGGGGCGGGCGCGGTCGGTGCGTCGGAGGCGATGAGCGTGATGATGCTGCGCCAATGCGCGAGGCACGCGGCGAGTTCGGCGGCGCTCGGCGCGCGGGAATAAACGAGGGCGAAACAGCGGGCGATCGCTGCGGTATCGGAGGTCGTTTCCTGCACGGCGCGGGCGGCGAGTGCGAGAGCGCGGGTGTGGCTGGCGGCGCCGTTAAAGAGGCTGAAGACTTGCGGCGTAACGGTGGAGGCGAGGCGCTGTTCGCAGGAGAAATCGGGTGTGGGTTGGTTAAACACCTCCATCGCGGGATCGGGGAGGCCGCGGATTTTCAGCGCGTAGAGACTGCGGCGGTGGCGCTGCGCCGGGAGCGGATTCGGAATCCACGCCGCGGCGAAGGTGCCCATCACCTGGCGCGGCTGCAGCGCGGCTTCGAGGTTCATCTCCGGGCGATTGGGGATGCCGCCGAGCGTTGGGTTGAGTTCGCCCGTCGCAGCGAGCATCGCGTCGCGCAGCTCCTCGGCGGTGAGCCGGCGCGGCCTAAACGCGGCGTGGCTCGTGCCGGCGGGATCTTTTTCGGTGAGGAGCTGGCGATCCGGATGGGTGGAGCTACGACGGTAGGCCTCGCTGGTCATGATGACGCGGTGGAGGGCTTTGAACGACCAGCCTTGCTCCACGAAGGTCGCGGCGAGCCAGTCGAGGAGCTCGGGGTGCGTGGGTTTTTTGCCGGTGCTGCCGAAATTATTCGGATTGCCGGCGAGCGGCTGGCCGAAATGCCAGAGCCAGACTCGATTCACGATGGCGCGGGTGGTGAGAGAATTTCCGGCGCTGGTCACCCACTCGGCAAAAGCGGCGCGGCGACCCTCGATGGTTTCGGGCACGGGAGTTTTTTGAATCGCGCCGAGCACGCTGAGCACACCGGGTTTTACTTTCTCGCTGCCGGCGAACGGATCGCCGTAGGGCAAGATGCGCGTCTCCTCGAGTTCCCCGTTGGTCATGCGGTCCGCCGGCAGGCGCAGCGGATTGAGCACCGCCTTTAGCTCCGGCGTGCGGCCGTGATAAACCGCGAGGGCGAAGGGCTCGTAGCGGTCGAGTTCCCATTTGAGGCGTTCGAGGCCTTTGCGGGCGACGCGCTCGTTGCCGTAGTCCTCGGGACTGAAGCCGAGGAGCTTTGGGGGGAACTGATCTTCGGGCACTTTTTGGCGCGTCAGCGCGGTGCGGGCGAGGTTGAATGCCCCCTCGAATTCCTTGCGCTTGGCGCCGCGTTCCTGGGTGCGGGCCTGCTCGACGGCGGTGTTCCACGCGGTGGGGTCGAGGCCTTTTTCCTGAAACCATTTTTCCGCCGTGACGAGCAGCTGCGCATCAAGGCGGCGCAACGTTGCGAGGTAGTCGGCGTGCCGCGGTTCGAGGTATTTGGCCTCGTTGAAACCGGACTGGTTTTCCTCTGGCAAAAATGCCGCCGGCCGTTCCGCGAGCTGCGTCGTCGCGAACGTGGCCTGGATCGCATAGTAATCGCGCGTCGGGATGGGATCGAACTTGTGGTCGTGGCAACGCGCGCATTGCAGCGAGTGGGCCAGAAAGGTTTCGCCGACGCTGTTGGTGACGTCGTCCAGGAAGCGCTGGCGGGCGACCTTGGCGACTTCCATGCCGGTCAGTTCCCACGGGCCCATGCGGAGGAAGCCGGTGGCGACGAGCATTTCGGGATTTTTCGGTTCGAGTTCGTCGCCGGCGATCTGTTCGCGGGCAAAGCGGTCGTAGGGTTTGTCGGTGTTGAACGAGCGCACGACGTAGTCGCGGTAGCGCCACGCGTTGCCGCGCTCAAAGTCGTTGGCGAAACCGCTGCTGTCGGCGTAGCGCACGACGTCGAGCCAGTGCTGGGCCATGCGCTCGCCGTAATGCGGGCTGGCGAGGAGACGGTCGATGAGATTGGCGATCGCCGATTGAGGATTGGCGATCGAGGCAGACGCGAAGGCCGCGACTTCCTCCGGTGTCGGCGGGAGGCCGGTGAGGTCGAAGGTCGCACGGCGGATGAACGTGCGGGCGTCGGCCGCGGGCGCGGGCGCGAGGCCGGCCGGCAGCTTCGCGGCGATGAAGGCGTCGATGGGATTCGGAGAAAGAGGGAGAGATGGAGAGACGGAGAGAGGGGGAGAAGAAGAAACGACTCTGGTGCTCTTGATCTCACCGTCTCTCTTTCCCTCCGTCTCTCCATCCTTCGGCACCGGCACCGTCGGTTTCTTCACGGGCTGATACGCCCACAAACCGTCTGCCTTGTAGCGGCGGTTCGTCCAATCGGGCGAGAGTCCGCCGCTGGTTTTGACGAGGGCGCCGTCTTCGGCCGACCATTGTTCGGCGTGGGCGGCGGCGATCTCGGTTTGCTTCGCGGCGTCAGGCCAAGGTGCGCCGGCCGCAATCCAACCGTGGAGCCAGCCGATTTGTTCGGCCGAGAGCCGATCGGGCTCCTTCGGTGGCATCGGCTCAAAATCTTCGCTTTGCCGCAGCACCGCGAGGATGAGCGGGCTCTGGTCGGGCTGGCCGGGAATGATCGCGGGTTTGTCGCTGTCGCCACCGAGCATGAGCTCGGCGCGGGTGCGCAGATCGAGGCCGCCCTTGAGCTTGGCTTCATCGTCACCGTGGCAGGAGAGGCATTTCTCCTTCAACAACGGCCAGACGCGGCGGACGAAATGGGCCTCGGCGTCGGCCGCGACGGCGCCCAGTGGGAGCGCGAGGAGCAGCACCGCAAGGGGAGGCAGGCGGGGCGGGCGGGCCGAACTCATATGATCAGTGAAAGGATTTTTTCTCCCGGTGCAACGGTGCGCAAGGAGACTGGCGCGCCGACAGGGGCCGGCTGGCGAAAGTCGGAAAGCGGACGGCGCATGGGAAATTAGAACGTGCCCTTGAGGCCAAACGTCCAGAGCGATCCGTAGTTCTGGCGCTGGCGGAACTTCGCGTAGTCGGGCGTGCTCGGGCCGTAGATTTTGTTGTCCACCGGATCGTCCATGATGTTGCTGAGGGCGCAGAAAACCGTGAGCCGCCGCGTGAGGAAATACTCCGCGTTGAGATCGATCACGAGGCGCTTAGAGCTCCAGTTGTAAGTCTCGGCCTCGATGCTGCGGCCGGCGGCCACGGGTCCGAGGCGCTTTTTTCCGGTGTAGTTCCAGTTCAGCTTCGCCGTGAATTTCGGGCGCGAGAGGCTGACGCCCCAGTTGGCGAGGCGCGGCGTGTAGCCGGTGAAACTGCCGGTGACGTCGCCGGTCACGCGCTGCGCGCTGACGTTGCCAAATACCCGCACGCCGCGCGCCCACTCAGGCAGGAACGTGAGCGCCTGCTTGTAGTTGAGGCTCACGCCGGTGCTGCGCACGGGTGTCGCGATGTTGCCCTGCGTGGCCACGTCGTAGTCGCTGTAGGTGGCGGGATTGAGGCCGTAGAGCGCGAGCAGGTCGGGCGTGGCGCGGATGACGGTCGAGCCGAAGAGATTCTCGAAGTCGCGCTGGAACGCGCTCACCGAGACAAGGCCCGCGGGCTCGAAATAATACTCGAGCGCCACCTTGGTCGTGCGCGCGGTCCACGCCTTGATGCCGGCGTTGTTGAGGACGATCTGGTTGTTGGGGGCGGGCGGGTTCTCGGTGTTGGGCAGGCTCACGTTGCCGCCGTATTGGTTGAAGTCGGGGCGGCCCACCGACCAGTAGTAGCCGGCGCGGGCGACGAGGCCGTCGGTCACGTTGTAGGCGGCATTGAGGCTCGGGAACCACCGCAGGTATTCCTTCTCCGTGTGCAGCGCGCGCTCGAGGTTCGTGAGCCGCGCGGCTTCCAGCGCATCGGTCGTGATCGGGACGGGCGTGCGATTCACGCCGGTGACGATCACGCGGCCGGCGGCGTCGCGCTGGAAATTCCGCGTGGGATCGACGAGCCGGCCCTCGGTGCTGACGTTGGTTTGCTCGGCGCGGACGCCGCCCACGAGCTTGAGCCGGCCGTGGAGCAGATTCAGGTCGCCGCGCACGAACGCCGCCGAGACTGTCTCCTCCGCGTGCCGCGAGAGCGCGACTTCCTGCGTGTAGCTGGTCGCCTTGTTCTCGGTGAAGTAGCCGGGATTGCTGATGTAGAGGTCCCAGAGGGCTTGGTTGCTCGTCCATTCGATGCTGGGAAATCCATAGGGCGCGGTGCGCGCGGTGTAGCTGCGATCGAGGACGGCGAGGGCGCGATCGTCGGCATTGTTGGCGATGCGATCCTGACCGACAAAGGTCAGCGTCGGGTTCGTGTTGCGCGTGTCGCGGACCTGGCGGCGGACATCGAGGCCGGACTTCAGCGTCAGCGGCACGGCACCGAAAAAGCCGCGGCGCAAATTCGCGTAGGCAGTCTGCTGCCGGTCCATCGTCTGAAACGCATTCGTGCTCGCGGTGTTCAGGAGGTAGCCGTCGAGCTTGTAGGGATCGACGGGCGCGCCAGCGGCGTCGGTGACGGTGATTTTGTTGGGCCGCAGGTAGAAAATATCGTCGTAGGACACGGTGAGATTCTGGCGGCGCGCGACGGAGTTGAAAAAATTCCCGTTGGTCGCGTCCTTGCGCCAGCGCATCGACTGCGAGACGCCCGCGCCCGCCTCGGATTGCCACAGCGGTCCGTTATGCCGGTAGGTGAACGACGGCATGTAGAGGTTGCCGCCGAGCCCGTTAATCGTGTTGTTGATTCTGATCTCGCCGGCGCCGGCGAAGCCGCGCGTGGAGGTGGGCGTGAAACTTCCCGGCGCGACGCGGCCCACGAAGAAATTCATCACACGCTGCGTGAGCGCGAAGTCGGAAAACGCCCATTGCAGCGAAACGTTGAGCTGGTCGTTGCGGCTCAGTTGGAAATCGAGCGTCGCGCCGAACGACGCGGCCGTGACCATCGCGCCGCCGTCGCGCACGCCGTAGTCGGTGAGGTAGGGCTTGTCGGGCGTGGTGTCCGGGAAGTTCGCGTTGGCTGCCGGCCCGGTGGTGGCGGCACCGGTGCCGCGCCATGTGCTTTGCGAAAGATTCTGCACGCGGTAGAGCGTGGACGCGCTCGCCGAGACGGTGAAGCCGAAGCGCTTGTTTACCGGCACGATGCCCGTGAACTCGAAGCCGGGGCGAATCTTCGACGTCGGCTCGCGCGTGGGGCCGGGCGTGCGGCGCAGGCTGCGCTCGTCGTCGCGCATCGAGACGATCGCGCTGAAGCCGTAGAACGGCTTCGCGCGCTCAAAGGCGTTCAGCGGCACGAGATTCACGGAGCCCGCGAGCGAGGCGCCGCTGCTCTCCGGCGTGGGGGTGTTAACCACCTCGATGCGCGAGATGGTGTTGATCGCGATCTGGTGCAGGCCGATGGAGCGGACCGTGCCGGCGCCCGAACTCGCGAGGCTGAAACCGCCGACGGTGACCGGCACGTTGTCCGAAGGCACGCCGTCGAGCGAAACCTGAAAGGGCTCGCCGCCGCCGCCGAGCGTCATCGAGACGCCGGGCAGGGATTTCAGGACCTCGCCGACCTTGCTCTCGGCCGCGCCGCCGAACTCGTCGGCCGCGACCACGTGCATCTGGTTCGGCGCAAAGCGCTGCGTGTTGATCGCGACGGTGGCGTTGCCCATCTCCTTCGTGGAGGCCACGACAAACTCGTCGAGCTTCACCGTCGCACCGCCCGCCGCGGGGCGCCGCAGCGCGGTGAGAGTGAAATCCTGCTGCGCGGTCGCGCCCCCCGCGACGGTGACGGCGAGCGTCTGCACCGCGACGCCGGTGCGAAACACGCGCACCTGCGCGGATCCGGCGGGGACGTTGGTGAGGCGGTAGCGGCCGGTGGCATCGGTGAGTGTCTCGAGCACAGTGCCCTCGACGGTCACGCGGGCGCTCTCAACGGAGTCGCCGCTGTCGGCGTTGAGCACGCGGCCCTCGATGGTGCCGGTGGAGGTGGACTGGCCGAGGGTGGCACCGAACACGGCAAGGCTCGAACGGACGAAGAGGCCCTCGCCGTCGGCGGCGGCTGCGACGGTCCCGATTGAGAGCGTGAGAATCAACGCCGCGCACGCGGGCGGGCGGTGTAGTTTCATGAGAGAATTGAAACGCTTTTTCCCGCCCGGTGCAACCGAGGCTTTGAAGGCACCGTGATGCGGGGGCGCGCAGTCTTATGGTGCCGACGAAAGCGTGCGTTCAGATCAGAAAGCGCAGGATGGGCCCTTTCCGTGCGGCTGTTTTTCCGGTCACGGTTTGCGGGCGGTCGCGGACTTTAGGTGCCTGTCGAAAAAATCCTCGATGGCCGCGTGAGGCATGCCTTGGGAAAAAACATCGCCCACATGGCCCGCGCCGCGGATGATGTGCAACGTGCTTTCAACGCTGACGGCGCGGAGCGCGGCGTGAAAGGTTTCGCTCTGCCGCGGGGGCACGGCGCGGTCGGCGTCACCATGCACGAGGAAAAACGGCGAAGAGTTTGCCGACACGTGGCGCAGCGGGCTGGCGCGCTCGGCGAGCGCGCGGCGCTCCGCGAGCGGCCCACCGAGGAGCCGCTCAACCATCGAGTCGGGGGCGCCGGCGACGACGGAGGGGTTGGGCAGCGCCTGCGCATCCCAAGTGAGCAGATCCGTTGGCGGATTCTGTGCGCACCCGGCCGCGATGGCGGCGGAGAGGTGGCGGTGCGGATCGTCGGCTGCGGCGGAGAATTTATCCGCCGCAGTGGCCAGCAAGGCGACGAGGTGGCCGCCGGCGGAGGTGCCCCACGCCCCGATCCGGGTGGGATCGAGGCCGTGGTCGCCGGCGTGCGCGCGGAGCCAGCGGATGGCGCGCTGACAATCCTCGATCTGGGCGGGGAAAATCGCGTGCTGGCTCAGCCGGTAGTTGATCGAGGCGACGGCGTAGCCGCGGGCGACGTAGGCGCGCGCCAGACCGCCGTTGCCTTTGTCGCCGAGATACCAGCCGCCGGAATGCAGCCAGACAATGACGGGCAGCGGCGCTGGGCCGCGCACGGCGGGCAGATAGAGATCGAGGACGTTGCGCTCGGCGTGCGGGCCGTAGGAGAGATGGCGGAGAATGCGTTCGCTGGGAACGGCGGTTTGCGCGGATGCTGCCACCACAGTCGATCCCAACGCGAAAAACATGCAGCGCAGGAGCGCGGTGGACCGGTTCATTCGCTGTGGGTCCGATACCCCGAAGCTTGCTTCGGCTTGGTTGGACGGACGGGTTTAAGCGCGAATTGCATTATGGTCGGATGAGTTTGCGGCGGTCTTGTCAAATGCCCCGGGGCTTGCCCCGGGGATTTTTACTTTGATGGCGGAGTCCAGGCCGCCGGCTTCGTTTGCGCGCTCGTCCAAGTGACGGTGTCGCCGAGGCGTTTGCTCTCGGCCTCGAGCCGTGCGCGCATCCGCGCGAGGGTGGCAGCGTGCGCCGGCTGAGCGGCGAGGTTGGTTAACTCGTGCGGGTCGGCCGCAAGATCGAAGAGCTGGGTGCGGTCGACCTGCGGGTAGCGGATGAGTTTCCACCGCTCGTCGCGGATGGAGCGCTGCACATCAAGGTAGGCGGTGAAGAGGACATCGCGGACTTTGGCGACCGGGTCGGCGAAGAGCGGGCGGAGGTCACGGCCCTCGGTTTCCGGCGGAGGGGTGACGCCGGCGAAATGGCAGAGCGTTGGATAGAGATCCATCAGATAGGCGAACGCCTCGCGGCGGCCGTGCGGGATGCCGGGACCGGCGATCACGAAGGGCACGTGCATGCCGCCGAACTCGTAGAGGTTTTGTTTTCCAAAGAGGCCGTGCTCGCCCATCGACAGCCCGTTGTCGCCGGTGAAGACGATGAGGGTGTTCTCCAACTGGCCGCTTTGCCGCAGGGCCTCGACGATGCGGCCGATGTGGTGATCCAGGCCGGTGATGCACGCATAGTAGTCGGCGAGCTGGCGGCGGGTGTTTTCCGGGGTGCGCGGCCAAGGGGCGAGCTGCTCGTCGCGGACGGTCATATCGCCGTTGTCCCAAGGATGCTGCGGGAGAAACGCGGGCGAGAGCGGAATCTTTGCGGGATCGTAGAGGGCGTGGAACCGCGGTTCGGCCTCGCGCGGATCGTGCGGCGCGGGTGGGCCGAGGTAGATGTAGAACGGCTTCGCGGCGTCGCGTTTCTGGAGAAACGCGATCGTGCGGTCGGCGTAGCGGCGGCTGGAAAACGCGCGGTTGCCCAGCTCCCCTTCGCCTTGGCCGTCGTCGATCTGATAGGTGTCGAACACTTGCATCGCGGGCCGGTATTCGTTGCCGCGCTTGCCGAGGTGCCAGGTTTCGTAGCCGGCTGATTTGAGCAGCGTGGCGAGCGGGATGGTGCCGGGGACTTCCTTGTGGCCGCTCACGCGAAACAGCGAGCGGCCCGTGTGCATCATGATCCGGCTGGGCAGGCAGACGGCGGGCGTCATCGCGCCCATCGTGTAGGCGCGCGTGAAGACGACGCCGCGCGCGGCGAGCGCATCCAGGTGCGGCGTCTGCAACACCGGGTTGCCGAGCACGCGCAGGCCGTCGGCGCGGTGATCGTCGGCATTGATGTGAAGAATATTCGGTTTCGCCGGCGCCGGCGTCGCGAACGCGTGGACGGCGATCAACGCGGCGACCGTGCGGAAAACTTCGCGGTGCCACGGGATCATTTTTTCGGTGCGATGGTCGCGGTGACGGCGGCGAGACCGAGGAATGCGAGCAGCGTGAAGGACTGGTGGCGCAGGTTCAAAACGTGCCTTTGACGCCAAAGGTCCAGAGCGAGCCGAAGTCGAGCCGGCTGCGGAACTGCGCGGGCGGCGGGGTGCTCGGGCCGGCGAGTTCGAAATCGTCGGTGGCGTCGTTCAGGTTGCGGAGATTGGCGAAGAGCGCGAAGCGCCGCGAGAGCTGATACTCGCCGAGCACATCGATCGTGAGACGTTTCTGGCCCCAGTTGAAAGTGCCGGGCTCGACGCCGGGGCCGACGGCGACCTCGTTGCGGCGTTGGCGGCTGCGATACGTCCAGTTCACGCGCAGGTTGTATTTCGCCCTCGTGAGGCTCACGCCCCAGCTCCCGCTGCGCGGGATGTAGCCAGCGAAATTGCCGCGCTGATCGCCCTCCGTGCGCTGCGTGCTGCCGTTGGCAAACACCTGCACGCCGCGCGCCCAGGGAGGGAGGAAGGTGAGTGCCTGCCGGTAGGCCAGGTCGATGCCCTCCATCGTGACGGTGCCGGGGAGATTCTCCTGCGTCGCGACCTCGTAGCCGCCGAAGGTCGTGGCATCGACGCCGTAGAGTTCGAGGAATTCGGCCGTCGGCTTGAACACGGTGGCGCCGAAAAAATTCTTGAACTCGCGGCGGAAGGCGCTGGCCGACACCTGGCCGACGCCTGCGAAATAATATTCCAACCGCACATTGGCCGTGCGCGCGCTCCACGCCTTGATCGCGGCGTTGTTGACGACGATGCGGTTCGTCGCGCTGTTCGCGAGTTCGGGGTCGGGCAGCGTGAGCCCGCCGCCGTATTGGTTGAGATCGGGGCGGCCGACCGAAGAGTAGATCGCGGCGCGGGCGATGAGGTTTTCGCGCAGGTTGAAGCTCGCGTTGAGACTCGGAAAGAGCCGCAGGTATTCCTTTTCGGCCAGGCCGGCGCGCGGGAGAAACGTGAGCTTCGAGATCTCCAGCGGAACGGAGGTGATGGTCAGCGGCCGGCCGTTGGCGCCGAGGATGACATTACCGCGCGCGTCGCGCTGGTTGTTGCGCGCTAGGTCGGTGAGCGGGCCTTGGCCTTTGACGTTGGTCTGCTCGGCGCGCAGGCCTCCGACGAGTTTCAAGCGACGGTCGAGCAGGCTCACGTCGCCACGCAGGTAGGCGGCCGAGACGATCTCCTCGATGTTTTTCGAGCCGGTCACCATCGAGCGATAGTCGGCATTGGTATCGGCGACATAGAGACCGGGGTTCGCACGATAGTGATCCCAGACCTGCTCGTTGCTGATCCATTGGATTTGCGGGAAGCCGTAGGGCGCGAAGCGTTGCGACGCGCTGGCGTCGAGAAACGGCGATGCCACGTCGTCGCTGCCGACGGGGGTGGTGCTCGGCCGGCCGTCGCGGCCGTTGGCGGCAAACGGCTGCGAGCGCGCCCAGAGATCGCGCACCCACTGGCGGACGTCGAAGCCGGTCTTGAGCGTGAAAGGCAGGCGGCCGTCGAAATCGCGCCGCGCGTTGCCGTAGGCGGTGCGCTGGAGATCGCGGTTGTGGAGCGTATTGCCGTTGGTCGAGCCGAGGGCGTAGGTGCCGAGGTTGTAGGGATCGATCCGCGCGCCGGTCGCACCGTCGGTGACGGTGATGACATTGGGGCGAAGGTAAAAAATCTCGTCGAACGAGACGGTCACGCCGGTGCGCTGGGCATTGACGGTGTTGAAGAATCCGCGGTCGAAGCCGCGGAGGACACCGCGGGCGTGCGAGTGGCCGAGACCGGCCTCGGCGCGCCAGACCGGGCCGTCGTGCCGCCAGGTGAGCGTGGGCATGTAGGTGCGGTTGTCGCGGGTCTGGCCGATGTTGACCAACTGGAGCGAGCCGGCACCGGCGAAGCCGCGGGTCGAGGTCGGGGTGAAATCGCCGGGATTCACGCGGTTCACGTTGAACACGATCGAGCGCGCCATGTTGGCAAAGTTGGTCGTGGTGTATTGAAACGAAAACGCGAGCCGGTCGGTGGGCGTGAGCTTGTAGTCGAGAGTGAGGCTGAAGGAACTGCGCGTGCTGTCCTTGGTATTGTCGGCCAGCTGCACCGAAGTGAGGTAGGGCCGGTCGGGCGTGGTGTGGGGAAACGCCACGCCGTTGGTCGCGGTGCCGGAGCCGCGCCAGGTGTTGATGATCTGGTCCTGGTTGAGGTAGTTCTTCGAGCTACCGGCGGAGATGGTGAAACCGAAGCGCTTGTTGACGGGCCGGAGGTAAATGAAATCGAAGCCGGGATGGACCTTACGGGTGGGATTCTGGCGCGGGCCGGGCGTCTTTTTAAAATCGCGGGCGTTGTCGCGCATCAGCACGTAGGCGGTGGTGGTGAGGCTGGGGCGCGCGCGCTCGAACGAGCTGCGCGGAATCATGTTCACCGAGCCGGCGAGGGCGGAGCCTTGCGTCTCGGGCGTCGGCGAAAACCCCACCTCCACGCGGGCGAGGTTGTTAATCGAGATCATGTCGAGCGCGGCGTTGCGGCCGGTGCCGCCGCCGGGGTGGGCGGAGGCGAGGCTGAAGCCGTCGATGGTGATCGGGACGTTGGCGGGCGGCACGCCGTTGATCGAGACCTCGCGCGCGAAGCCGCCGGAGCTCTCGATGGTGATGCCGGGGAGAAATTTCATGAACTCGGCGACGTTGCCCTCGGGCACGAAGCCGAGTTCGTCGGTGGCGACGACGGTCTTGGTGTTGGGGGCGAAGCGCTGTTCGTTGATCGCGATGGCGGCGCCCTCCATCTCCTTGGAGGTGACGACGACGAATTTATCGAGTTTCACGGTAGTGCCGCTGGTGTCCGCCTGCGCGGGTATGGTCGAGGCATCGGCGAGGTTGAAATCCTGCTGCGTGGTCTGCCCCGCCACGACCACGACCGGGTGGGTGAGCGCGACGAGCCCGGTGTGAAAGGCGCGCACGCGCGCTGCGCCCGGTTGCACGCTGCCGACGAGATACTGGCCCGAGGAATCGGTGAAGGTCTCGAGGCTCGTGCCCTCGACGGTCACGCGGGCCTTTTCGAGGAATTCGCCGTTTCGGGTATTGAGCACGCGGCCCTCGATGGTGCCG
>SIBG01000042.1 GCA_009695305.1 Opitutus sp. | reverse complement strand
ACACTTCCACGATGCTCTTGCCGCCATCGGCTTCCCGCAAAATGCGGATCTTTTGCTCCGTCGCGTGGTGTTTTCCTTTCATGGTCTGGGCTCCTTTTAGGGCCGCAGACTAACCTCGCAAGTGGCCCAGATTTCGGGGGATCACCGCACAGCAATGGCGGCCTTTTTTTGTTTCCGAATGTCCGCCAAAAAACCGTCGCTTCAGCTGGGCCGCGGCGTGCCGTCGCGCCCTTATTTCTCGGGCTGCCCGTTGCGCTGCGCCTTGCTTTCGGCCAGGAGCCGCTGCGCCAGCTCCGGGGGAGGCTCCGCGTAGTGGCTGAAACTCTCTTCGTGGCGGCCGCGCCCGCTCGTCAGCGAGCGCACGACCGTGCTGTAGTGATAGAGCTCCTTCTGCGGCACGTGTGCGCGGACGAGTTGAAACTGGCCATCGGTGTCGACTCCGAGGATGTGCCCGCGACGCGCGGAAAGGTCGCCCAGCACGACGCCGAGATACTCCTCGGGCGCGGTGACCGTGACGTGGTTGATGGGTTCAAGCAGACACGGCGACGCCTCCTGGAATGCTTCTTTGAACGCGTGGTAGCCCGCGACCTGAAAGGCGATGTCCTTCGAATCCACCGGGTGCATCTTGCCGTCGTAGAAATCGGCGCGCACGTCGACCACGCGGAAGCCCGCGAGAATGCCTTTCCGGCAGACGGTGAGGACGCCTTTCTCGACTGAGCGCACGAAGACGCGGTCGACGTTATTGCCCACGAGCGACTGCACAAACTCGACCCCGCTGTCGCGCGCCCGAGGCTCGAGCCGCAGCCACACTTCCGCGAACTGGCCCGCACCGCCCGTCTGCTTCTTGTGCCGGTAGCGCGAATCGGCCCGCGTGCGGATGGTCTCGCGGTAGGGGATGCGCGGCTCTTGCAGCGTGACCGACACGCCGAAGCGGCGCACGAGCCGCTCGGCGGTTACCTGGAGGTGAATCTCGCCCTGACCCGAGACGATGGTCTGGTGCACCTCCGGCCGATGCGACCGGAACAGGCGAGCATCGCCTCGCACAACATGGTTTTGCCGCACGAGGCGTGACCGACGACAGCGAAGTTTCTCAAATCGGTCGGGCGATAGTCTTTCATGGGGGAGGGAGTTGGCCCGCTGGGCGATCGTCGCGGCGGACGCTGACATCCTACGAAGGTGTGCAGTGGGTGCCTCCGCGCCGCTTGCGCGTTATTGCGCAGATTTTGCGAAGAATTTTCCCGCGACGAGGCCAAGAAACGCGTCACCCGCCGGCCGCAGCCAAGGTGGTGGCGGAGGCCCTGAAGGCTGCCCGTCTTTGGCCCGCCGATCCGATCAGGGCGCAACGACCCGTAGATACGGCACGCCGATGAGCAGCATCGTGCCGAGGAAAATCAGCCCAAAGACCAGGCCGAGCCGCCAGAAATCTTTGCGCGCGATAAAACCACTCCCGTAGTAAACCGGCGCCGGTCCACATGCATACGGCGTCAGCACGCCCATGATCCCCAGGGAATAGACCAGCAGCAGGGCAAACGCCCGCACCGGCAGACCCGGCACCGCCGCGCCCGCGGCGACGAAGACCGGCAGTAACGCGGCCGTATGCCCGGTCAGGCCCGCGAACATGTAGTGGAGCAGAAAAAACAACGCGACGAGCAGCGTGAGCACGAAGATCGGCGAGTGGCCGACGAGCAGCGTGGCCGCACCCCGGCCGAACCAGTCGATAAAACCCACCCGGCTCAATCCGTCGGCCAGCGTCACGAGCGTGGCGAACCACGCGAGCACGTTCCAGGCGGGTTTGTTGCCCACGACGTCATCCCAGGAAACGACTCCACTGATCAGCATCAGCGAAATCCCCACCAGCGCCACCATCGTCGCATCAATCACGGGCCCGCCCAACACCCACAGCGCGAGCGCGAGGAGCACCAGTGCGGCCATGATGATTTCGAGGCGGGTGATGCCCCCTAGTTTCGCCAGCTCGGCCGCCGCCCAACGCGGCACCTCGGCGCTCACGCGAATTCCCGGCGGGTAGACCTGATAGATCAGCCACGGTAGCACGAGCACCAGCAACCCGCCGATGGGCAGGAAACCGATGAACCACTGCATCCAGGTCACCTCCACGCCAGTCGCCTTCCGGACCAGCTCCAGGGCGAAAAGATTCGGCGCCGTCGCGGTGACGAACATCGAACTCGTCACACACGTCGTCGCGAACGCGACCCACATGAGGTAGGCTCCAATCTGGCGGGCCGATTCGCCGGGCCGGGAATCGTAAAGTTCGGGAATACTCCGGATCACCGGGTAGATCGCGCCGGCGCTGCGGGCGGTATTCGATGGCGTGAACGGGGCGAGCACGAGGTCCGACAACGCGACGGCGTAGCCGAGGCCCAGCGTGCGCCCGCCGAGCCGACGAACCAACCCCAGGGCGAGGCGCCGGCCGAGCCCGGTTTTTTCATAGCCCATTGCAAACATGAATGCCCCGAAGATGAGCCAGACCGTGCTGTTCGAGAATCCCCCAAGCGACCATTTCAGCGTCTCGGCGGGAAACTTGAACGCGGGGCTGGCGAGCTGCGCTGGCGTGAAGACGAGGCCAAACACTCCCGCGAAGGTCACGCCCAGAAAGCCGACCGCGGCGGCCGGAACCGGCTCCGTGATCAACGCGAGAATCACGGTCGCAAACACGGCGAAATAATGCCACGCGTGCGGCGGGAGTCCGGCCGGTGCCGGCAGCAGCGCGAGCGTGAGGCCGACCAACAGAGGAACGCCGGCGCGCCACACCAGCGGCGAAAGTCCCGGGGTGGGTGATGGATCACTCATGCGGCGAATCGCTTCATCCTCGTGATCGGCGTCCCGGCCACCGGCGGAACGATGCCAGGTTCGGCGATTTCCCCTTCGGGATGGAACAGCCGGTGACAGGCCACCGGCGCGAGTAAAATAGGAAAGGGCAGCTCGCGGCCGAATAATTTGATGCGGGTGTCGAGCTGTGATACATTGATGAGATTCCGGGGCCGGAGGCGGAGGCGCGCGTCGGCCGCACCGCCAGCCGGCCGGCCGAGCGGAAGAGGTCCCTGCGGGTGATTTCCATTGCGGAGGTGGATTGAGGTTCGGGCAAACTTGCTCCGGCCGTTGGTCTGGCGGGACCGACGGCGCGAGGCCAGTGCAATAAGCGCCGCGGGGTTTCAGCCTCACGACAACACGGGCGGCTCCTCGGCGGGCGGCGGCAGCGTCGCCGCGTAGGCCCGGGCGAGGACGGTGCGCCAGTGCGCGTCTTCGCGCTCCCGGCGTTTCACTGCGCGGTATTCCGCCTCGCCGGCGAAGAAGATGAAGGCGAAAAGCACGGCCGTGAGCCAGACGTGGAAAACAAACAGTGCCACCAATGCCGCGATGACGGCCAGCACCTTGCCGATACTCGCCGCCCAAAACGTCGCGCGTAAATACGACAGCCGCGTGGCCAGCAACGCGCGGACGATGCGCCCACCGTCCATCGGGAAAACCGGCGCGAGGTTGAAGACGCCCATGAGCAAGTTCCAGTGCAGTAGCAGTTGCGCGAAGCCGGTCGCATTGGCGGGATAATTCGCTAGCGGCCAGCCCGGGGGAAGGCCCACGGCGGCCCACAGTGCGCCCGCGATTACAAAATTCACCGCCGGGCCGGCCAGGGTGATGAGCAGCTCGCGCCCGGGCTCCCGGGGAATGTCCTCAAACTCCGCCATGCCGCCGATCGGCATCAGCAGGATTCGCCGCACGCCGATGCCATAGTGCATCGCCGTAAACGAATGGCCGAATTCGTGCAGCACCACGCAAGTGAAAAACACCAGCAGCGTGCCCACGCTCCAGAGGAGCCCGGGCCAGCCGTCCTCCTGCCAGCCTTCCTGCGCGACGAACGCGAGCAGCAGAAAAAACGAGAAGTGGACCGCGAGTTGAATGCCGCGGACGCGGAAAAGGTTCATTGACCAGCCAAGCATGTGGCATAACAAAAGCCCGTCGGCGGAAAGTGCCAGCGTCTTCGCACGCCTGGCTCCTCCGTCCGCTGCCACCATGTCCGATCCTTCCGCCCAACCGCCCACCATCCTCGTCATCGATGACGACACTGAGATCCGTTACTCGCTCTCGCGCGTGCTGACCTCGCGAAATTACCGGGTCACGGAGGCCGCGAGCGGTGAGCAGGGCGTGGCGATGGTCAAGAAGGGCCCGGTGCCCGACCTCGTTTTTCTTGACGTGCGGATGGGCGGCATGGGCGGCATCGAGGCGCTCCAGCACATCCGCGCGGCCAACCCCAAGCAACTCGTCGTCTTGATGACGGCGTTTGGCACCGCACAGACGGCGATCGAGGCGATGAAATATGGCGCGTTCGACTATGTGATGAAGCCGTTCGACCCCGCCAAGGTCCTCGCGCTCGCCGCCAACGCCCTTAAGGCCCACGCCGATCTCCGCGCCGTCGGCGATTACAAGCCGACCATCAATGCCGACGACTACCGCGAGGGCATTGTCGGCAGCGCGCCGGTGATGCAGGACGTGTTCAAGATCATCGGGCAGGTCACGGCGAGCGACGTCACGGTGATGATCACGGGGGAAAGTGGCACCGGCAAGGAGCTCGTGGCGCGGTCGATTTGGAAGCACAGCCACCGCGCGGCGAGGCCCTTCATCGCGGTCAATTGCGCCGCCATTCCCGATAATCTGATCGAGAGTGAACTCTTCGGCCACGAAAAGGGCTCGTTCACCGGCGCGACCGCGCAGCGACTGGGGAAATTCGAGCTGTGCGATGGCGGCACGATTTTCCTCGATGAGATTGGCGACATGGCGCTCGCCACGCAGACCAAGATTTTGCGCGTGCTCCAGGCCGGCGAGATTCAGCGGGTGGGTGGCACCGAGACGATCAAGGTCGATGTCCGGATCCTCGCCGCGACGAACAAGGACTTGGAGGAAATGGTGAAGGCGAAAACCTTCCGCGAGGACCTCTACTACCGGCTCAACGTGGTCCGGATCAAGATGCCGACGCTGCGGGAGCGCGGTGGCGACATCCCGCAGATCGTGGATTTCTGCCTGCAAAATCTGGTGAAGGCCAGGAAAGCGCGTGTCGCCAAGGTCTCGCCCGAGGCGATGGCCGTGCTCACGCGCCACACGTGGCCGGGCAATGTCCGCGAACTGGAAAACGTCATTTACCGCAGCGCCGTCATCGCGCAGGGCGCCGCCATTCTCGTGAAGGATTTACCCGCGGAAATTCGCGGCGCGACCAACGTTGAGCCCACCGTGGGCGCCCTCGCCCTGACCGCCACCAGCGACGCGCCCTTCGATGCGGTGCGCACGGCGAATGCCGAGAACGTCGCGCTGGCCTCCGCGCGGGTGACGGCCGAGCGGGTGGCCGCCGGGGAGCCGGCGCTCACCGTCGAGCGCGCGCTGGATTTTCTTCACGCGGAGCTGGCCCGCGACGGCGGGCGGATTTTGCCGCAACTGGAGCGTGAACTCATCCGCCGGGCGCTGGCCACGGCGGCGGGCGATGTCGGCGTCGCCGCGAAGCAACTCGGGCTCACGAAAGCTGCGCTGCAAAAGAAGCTGAAAGAGCATTGATTTGTCGGAGCCGGCGTGCCGGTAATGGCCGCAATCCGTCCGCCTTTGCGCCTGCCCGCAGGCGCGCTCTCAAGCTCCCCTTGCAATGAAAACCTCGGTTGCTCTGGTATTCACCGTCCTCTGCCACGCGATCATGTCGGTCGCGGGCGCCGCGCCGGCGACGAAAAAAGTCCTCTTCTTCACGAAGTCGTCCGGTTTTGAGCACTCCGTCATCAAGCGCGTGGCCGGCCAGCCGTCCTTCGCGATGCAGGTGCTCCAGGAACTCGGAGAAAAAAACAACCTCGAATTCATTGAGTCGAAGGATGGGAGCCTCTTTTCCACCGAGTATCTCGCGCAGTTCGACGCGATCCTCTTTTTCACGAGCGGTGTGCTCACGCTCGCCCGGCACAGTGCCACGCGCGGCGACGGCCAGCCACCCATGACGGAGGCCGGGAAGGCGGCCTTCCTCCAGGCGATCACCGACGGCAAGGGCTTCGTGGCAGTCCACGCCGCGTCCGATTCCTTTCACTCGCCTGGCAACCTCGACCACGGTCCGGCCCGCAACCAGAACGACGGTGCGAACACGACCGACTATGTGAAGATGCTCGGGGCCGAGTTTATCAAGCACGACGCGCAGCAACCCGCCCATCAGATCATCGCGGACGAGAAGTTTCCCGGCATGAACGCCGTGCCCCCGGACTTTGGCCCGCACGAGGAATGGTATTCGCTGAAAAACTTTGCCCCGGATCTGCACGTCCTGCTCGTGCAGGACACGAAGGGTATGACCGGGCCCTCCTACGCCCGGCCCAACTACCCCGCAACCTGGGCGCGCCGGCACGGCCAGGGCCGGGTGTTCTATACGAGCATGGGCCACCGCGAGGACGTCTGGCTCAACCCCGTTTTTCAATCGGTGCTCCTCGGTGGCCTCAACTGGTCGCTGCGGCGCGTCGAGGCCGACGTGACGCCCAACCTCGCGCGGGTCGCGCCACAGGCCCACGTGCTCCCGGCTTACGTCGCTCCACCGCCGCCCGTGCCGAAGGCAGCGAAGAAAAAATAGCATTCCGCTGATCGGCAACCGCGGGCGCCGGCGAGCGCCCCGCCCGGAAATATCCTCCTCATGAAACCAACAATTTTGCTTGGGCTCCTTGCCTTCCTCGTCCCACTCCTCCGCGCGGCCGACGACTACGTTCCCGGCCCCGACTCCAAACCGCAGCCCGGCGTGCCGGCGGGAGAGTTGATCAAGTTTACTTTCGAGAATTCAAAGATCTTTCCCGGCACCACGCGACAAGTGACCATCTACGTGCCCCGACAATATGACGCGACGAAGCCCGCCTGCGTTTACGTGAATCAAGACGGCGTGCAGTGGAACGCTCCGACCGTTTTCGACAACCTCATCGCCCGTGGCGAACTGCCGGTTATCATCGGCGTGTTCGTGCCTCCCGGCGTGGTGAAAACCACCAACGCCGCGACCGCCCTCGACCGCTTCAACCGCAGTTATGAATTCGATGGACTGAGCGACGCCTACGCGCGGTTTCTCCTCGAGGAAGTGCTGCCCGCGGTCGAATCGAAGGCCACCAGCGACGGCCGTGCGATCAGGCTTTCTCCGGCCGGCAACGATCGGGCCATCGGTGGCGGGAGCAGCGGCGCGATCGCGGCCTTCACCGCGGCCTGGGAGCGGCCGGACGCGTTTTCGCGCGTGTTTAGCTGCGTCGGCTCTTACGTTGGGCTGCGCGGCGGCGACCGCTACCCGACGATCATTCGCCAGACTGAGTCGAAGCCGTTGCGGGTGTTCCTCCAAGACGGCGAACACGATCAGAATATCTACGGGGGCGACTGGTGGATGGCCAACCAAACGATGGCGAGCGCGCTCATCTACGCGGGCTACGAGGTGATGCATGTCTGGGGTGTCGGCGAGCACAACCCCAGGCACGGCACCCAGTTGTTTCCCGACGCGATGCGCTGGCTGTGGCAGGGCTGGCCGCAGCCGGTGAAAGCCGGGCGGCTGCCGCTCGAGCGCATCGGCCCGATCTTCATCCCCGGCGAGGAGTGGCAACTGGTGGGCGAGGGCTACCGCTTGGCTGAAGGCACGGCCGTCAATCCGAAGGGCGAGGTATTTTTTACCGATATTCCCAACAGCAAGGCCTACAAAATCGGCCCGGATGGAACCCCGGCCGTCTTTATCGCGGATACCAAGCGCGGCAATGGCCAGGCGTTTGGTCCCGACGGTCGGCTCTTCGCCGTCGCCACTGGCACTCAGCAGATTCTCGCCTATGGCGCGGACGGCAAAGCCACCGTGGTCGCGAGCGAAATTGCGGGGAACGACCTCGTCGTGGCCCACAACGGCAACATCTACGTCACCAACCCTCCCGCCGGCGCCAGCAACGACCCGAGCAAAGTCTGGCTCATCACTCCCGATGGCGTGAAGCGAGTCGTCGACACCGGGCTGAAATATGCCAACGGCGTCGCGCTGTCCACCGACCAGTCGTTGCTCTACGTGGCCGACTATCGGTCGCGCTGGGTCTACAGCTACGTGATCCAGCCCGATGGCGCGCTCGCGCACAAGCAGCGCTATTACCACCTGCATGAGCCCGACACCGATGACCAAAGTTCCGCCGATGGCCTCAAGGTCGATCGCCACGGCAACCTCTACGTCGCGACGCGCCTCGGCATCCAAGTCTGCGATCAGGCCGGCCGCGTGAACGTGATCATTCCGACTCCCAATGGCCGCATCACCAACCTGGTCTTCGGCGGCGAGAAATTCGACACGCTCTACGCGTCGTGCAACGACAAGGTCTACAAACGGAAACTTAATGTCACCGGCGCCAACGCCTGGGATGTGCCCAGCAAGCCCGCCGCGCCGCGACTCTAACGTGGAGAAATTTTCTCCATTCGCATCACCACATCGCCTTCCTTGGTGAGATAAAAAACGGGGATTTGCCCGGGGACGAGGTCCCGCGCGTTGGTCGGCAGGACGCCCGGATACCTGCCGCTCGCAAATGAAACGACGGCGTTCCACACTTCAGCCGTCTTGCTGGCCTCCGACAAATTCCGCATTCGGAGTGCATCAACGCAGATGGTCTTCGCGGCACTTCCGTCCTGATTGATTAGCGCCATCGCCCACCCAATGGCGTCACGGTATTTCGGGTCAAGTTGTTGCAACACCTGATCGGGGGTGAGCGGTGGTGGTGCCTTGCTGCATGCGACCAACGCCAACCCGCCCAGGACGATCCCCTAGAACTCGAAGCAGCTTCATGGTGCTGAAATTTGCGAGACGAAGCATCCGTGACGAGCCGAGAGTGAGTTTCCGTTTCGCGTCACTGGAGCGCCGCGATGAACCGGCGCACGCGTTTCGCGTCGACCGCGCCGGCCCAGTGCCCGCCGACCTTGAATTCCGAGCCGACGATGAAACCGTCCGCGTCGCCGCGAAAGTTTCCAACGTTGCCCGCGGTCACACCCGAGCCGAGATAGACCGGCAGGTGAGTGGCGCGCTTCACTTCGCGCGCATCCTCCGGCTTCGGCGCGTCTCCGGTCACTGTGCCGGTCACGATGACCGCGTCGCCCCGCATGAACTCTACCGCGTGCGCCGTCTCCCCGATGCCGACATCGGCGGTGATGGCGTGCGCACTGTGTTTCTTTTTCACATCGGCCCATACTTGCACGTGTCCGGCGCCGATCGTGCGCCGGTAGCGCATCAACTCGGCGGCGGAAGACTGGATGAATCCTTCGTCGGCGACATGCGCGAAGGCGAAGCCCTCGACGCGAATAAAATCGAGTCCGGCGGCCAGCGCCACGGCTAGCGCCTCTTGGTTGGCCGCGGCGAGAATCTGCACACCGCAGGGCAACCGCGTGGCGTCCTTCACGGCCCGCGCGATCACGGCCATCGCCGCGACAATTTCCGGCCCGACGCGCCCGCGCAGATAGGGCGTATCGTGCATGTTTTCGAGCAGCAGGCCGTCCACGCCCGCGTCGCGGTAGATCTTCGCCTCCTTCAGCGCCTGGATCTCCAACTCGCGCCGTGATCGCCTCCCCGTGGGCGTCCCCGGCAGTGCGCCGAGATGAATCATGGCGACGACCGGTTTGGACGAACTGAATAACGGGCGATTCACGGGCATGGGGGGGAGCATACGCTATAGCGTTTCCAAACCAAGCCAGGATTGATGTCGCACGCGGCGCCCGTCTACCGTGTGATCTGTCGTCGTCGCATCTGTCACCCCAAATCCTCAATCATGAAATCCTCCGCCTTCCTTGCCTTGCTTGCCTTCGGAATGGTTAGTCGCGCCACCGCCGCCGCGGCGACGCCGGTCGCGCCGCCGCCTGCTGAGGTGGTCGTGCTCGACCACGCCAAAGTTGACGATGCCTTCGCCAAGGGCATGCCGCTCCTCATCAACACCCGCTACAAAATCCAAGCGGGCCGCCGCGTGATGCCAGGTATCGTTGAGATCCACGAGCACGACACGGATATCCTCTACATCACCGAAGGCTCGGCCACGCTCACGACCGGCGGTGCGGCGACCGCGTCAAAGACGTCGGGCCCCGGCGAAATCCGGGGGGAGAAAATCACCGGAGGCGTGGCCCGCAAGCTCACCAAGGGCGACATCATTGTGATCCCCGCTGGAGTCCCGCACTGGTTCAGCGAAGTGAGCGGCACCTGTCTTTACTTCGTCGTCAAAGTGACGAAGTGAGTCACGCCTTCACGCCGGCTTCGACCCGCGGCCGAGTGAGACGATCATCGTCAACACGAGGGCGATGCCGAGCGTGCAGACGATCGCGGCGCCGGTCGGCAGATCGAGGACATATGAGCCATACAGGCCGGCGACGCTCGCGGCTGTCGCCGTCGCCCAGCCGATCAGGAGCCTCGCTCCCAGCGAGTCGGCCAGGAAGTTCGCGCAGACCGCGGGCACGATGAGAAACGAGAACGCGAGCAGCACTCCGCCGATTTGCACGAAGCTGGTCACGACGCAGCCAAACATCGCGTAGAACAGAAAATCCCACCAGCGAATCGACCCTCCTTCGGCCGCGGTGCGCCCGGGTTCGAAGGAAATGGCGAGGAATTTCTTCCGGCAGAGGAAGTGGACGAATCCGATGGCCCCATAGAGGGCGAACGTGCGCAGCACCTGACCGGGCGTCACCAACAGCACCTCGCCGATCAGCGTGCGCCGGAGTTCCTCGTTGCCCTCGGGACTGCGGCTCAGGAGCAGGATGCCGAGCGCGGCGGTCACGACGTAAACGATTCCGATCAACGCCTCCTGCGGCACGCGGTGATCATGCGTGCGCGTCATCGTGAAGATGCCCGCGCCGACGAAGGTGAAGCCGAGCGACAGCGCGTAGCTTTCCCAGGAACTCGCCTCGTAGTGCAGCAGAATCCCGACGCACGTGCCGAGCGCGGCGATCTGCGCGAGCGCGAGATCAACGAAAATGATTTCGCGCCGCACGATGTGGAGGCCGAGATAGACGAGCAGTCCGGGCAGGAGCAGGCACGCGAGGAGCGGCCACTTCATGAGGTCAAAGGCTTCGAGCATGGCGGGGAGGGCAAAGATTACTTGGCGGCGAAGCCGTGGGCGATGGAGCGCACGAGGAAATCGATCCACTCAACGTAGCCCTCGGTGCCTTTGCCGCCAGGGAATGACGGCCAGTCGAGCACGATGGCATCCGTGCGGGTGGCGACGGCGTCGGCGGTCCGGCGATTTTGATAAGGCTGGACCGTGATCAGCGTCAGCCGGTCGGCTTTCATCTTTGTGATCACCTCGGCGAGATGCGCCGGTGTCGGAGGGATGCCCGGTTTCGGTTCGAGGAACAACTCCATGGGAAAATTGAAACGCCGGCCGAAATAGATCCAGTAGTTGTGATAGGTCACCAGCGGCCGGCCTTGAAAAGGCGCGAGCAGCTTCTGCCAGGCGACCAGTCGTTCATCCAGCTGGGCGGTAAAACTTTTCAGGCGCGCCTGGAATACGCCGGCGGAACTGGCGTCAAGTTCGGCGAACGAGCGGGCGAGGTGCGCGGCGACGAGCTTCGCGTTGAGCGGGTCGGTGAGAAAATGCGGGTTGCCCGTGGCGTGGATATCGCCCTGCGAGCGATCGAGCGCGACGGGGATTTCGAGGAGCGCGACGCCCTCGGCGGCGGAGATGCGCCCAGGTTTGCCCGCCGCGAGCTTCGGGTTGCGCGCGCCTTCGAGCAGCGGAGTCAGCCAGCCGGCCTCCAGCTCCGCGCCACCCTCGATGAGGACATCGGCGTGATTAAGTTTCACGATGAAGCTCGGCTTGGCATCGACGAAGTGCGGGTCCTCGGTGGGTCTCGCCAGCGTCGTGAGATCGATGCGATCACCGCCGATCGCGTGCGCGATGGCGCCGAGGTCGGGGGTGGTGGCGACGACCGTGAGTTTGGCTCGGGCCGGCAAGGCGAGCAGCATTAGACCCGGGAGGAGAAAGTGGCGGAGAGAAATTTTCATGGAAAATATTTACGCGCAAAGCGTCGGACTAGTATTTGTGAGCCGCGTGGGCACCCAGGCCGAATTCGAGCTGCATCCAGATGGAGTGCGCGGTGCCAAAGAGGTCGCCGTGGTCGTAGTTGTATTGGAGGCGAATTTTCGAAAACTCGCTTGGGAGAAACGTCAGTTCGGGCGAAACGCGGTAACGTTCACCGCGGAACGGATCGCCGGGGTTGGACCCGGCGGCGTTGCCGTTGACATAGTCGAAGCGCAGGCCGGCGTTCCAGCGTGGCTTGAAACCGTAGACGACCTGCGAATAGGCGCCGGAGTCACGCAGCGTTTCGGCGCGCAGAGGCGTGAGCCGGACCAGGTCGGCGGCGGCGCTAAAGCGACGATAAAGCGCCTCGGTCTGCCACGTGACGTAGGGGAAGCCCTGTGCGGCGGCCGGGGGCTTCCATTTCCAGAATAGGTCGACCCCATAAAGCTCGGTGCGGTTGTTCGGGCCGGTGGCGTTCGGCCCGAAGGCGCCCGAGAGACCGGCGAGCAACGTCGTCGTGTCGGTGAGCTCGAACGAGGCGGCGACGCGCGGCACGTAGAGCAAGTCGTGCGCACCGCGGAGCGTGCGATCAATGGTGGCATGGCCGGCGACGCGGTTCACGCCGGTCGCGTCGGGTTCGCCGGGATGGCGAAAGCTGAATGCCGTGCCACCCTGGCCATCGAGCACGCTGAGAAAAAATTCGGTGTAGAACGGCGTCGGCGCGAGCCACGACAGCTGCGCGCCGATGCTCCGCAGGCCTTCCGGCCCGAAGGCGCGGTTGAGGATGAGCGGCTGGTCGACGAACGCCCACGTGTGCGGGTGCTGCGGATTTTGTCGGCCGAAGGCGGCGAAATACTGGCCGGCCTTGAGCTGGAGATTGGCCGGGAGCGAGGTGGACTGAAGAAAACTCTCCTCGAGCTCGACCGCGGTTTCGTTGTCCTTGCTCAACTTCAGGACGATGTTGGCGAAGCCCTTGAAATAGGGGTCGACCGCGCCGTCGACGGTGATTTCGGCATTGCGCAAAGCGAAGCCGCGTTTGATCGGATCGTGGTCGCCGAGCTGCAGCTGCGCCGACGGATCCGGCACGCTCGACCAGCCGGCGGAGAGGAGCGTGCCGTAGCTGAGGTTTAGGTAGGCCGAACCGGCGCGCGCGGACGGGATGGGCGGTGGCGAAGCGGTTTGACCCCCGGCTGGGACGACCGCGGTCGCGAGTTCTGGCGCGGTTTTTTTCTGCTCGGCCGTTCGGGCCGGCGCACGGACAGAAACGACCGAGGGCGGGTTCGTCAGCGCGTCCAGTTTCTGGGAGAGGGATTCAATCTGCGCCTGTTGCTGGCGGCGGGTTTTCTCAAAGTCTTCCTGCATTTGCCGCAGTTGCAGCTTCAACTGCTGCACCTGGTCATCGGCCGGAAAGGCCGGCGGGGCGAGGAAGAGAACGGAGGACCAGGCCAAAATTGTTTTTAGTTTCATCGGGATTTCGGGACAGATGCATTGCGAGGATGGCTCATGACACTTGGCGGCACGCGAACGACGAAGTGCGAGGCCGCACCCGCATCGCAGCGGATTAATCCCTGCCACCCGGAAACCGGCGCGACAGGCAAACCAGCGCGATCAAGCCACTGGCGGACCGCGCTCCGGCTGAAGCAGGTAGCGTGGCGAATCCAGAGAAATTTCCGTCGAAACAACCTGAACCTGCGCGCGCCACTCCGGCGGCGACGGTGGCACTGCGACCACGGCGAGCGGCACCGCGACGCCGCCGGCGAACAGCACAATGGCGCAGCCGTCTTCGGTCGGCAAAGTCGCGTCGTGATGCAGTTGCCCGTGGAGCGCCGGGCTCGCGGCCAACAGGCCAAGAGCAAAAATCAGGAAGGCGCAACCCGTCGCCAGCAGGCGGCGCAGGCAATCAGCACGAGGAGATTGTCGCGAGTTGCTCAAGTGGCCCCACCATCTTGAAAAAACCTAAACCGTCAAGGAAACGCTTGCGGACGCAGCGCCCGGTCACCCGCCCTACCGGTCCGCATAGCCCTTCGGGTTCGTCGAGTGCCATTTCCACGCGGTGGCCACGATGGAGTCGATGTCGGGATATTTTGGTTTCCAGCCGAGTTCCCGCTGGGCCTTGGTGGAGTCGGCGTAGAGCGCGGGCGGGTCACCCGGGCGGCGCGGACTTTCCTTCACGTTGATCTTCTTGCCGGTGGCTTTTTCCACGGCGCGGATCACCTCGCGATTCGAGGTCGGTTTGCCGGTGCCGAGATTGTAGAACAGGGCGGTGCCAGGCGTGGCGAGTTGGTCGAAGACGGCGATATGCGCGCGACTGAGGTCGTCGACGTGCACGTAGTCACGCAGGCAGGTGCCGTCGGGGGTGGGGTAGTCCGTGCCGTAGAGCTCCAGCTGCGGACGCTGGCCGGTGGCGACCTGAATCGCGAGGGGGATGAGGTGGGACTCGGGTGTGTGGTCCTCGCCAATCGAGCCGTCTTCGGAGGCGCCGGCGGCGTTGAAGTAGCGGAAGGCGGCGAAGCTGAGGCCGGTCGCGGGCGCGAGGGCACGGAGGGCGTTTTCGATGTCGAGCTTGGTCTGACCGTAGGGGTTGATGGGCGCTTGGGGAAGATTCTCGTGGATGGGCAGCGTGGCGGGAACGCCGAAGGTCGCGCAGGTGGAGGAGAAGACGAATTTCTTCACCTTGGCGGCGAGCATCGCGTGGAGCAGGTGAATCGTGTCGGCGCTGTTGTTGAGATAATACTTCAACGGGTCGGTCACGGATTCGCCGACGTAGCAGAAGGCGGCGAAGTGCATCACAACGTCGATTTTCTCGGCGCGGAGGATGCGCTTGACGACGCTTTCATCGCCGAGATCGGCGCCATGGACCGTCACGCCCGGGGCGAGGGCGCCGCGGTGGCCATAGACGAAATTGTCGTAGACGACGGGACGGTGCCCGGCGGCGGCGAGTTGGCGGACGCAATGGCTGCCGATATAACCGGCGCCTCCGACGACAAGGACATTCATGGAAGCAGGGTTGTATTGCTTTCGGGCGAAGGTTGGCTAGCGATTTCCGTTTCCTACGAATGAAGCCCTCGCGGATTGTCATCACTGGGGTCGGTCTGACCGCCCCGAACGGGAACTCGCTCGCCGAGTTCCGCGCCAACCTGCTGACCGGCGTCGCGGGGATCGAGCGCACCGAAATTCGCTACATGGGCTCGCAGCTCGCGGGCCTCTGCCACTACGACGCGCTGCGCCACCAGAAAAAGAAGGACGTGCGGGTCGGCACCCGGGCGGGGAGCATCTCGGTCTACTGTGCCCGCGAGGCGGTCGCCGACAGCGGCGTGAAGTGGGAAGCGGTGCCGAAGGATCGGGTGGGGATTTACATCGGCTGCACGGAGCACGGCAACGTCGAGACGGAAAATGAAATCTACAATATTTCGAAATTTAACTACGACACGAAATTCTGGTCCCATTATCACAACCCCCGCACCGTGGCGAACAACCCGGCGGGGGAGGCCTCGCTTAATCTGGGCGTGACCGGGCCTTGCTACACGATCGGCGCGGCCTGCGCGGCGGGCAACATGGGCCTCATCCACGCGACGCAGATGCTGCGCCTTGGCGAGGTCGACTTCGCGATTTGCGGCGGCGTGAGCGAGAGCGTCCACACTTTCGGAATTTTTGCCGGCTTCAAATCGCAAAACGCCCTCGCCACGCACGCGGACCCGCACAAGGCGTCGCGCCCCTTTGACCTGGCGCGCAACGGCATCGTCATCTCCGAGGGCGGCTGCCTCTACACCCTAGAGCGGCTCGCGGATGCGCAGGCGCGGGGCGCGAAGATTTACGCCGAGATTGCCGGTTACCACGTGAACAGCGACGCCAGCGACTACGTGCTGCCGAACCCCACCCGCCAGGCCGAGTGCGTGCGCGCCTCGCTGGCGCGGGCCGGACTCGCCTCACGGGACATCCACATCGTCAACACCCACGCGACGGCGACGCCGCTCGGCGACATCCAGGAGTGTGAGGCGATCCGCGCGGTGTTCGGCGAGGGCTGTCCCGATACCGCGATCAACAACACCAAGAGCTTCATCGGCCATTGCATGGGCGCGGCCGGCGCGCTCGAGCTGGCGGGCAACCTGCCATCGTTCGACGATCTGACGGTGCACCCGACCATTAACGTCGACCAGCTCGATCCCCAGTGCGCGTTGCCGGGACTCGTGTTGAATCAGCCGCGGAAGGTTGCGAAAGTGGACACCATCTTAAATAATTCATTCGGCATGCTGGGGATAAATTCCACGTTGATTGTTCGGCGGTTTGTCCCCTAATGCCGCTCACAGCCAACATGACCAAAGACGAATGCAAGAAGGTGGTGCTCGACATCATTGCCGACATCGCGCCCGACGAAGACCTGACGAACGTCAAGCCGGACATCCGGCTGCGCGACCAGCTTCAGCTCGATAGCATGGATTTCCTGGACATCGTCATGGAGCTGCGCAAACGCCATGGCATCGAGGTCCCCGAGAAGGACTACCAGCAGCTCGCCTCGCTGGACAGCAGCGCAGAATACCTGGCGCCGAAGTTCAACGCGCTCGCGCCCAAGGGCTGAGACGCGAGTTTGACACTGGCGCGTCGGTCGGGATTCACCTCCCGGCCTTTTTGTTTGTCGTTGCGAGGAGCGCAGCAACGAAGCAATCCAGCTAGAACGCCACGCCCGGCTTCGCCGGGCGCGCGCGGACCATCCCATGAACACCCGCTCGCATTACGATGTCGCCATCATCGGCGCTGGCATGTCCGGCCTCGCCGCCGGCATCCGACTCGCGCATTTCGGCAAGCAGGTGTGCATCTTCGAGCGCCACAACACGGTCGGCGGCCTCAATAGTTTTTATAGCATCGGCGGGCGGAAATTCGACGTCGGCCTGCACGCCATGACGAACTTCGTGCGGCCGGGCGTGAAGGGGACGCCCCTCGGCAAGCTGCTGCGGCAGCTCCGCATCGAGCGCGATGAATTTGCCCTTTGCGAGCAGAAGCAGTCGCGGATGGCCTTCGGTCCGCGGGGCGAGACGTCGCTGCGTTTCACGAATGACTTCGCGGTGCTGGAAAGCGAAATCGCGGCGAAATTTCCCACGCAGATTGACGGCTTTCGCCGGCTCGTCGCGGTCGTGCGCGGCTATGACGATGTCTCGCTCGACGCGCAGCCGGTATCGGCCCGAGCGATCGTGCGGCGCCACCTGAACGAACCACTGCTCGAGGACATGCTGTTCTGCCCGCTGATGTATTACGGGAGCGCGACGGAGCGCGACATGGAGTTCGGGCAGTTCGTCATCATGTTCAAGGCGCTGTTCCTCGAGGGCTTCGCGCGGCCGTTCGAGGGTGTGCGGCTCGTGCTGCGCGTGCTCCTGGAAAAATACCGCGCCGCGGGCGGCGAGCGGCGGATGAAGTGCGGCGTGCAACGCATCATCGCGCGCGCCGGCCTCGCCACGACGCTCGTGCTGGACTCGGGCGACGAAATCACGGCCGATCACGTCATCTCCTCCATCGGTGCGCCGGAAACCGAGCGGTTGATCGCGCTGGGGCCGGAGATCGACCGCAGCGCGGACGCCGTGGCCACCAAGGTCGGGCGGCTGTCATTCGTCGAAACGATCACGATTCTCAACCGGCAGCCGGCCGAACTCGGGTGGGGGAGTGACACGATTATTTTTTTTAACGACTCGGAGCGCTTCCACTACGAGCGGCCTGCCACGCAGGTCGATCCGCGCAGTGGCGTCATTTGCCTCCCCAATAACTTCGACTACGGCCCCGGGCGCGAGCTGAGCGAGGGGATCTTGCGCGTGACGTGCCTCGCGGACTACGACCACTGGGCCAATCTCTCCGAGGATCATTACCGCGCCGACAAGCAGCGGTGGTTTGAGGCGGTCCAGCGCAGTGCGCAGCGTTTTCTGCCTCCGCTCGCCGAGCCGGGTGCGCTGGCGGCCGCGACGCTGACCACCGACATGTTTACGCCGCGCACGATCACAAAATTCACCGGCCACTTCGGTGGGGCCATTTATGGCGCCCCGGTGAAAAACCGCCAGGGCCGGACGGCCCTCGCAAATCTTTACCTCTGCGGCACCGACCAGGGGTTCCTTGGGATCGTTGGCGCCATGTTAAGCGGCATCTCGATGGCCAACTATCACGTCTTGCAAAAAGGCTAGGAGCCGCGCGACATATCCTCCCCGTTGTCATGAAAAAACTGCTCTACGCCTCGTTGTGCCTTTCCATCGTCACCGCCGCCGTGCACGCGGTCGACTTCCGTGACCACCTGGGTCTCCAGCTTTACAGCCTCCGCGCGCAGACCGCGGCGAGCACCACCGGGGCCCTCGATCTCGCGAAGTCTTACGGCATCAAGGAAGTCGAGGTCGCTGGCACGGGCAGCCTCAACCCGGAGCAGTTCGCCGCCGAGTTGAAGTCGCGCGGCTTCGTGCCGGTCAGCGGTCACTTTGGCTACGCCCTCTTCGAGAAAGATATCGCTGCCGTAATCCGGGACGCCAAGACGCTCGGCCTGAAATTCGTCATCGTGCCCTATCCGCCGGTCAGCAAGGACAAGCCGTTCAGCGAAGAGATGGCTCACGCGATGGCCGCGAAGTTCAACGAGTGGGGCGCCACCTGCAAAAAAGCGGGCCTGCGTTTCGGTTATCATCCGCATGGTCTGGAATTCCGACCGGCGGCCGCAGGCAACGGTGAGGTGATGTTCGACATCCTCGTGCGCGAGACGAAGGCCGACCTCGTGACCTACCAGATGGATGTCTACTGGGCCTTCATCACCGGCACGGACCCCGCCAAGCTCCTGGCGAAATATCCCACCCGCTTCTCGATGCTTCACATCAAGGACATGCTGAAAGACTTTGCCCGCGGCACCCACACGGGCGGAAGCCCCCCGACGGCCAAGGTGACCGTCGGCGAGGGCCAGATCAACTGGACCGAGATCCTCACCGCCGCTCAAAAGATTGGCGTGCAGCACTATTTTCTTGAGGACGAGACCACAACTCCACTCCGGTCCATTCCCGATTCGTTTCAGTATCTGCGCGCGCTCAAACTCTGAGGAGCGCTTCCGCGGGCCAGTTTTTACTCCGCACTATCCATGGCTTACGACTGGCTCAAAGGTGTCGCGGACGAGTATGACGTGATCGTCATCGGCAGTGGCCTGGGCGGTCTCACGGGGGCGAACGTCCTCGCGAAGGCCGGCCACCGCGTGCTGCTGCTCGAGCACCACTATCAGTTCGGCGGTCTCGCCACGTGGTTCACGCGTAAAGGCGGCCATATCTTCGACATCTCGCTGCACGGGTTTCCCGCTGGCATGATCAAGTCGTGCCGCAAATACTGGACGCAGGAGATCTCCGACTCGATCGTGCCGCTGAAGGACATCCGCTTTGTGAATCCCCAGATGGATGTGTGGACGACGTTCACGCGCGAGGACTACACGCGGGTGCTCGTGGAAAAATTCGGTCTCGACCGCCCGCACGTCGAAAAATTTTACGACCACCTCCGGGCGATGAATTTCTACGACAACAACCCCGAGACCACGGGCGAAATGCTCGAGCGTTTTTTCCCGGGACGCGACGATGTGAAACGCCTGCTGATGGAGCCAATCGCCTATGCCAACGGCTCGACGCTAGACGATCCCGCGATTACCTACGGCATCGTCTTTTCAAATTTCATGGGCTCGGGCGTCTACACGTTTCGCGGCGGTTCGGATTCATTGATCGAAAAAATGATCCTCGAACTGAAAAAAAACGGGGTCGAGGTGCGCAAAAAAGTGCTTGTGGAAAAAATTCTGGTCGAGGAGCAGGACGGTCAAAAGGTTGCCTGCGGGATCGTGGCCAGCAGCGGCCGGGTCATTCGCGCGAAGACCATTCTCTCAAACGCGAGCATCAAGAACACGATCTTCCGGCTCGGCGGCGAAGAGAATTTTCCCGCCGACTACCTCGCGGAGGCGCGCGCGGTGCGGATCAACTCCAGCTCCTGCCAGGTTTACTTCGGCATCCGGAAAGGAGAAAGCATCCCGCACATCGGCGACCTGGTGTTTACGTCAGAGAACCCGCATTTCAGCAGCGCCGAACTGATCGATTTCCACACCACCAGCCGCACGTTTTCCGTCTATTATCCCGACACTCGTCCCGGCGCCGACCGCTATACCGTGGTGGTCTCGCTCAACGGGCAATATGGCGACTGGAAGAAACTCTCGGATGAGGGCTACGAGCGGGAGAAGCAGCGGCTGATCGACGAATCGCTGGCCGCGCTGGAGAAATACATCCCGGGCGTGAGCGCGAAGATCGACTGGCGGGAGGCGGCGACACCGCGCACGATTGAGCGCTACACCACCCATCTGGGGGGCACGGCGTTCGGCACCAAGTTCGAGGGCTTGAAAGTTTCCATGGATTTGCCCGAGAAGCTGCCGGGCCTTTATCACGCGGGCTCGGTCGGCATCATCATGTCCGGCTGGCTGGGCGTGATTAACTACGGCGTAATCGTCGCCCAAAAAATCGACAAGGCGCTCTTCGACCAGAAGCGCGCTGCGTCGGCTGTCGCGACGGTCATCTAATTCATGAGCCCAGTCACCGATCTCATCCCGCATCGCCCGCCGTTCTTGTTCGTGGACGAAATCGTGTCCGAGTCCGCGACCGGCCTCGTCGCGCGACGCACGTTTCGCGCGGACGAGGATTTTTATCAAGGCCACTATCCGGGCGCGCCGATCACGCCGGGGGTGTTGCTGTGCGAAGCGGTCTTTCAAGCGGGCGGGCTGCTCATGGCGCGGCAGGCCCTGGCGGCCGGGGCCCAGCCGGGCGAAGGCGTGCCGTTGCTGGCGAAAATCACCGAGGTGCGGTTTCGTAATCCGGTTTATCCGGGTGAGACCGTGCTCATCGAGGTGAGCAAAAAAGAAGCGATGGGGGGGTTCACCATGATGAGCGGTGCGGTCAAGAAAGCGGATGGCACCCGGGTGCTGAGCGTGAATTTCGCGGTCGCCTGGAAAATCCCGGAGGCTCCGCGGTAGGAGCGCGCTGGCGCGCGATTCGAATCGCCTGCAAGCCGGCTCCTGCTCAAAAACCGTCGTATGTCCGACTTTCTTCAACTCGCCGGCAAAACGTTTCTCGTGTTGGGCGTGGCCAATCGCAAGAGCGTCGCCTGGTCGGTCGCCCAATCGCTCGAGGCGCAGGGCGCCCGGGTGCTTTACAGCGTGCGCTCCGAGACGCGGCGAAAGTCGCTCGAGGCGCAACTTGCCGGCAAGCCAGTCTACGTCTGCGACGTCGAGGACGAAGCCGCGGCCGCCCGGCTCGCCACCGCGATCGCCGCGGCCGGCCAGGCCCCGCTGCACGGCATCATCCACTCCATTGCCTTTGCGAATTACGGCGACGGATTCAAGGCGTTCCACGAGACGAAACGCGCGGATTTTCTGCAGGCCACCGCGGTGTCGGCGTTTTCGCTCGTGGAGATTGCGCGGGCCTTTCAGCCGCACCTCGTGAAAAACGCCTCGGTTGTCACCATCGGCATCTCGTCCTTGCTGGTGACGCCCGACAACTACGGCTACATGGGGCCGATCAAGGCTGCGCTCGAGTCTAGCGTGCGTTTTCTCGCCAAGTCGTTCAGCGCCGACTCCGCGGTGCGTTTCAATGCCGTCGGCGCCGGTCCGCTCAAGACCAGCGCATCCGCCGGTATCCCCGGCTACCTCGAAAGTTATCTTTATGCGGAGAAACTGACTTTTCGAAAAAAGAATCTCGAAACGCAGGAGGTGGCCAACGCCGTGCTCTTCCTGCTCAGCGAGCGCAGCAGCGGCGTGAATGGCACGACGCTCGTGGTGGACGCCGGGCTGGGCTTGAACTATTTCGACAAGGAAATCATCCGGCTGGCCATGCGGATGGAGAAGTGAGCTCCGCCGGATGAAATTCGAAAACGTTTGTATCGAGTCTCTCGCCGTCGCGCTGCCCGACGAAGTCTGGACCTCCGCGGGCATCGAGGAGCGGCTTCGGCCGCTCTATGAGCGCCTCAAGTTGCCCGCCGGCCGGCTCGAGTTAATGACCGGCATCCGCGAGCGCCGAATGTGGCCTGAAGGCACTCGTCCATCGGAGGCCAGCGCGGTGGCGGGCCGCGCGGTGCTGGCGAAATCGGCACTGCGCGCGGAACAGGTCGAGCTGTTCATTCACGCGGCGGTCAGCCGCGACATGCTGGAACCGGCGACGGCTTCGTTCGCCCACCGCAAGATCGGGCTGCCGGCCACGGCCCAAATTTTCGATGTGTCGAACGCGTGCCTCGGTCTGCTGAATTCGCTGACGGTTGCCGCCAGCATGATCGAGTCGGGACAGATTCGTTGCGCGATGATCGTCGCGGGAGAAAACGGCCGCCCGCTCGTGGAACAGACGTTACGCACGCTGCTCGATCGGCCGCTGACACGAAATGAGATCAAGCCTTACTTCGCCAACCTTACCATCGGTTCGGGTGCCGTCGGCGCGATCGTTTGCCATCGCGCACTCGTGCAAGGGCGCGCGCACCGGCTGCTCGGCGGCGTCGCCCGCGCCGCGACCCAGCACAGTGAGCTTTGCCAAGGCGACACGCATGGCGCAGATGCGATGGCGATGCAGACCGACTCCGAGCAACTGCTTCTCGCCGGCGTCGGGCTGGCGAGTGAGACGTGGCGCGACTTCACGGCCGGGCAGGGGACCGAGTTCAATCGTTTTATCTGCCACCAAGTCGGCAGCACCCACCGCCGAAAACTCTACGAAACCCTCGGGCTCGACTTGGCGAAGGATTTCTCGACGTTCGAAACGCTGGGCAACACCGGGTCGGTCGCGTTGCCGGCGACGCTGGCCGCCGCGGTTGAGGCGGGCGCGGTGCGCGAGGGCGACCGCGTCGGGCTGCTCGGCATCGGCAGCGGGCTCAATTGCCTGATGCTCGCGCTCGAATGGTGACGCCATTGCAGATCCCGGACTGGCTCGCGCGCCTCTATCCGTTTGCGTCGAAGTCATTCCTCACGCCGCGTGGCGCTCGGATGAGTTTCATCGACGAGGGTCCGCGGTCGGATGAAGCGGTGCTCATGCTGCACGGCAATCCGACGTGGTCGTTTTATTATCGGAATCTCATTCGCGAACTGGCGCCGACTTGGCGCTGCATCGCGCCCGATCACGTCGGCATGGGGCTTTCCGAGAAACCGCAGGACTACGACTACACGCTCGCGACCCGCATCGCGGACATCGAGGCGCTCGTCGCGTCGCTGGGTCTAAAGCGCGTGCATCTTGTCGTGCATGACTGGGGCGGGGCGATCGGGTTTGGTTGGGCGCCGCGCCATCCGGACTTGATAGGGAAAATCGTCATTCTGAATACCGCCGCGTTTGTCTCGGACTGGATTCCCGCGCGCATTGCCCTCTGTCGGGCGCCGCTCATTGGCGAGTGGCTGGTGCGGGGCCTTAATGGCTTCGCCTGGCCCGCCACGTGGATGGCGATGCATCGACGCGTGCTCACGAGTGACGAGCAGCGCGGTTACCTGTTGCCCTATGACGGATGGGCGAGCCGGATTGCGGTGCACCGCTTTGTGCAGGACATTCCGCTGGAGGCTGGACACGCGTCGCACGCGACGCTGGCGCGAATCGAAGCGGCGTTGCCGACGCTGGTTGATCGCAAAAAACTTATCGTCTGGGGCGGCCGCGATTTTTGCTTTAACGATCAGTTTCTGGCCCGCTGGCAAACGATCTATCCGGACGCGGAGACGGTGCGGCTCGGCGATGCCGGGCACTACGTGCTCGAGGACGCTGGCGCCGAAGTCCGGCCGCTCATCGGCCGATTTTTGCGAAGCTGAACTCAGCGATTCAGTCGGTCGATGATCGCGTCCGCGTCGTAGACACAACCGCCCCACGTGCCGCCGCTGGCTTGCTGCAGCGCCGCCCACAGCCGGGTGTCGTCCGGTAATTTTGGATCTGGGGTGAGGTCGGGGTGCAGCGCGCGCGCGGCGAGCATCCCGGTGGCCTCGGCGGGCGTGAGCGCCCTCGATCCGTCGCCGACGAAGTCGAGCGACCCGGAGAGCGTCGTGCGATCCACGACGATGCGGACCCGGTCGCCGTCACGGAGCTTGCCAAGCGGGCCGCCGGCCAAGGCTTCGGGACCGACGTGCCCGATGCACGCGCCCGTCGAAACGCCGGAGAAACGTGCGTCCGTAACGAGTGCCACCGTCTTGCCAAAGGGCAAAAATTTCAGCGCCGAGGTAAGCTGGTAGGTTTCCTCCATGCCGCTGCCGAGCGGACCGCGGCCGGCGAGCACGAGCACGGCGCCCGGCTCAATTTGCCTAGCCTTGATCGCGGCGATGGCGTCCGGCTCGCGAGTGAAGACCCGCGCTGGTCCTTCGTGCCGGTAAATTCCGTCGGCGTCCACGAGCGAAGGATCGATGGCGGTCGCCTTGATGACCGAGCCTTCGGGGGCCAGATTGCCGCGGGGAAACGCCACCGTGCTGGTGAGTCCGCGTTCGCGCGCGACGGTGGGCGACATGATGACGTCGTCGGGATCGACGCCATCCTGCTCCCGGAGCAGTGCGCGAAAGCGCTGGCGGCGCTCAGATTTCTCCCACTCGATCAACTCTTCGCCCCAAGTGCGGCCGGTCGCCGTGAGCGCGCTGAGGTCGAGCACTCCGAGTTCGCGCAGGTGCAGCATCACCTCGGGCACTCCGCCGGCGAGAAACACCCGGATTGTCGGATGATGGGTGGGGCCGTTTGGCAGCACGTCGACTAGGCGCGACACGCGGCGGTTAATCGCGATCCAATCTTCCACCGTCGGCCGGCGCAGGCCGGCGGCGTGCGCGATGGCGGGAATGTGTAGGAGCAGATTCGTCGAGCCACCAAACGCCGCGTGGACGGCCATCGCGTTGGCGATGCTCGCATCCGTCACGATGTCGCGGGAGGTGATGCCGCGTTTTTCGAGTTGTGCGAGCGCCTGGGCGGAGCGGCGGGCGGCTTCGAGCCACACGGCCTGACCGGAGGGCGCGAGCGCGGTGTGCGGCAGGGCGAGGCCGAGCGCCTCGGCGACGACCTGGGAGGTCGCGGCCGTGCCGAGAAACTGGCAGCCACCGCCGGGCGAGGCGCAGGCGCGGCAGCCAAGATCGGCGGCTTCCTGCAACGTCACGAGACCATGGGCGTAGCGCGCGCCGAGCGTCTGGACCTTGCCCGCATCTTCGCCGCTGGCGGGTGGCAGCGTTACCCCGCCGGGCACGAGCACGACGGGCAGATCGCGCAGGCCGGCGAGCGCCATCATCATGGCGGGAAGACCCTTGTCGCAGGTCGCGACCCCGAGGACGCCGCGGCGCGTCGGGAGGGAGCGGGCGAGGCGGCGGAAGAGCGAGGCGGCATCGTTGCGGAACGGCAGGCTGTCGAACATGCCCGCGGTGCCCTGCGTGCGCCCATCGCACGGGTCGGAGCAGAAACCCGCGAACGGAATCCCCCCGAGCGCGCGGAATTCCTCGGCGGCGGCTTTCACGAGCAGGCCAATTTCCCAGTGACCGGTGTGATAACCGAGCGCAATCGGCTGGCCGTCGGGCGCGCGCAGGCCACCCTGCGTGCTGAGAATCAGAAATTGCTTTCGCCCAAGTTCGGCTGGCGCCCAACCCATCCCCGCATCTTGCGAGAGGCCGAAGATGTCACCGCTTGGACGCGTGAGCAGCATCTCCGGTGTGAGCGGCAAGCTGCCGGTTGGCCCGGCTGCCTTGGTAACGAGGCGGTAGATGTCGTCGTTCACGGTGTCAGGCCCACTAGCGCGCGGCCTTCCCGGCGGGCGGTGGCACGCGGCCGTAGAGCTCGGCTAGCTCGCGGAGATAAGGCGCGGTGTTGTCCCGCAAGGCCGGGAGTTGCTCGGCGCGATAGCGCCACGTCCAGTTGCCCTGACTTTGGCCCGGAGTGTTGAAGCGGGCGGTGGCGCCGAGACTGAGGATGTCCTGCAGCGGGATGATCGCGAGGTTGGCGACGGAGGCGTAGGCGGAGCGGAGAAAATCCCAACCGACGTCCGCCCCGCTGACCCGCAGGTAGCGTCGGATGTGGTCGCGGGTTTTTTCGTCGGCCGTCGCATACCAACCGAGCGTCGTGTCGTTGTCGTGCGTGCCGGGATAGACGACGCTGTTGGCGCGCTGATTGTGGGGCAGATAAAGATTCTTGGCGTCGCCGCCGAACGCGAACTGCAGAATGGCCATGCCGGGCAGGCCGGTGGCCTCGCGCAAGGCCACGACCGACGGCGTGAGCTCGCCGAGATCTTCGGCGATGAGTTTCACCTCGGGCAGCGCGGCGCGAATCGTCCGGAAAAAATCGAGGCCCGGTCCCGGCTCCCACCGGCCCGTGCGCGCGGTGGGCGCGCCGGCGGGAATCGCCCAATAGGAATCAAACCCCCGGAAGTGATCGAACCGCACGATGTCGCACAGCGCGAAATTCGCCCGCAGCCGGGCGAGCCACCAAGTATAGCCGTCGGCGGCATGCGCGGACCAGTCGTAGAGCGGATTGCCCCAGAGCTGGCCATCGGCGGAAAAATAATCCGGCGGCACGCCCGCCACCGCCCGCGGGCGGGAGGTTTTCGGGTCGAGCTGAAAAAGTTGCGGACTGGCCCAGACATCGGCGCTATCGAGCGCCGTGAAAATCGGCGTGTCGCCAATGAGGCTGATGCCGAGGGCGCGGGCGCGGGCGCGCAGCTGCGCCCACTGACCGAAGAACAAATATTGGATGAACTCGTAGGCTTCCGCGCGTTCGGCGAGCGAATGACGCAGCGGGGACTTTCCGGCCGCCGCGAGCGAACGGACGTCGGCCGGCCACTCCCACCATGGGCGGCTGGAAAAGTGATCCTTGAGGGCGGAAAAAAAACCGTAGGCGTCGAGCCACGAGGCGTGCTGCCGGCGGAACGTCGCAAAGTCGCCGTAAGGCAGTGCCCGCCGCTGGTCCTTGCGCCAGGCCGCGTGCGCCGAAAAGAGCAGCGGCCGCTTCAGCTGGTAGAGCGCGCCGAAATCCACCCGGTCGGCGCTGAGCGCGCGGAGCGGCGCGAGCGCGGAGTCGGTGAGAAGTCCGGCGCGAACGAGCGCCAGTGGATCAATGAGGTAGGGGTTGCCGGCGAACGAGGAGAAGCACTGGTAAGGTGAATCGCCGTAACCGGTCGGGCCGAGCGGGCAGAGTTGCCAATATTTGAGACCAGCCTGCGCGAGGAATTCGAGGAAGGTGGTGGCCGACTCGTCAAACGCGCCAACCCCGCAGGCACTGGGGAGCGAGGTCGGATGCAGCAGCACACCCGCCGCCCGGTGATCAAGCCAGTTGAAGAGTGGTGCGGCCGGTGCAGATTTTGCCAAGGTCGACATGGCTCGCCACTCAAACGACGTTTTGTCCAAAAGCGAGACGGGCGAAATCGAAGTCGCACGACAATCCGGCTAAAGCGACCGACCGGCCCCAGCGTCGCGTTAAAAACCCTCAGCCCAAAATCCCCTGCACCACACGGCCGTGCACGTCGGTGAGGCGGTAGTCGCGGCCTTCGAAGCGGAACGTCAGGCGCTCGTGGTTGAAGCCGAGTTGATGAAGAATCGTCGCCTGCAGGTCATGCACGTGGACTTTGTCGCGCACGACGTTGAAGCCGAGTTCGTCCGTCTCGCCATACGACAGCCCGCCTTTGATGCCGCCACCGGCCAGCACCATCGTGTAACAATCCGGATAGTGATCGCGCCCGAGAATTTCGCTGGCCGCCGTGCGACCCTCGCGGAACGGCGTGCGGCCAAACTCGCCGCCCAGGACGATGAGCGTCTCGTCGAGTAGACCGCGCTGGCGCAGATCCTGGATGAGGGCCGCGACTGGTTGGTCCATCGTGCCGCACTTTTTTGTGAGACCACCGCGAATATCCTCCTTCTCGCTCGTGCCGTGAAAATCCCAACCCCAGTCAAACAGCTGCACGAAGCGCACGCCCTGCTCGACGAGACGGCGCGCGAGCAGGCAATTGTTGGCAAAACTCGAGTCACCCGGCTGGGCCCCGTAGGCGGCGATCGTCGCCGGTGATTCGCGGGCGATGTCCATCACCTCGGGCACGGACATCTGCATGCGGTAGGCGAGTTCGTATTGCGCGATGCGCGTGCGCGTTTCCGGATGGCCGAGCGCGTTGGCCTGGAGTTCGTTCAACGACTGCAGCGTGTCGAGACTGTCGCGCCGGAGGTCGCGCGTGAAGCCGGGCGGATCGCTGGCGTAGAGCACCGGGTCGCCCTTGGAACGGCACTGCACGCCCTGGAAAACCGACGGGACAAATCCGCTGCCGTAGGAATTTTTGCCGCCGTTGGGCTGCACCCCACTCGAGATGAGCACGACGAAACCGGGGAGGTTTTGGTTTTCCGTGCCGAGCCCATAGGTGACCCAGGCGCCCATCGACGGGCGGCCGGGCCGCGGCGAACCGGTGAAGAGCAGCAGTTCCGCCGGGGCGTGGTTGAACTGATCCGTGTTCATCGAGTGGATGATGCACAGGTCGTCCGCCACCTGGTGCAGGTGCGGAATCGCGTCGGACAGCCACTGACCGCTGCGGCCGTGTTGCGCCCAGGTGCGCGGGCTGCCCATCAACTTCGGCGTGCCGGCGGTGAACGCGAATTTCCTGCCCTTCAAAAATTCGTCCGGGCAATCCTGGCCATCCCGGCGCACCAGCTCCGGTTTGTAATCGAACAGATCCAGATTCGGCGGCGAGCCGGTGAGGTGCAGGTAAATGACGCGTTTGGCCTTGGGCGCAAAATGCGGAAGCCGCGCGGCCAGTGGATTCGTCGCTGCGACGGGCGCGGCGTGGGCGTTGCGCCCGAGGAGGGCGCTGAGCGCGATGGCGCCGAGACCCGCGGCTGAGTCCTGGAGGAAGTGGCGTCGGGTGCGGTGCTGGAGGGAGGCGAGATAGGGGTGCATGTCGGAGTGGGGCGCGAACTATGGCTTCATCAGCACTTCATCGAGATTGAGCAGGACGTTGCTGATTACTGTCCAGGCGGCAAGGTCCGCGGCGTCACTCTCCGGCGGCAGCGGCCCCAGCGGATTGGTGGCGACGGCGAGGGCTTGCGCCGCATCGCGCGCGAAGCGTTCGCGCGACTTCGCGTGGAGCGCGAGCAACTCGGTCATCTCCTGGTCCCGCGGCGCGCGGACGAGGCAGAGTCGAAAACCGTGCTCGAGTTTCCCGGCGAGCGTGCCGTCCCAGGCCGCGATGCGCCGGGCGAGGCTCTGCGCCGCTTCCAGATAGACCGGATCGTTAAGCGTCACGAGCGCCTGCAGCGGCGTGTTCGAGCGCTCGCGCCGCACCGTGCATACTTCGCGGCTCGGCGCGTCGAACGTGATCATCGACGGGTAAGGATTTGACCGCCGCCACGTCGTATAGAGGCCGCGTCGGTAGCGGTCCTCGCCCAGACTGTTTTCCCAATCGAGCGCCGAGCCAAAGGCCGCGCTGACACCCATTTTCGGCTGCGGCGGATTCACCGGTGGGCCGTGCATTTTGCGACTGAGCAGACCGCTCACGAACAACGCCTGATCTCGAATCATCTCTGCCGAGAGACGGAAGCGCGGCCCGCGCGCCAGCAGGCGGTTGTCGGAGTCGCGGGCGAGCGCGTCCGGGGAAATCCGCGACGACTGCCGATAAGTTGCCGACGTCACCATCAGTTTTACCAGGTGCTTTACGTCCCAGTGGCTCGCGCGAAATTCGATCGCCAGCCAGTCGAGCAACTCGGGATGCGACGGTGGATCGCCCTGCGTCCCGAAATCCTCGCCCGTGCGAACCAGGCCCGAACCGAAGAGGGATTCCCAAAACAGATTCGCGACGACGCGCGCGGTGAGCGGGTTGTTCTCCGCCACCAGCCATCGGGCCAGGCCCAGTCGATTGACGGACGCGCCGGCGGGCAACGCCGGCAGCGCCCCGGGGACGCCCGGTGTTACCTCGCTACCGAGTTCGAGGTAATTGCCGCGCCGCTGAATGTGCGTCTTCCGGGATTTCTCCACCGCGAGCTCACTCATGACTGGCACCGTTGTGTAGGGTTTGATGGCGTCGAGTTGCTTCAGCACCGCTGCGAGCTGCTGCCGCTCGGTCTCCAGGGCCGGCGCCACCGTCAGGTAGTGCGCGGTCACGGTCTCGCGCTGGACCTCGGTGCGCTCGGCGTCAGAAAGCTTCAGCGCCGCCAGCACCGGCGCCGGCGTGCGGGTGATTTCGCCGGCCCGCGGATCGGCCGTCGACGCGATCCGCAGCTTTCCCAGCGTCTGGTGTTTCTTCTTCGCCAACTGCTCGATCGTCACGGTCAAGCGCGAACCCGCTGGAATCGTCACCGGCGCATCCGGCAGCAGCGCCAGCGTGTGGGCGCGCTCGAACTGCGGTCCGACCGCCCAACCTTTTTCTTTCCCGGCTTTCGCAGTCAGGATCGATTCCGCGGAAAACCCCTCCTGCGTGAAGTCGGCGTGGGCGGAGACGAAACGAATCGTCTTCGCCGCGCCCACGGCATACTCGCTGCGGGCTTTCGGCGCTTTTTCCACCGTGGACTCCCACACCAGCGCGCGTTGCTCATCGAGCAATTTCACCCGCGCACCAGCGAGCCGCCCGCCGAGTTTGCCGTCGGTGCGATTCCACACGACGACGCGCTCGACGGCTTGCGCGGTCTTGAGATCGATTTCCCACCACGGGTTGTCCGAACTCTCCGTCAGCGTGGTGGATTTCGCCTCGTCGAAATTTCCGTTGGTCTTGCCATCGATCGCCAGCTTCGCCGCGCCTTCGCCCACCGTGCTGCTTTGGCTGGCCTCACCGACAAGCGCGAGGTTTTCGCCGCCCCCGAAAATCTGGACCTCCGCGAGCGAGAGCACCTTGCCCGTGCCCGGGAGCTCAATCCGCAAATAGCGCCCCGCCATCTCCCGGTGCTCCGCCGGTGCGACCGAGGCGAGCACCCGCGTGACGACAAATTCCCTCACCCGTTGTCCCGGCTCCTGGCCCGGCGGGGCGTCGTCCGGCAAAACCTCTAGGCGCAACGCGGTCAGCACCTGCTCGGTGGTCACGGGCAGGGCGATCGTATAGACGTCGGTCTCGCCCTTGCGCTCGACGCGAATGGCGCCGTCCTCCGCCCGCGTCATCCCCGCGCCCGCCTTCGACTTCATCTCCGTCGGCGTGAGCGCTTGCCAGGGGAGCGGCGCGGCAAAGTGCGTTTCCCACTGCGGTTGTGCCGCCAACAGCGCCGGCGTCCGCGTGCGCAAGGTCGCTTCCAACGCGGCGATCACTGGTTCCAGGGGCTGGCGTTGTAATTTTTGCTCCGGCGTGAACAGCGCCAGCACCGGTGCCTCGTCCTTGCGATCCTCGTCGGCCGAATTGTTCAGGATGGCGAAGAGGCGAAAATAATCCTCCTGCGTGAAGGGGTCGTATTTGTGCGTGTGGCATTGGGCGCACGCCATCGTCGAGCCCATCCAAACCGTCATGGTCGTATTGACGCGGTCGACGACGGCGACGTTGCGAAACTCCTCGTCGATGGTGCCGCCCTCGCTGTTGGTCGGGGTGTTGCGGTGAAACGCGGTCGCGATCAATTGCTCCTCGGTCGGATTGGGCAACAGATCCCCTGCCAGTTGCTCGACCGTGAACTGGTCGAACGGTTTGTTCGCGTTAAACGAGCGGATCAAATAGTCGCGATACGCCCAGATCGTCCGCGCCGGGTCGTCCGCATAGCCAGCCGAGTCGGCGTAGCGGGCCTGATCAAGCCAGAGTCGCGCCCAGTGCTCGCCAAACGAGTCCTGCGCGAGGAGTCGGTCGACCATCCGCTCATAGGCGCCGGCGGCGTGGTCATCCTCAAAGCGTTTTACCTCTTCCGGCGCGGGCGGCAGTCCCGTCAAATCCAGGGTGACGCGGCGCGCGATGGTCGGTCGGTCCGCCGCGGGGGCCGGCCGGATTTTTTCGCGGTCGAGCCGGCTGAGGACAAAATAATCGAGGGGATTCGCCGGCCATTGCCGGTCGCTCACCGTCGGGAGTGGCGGCCGCACCGGCGGGACATAGGACCAGTGCTGGGCGTAGGGCGCGCCTTGCTCGATCCACGCTTTCAGCAACGCCTTCTCGCGGTCCGTGAGTTTCTTGCCGGTGTCCACCGGCGGCATCACGTCGTCTTCGTCGGCGGTGGAGATGCGCCGGAAAAGTTCACTTTTTTCCGGATGACCCGGCACGATCGCCGCGTGGTCATCGATCATCGCCCGGGCGCCTTCCGCGGTGTCGAGGCGCAGCCCGCCTTTGCTCTTCTCGCCGCCCTTGCGGTCCTTGGCGTCCGGACCGTGGCAACGGATGCAATTGGTGGAAAGAATCCGCCGGATATCACGGTTGAAATCAACGCCGGCCACGGGGGCCGCGGCTGGCACGGGCGCGGCGCTCCGGCCCTCGCTCGCGAGCCCGAACAGCAGGCACCACGGCAGGAGTCGACCGAGCAAACGTGGAATCAGGGTGGGGCAGGGCCGAGACATCCCAGCAGGTGTGACGGCCCAGCTGGCGCATGACAAGCCGTCGCGCATCCTGGCGCGGCGGGGACCAGGCGCGAGTCCCGGCTGACCGCGAATCGCAGGGCGCAGGAAATCCGCCACGGCCATCAGTTCCGATAATCCACCGTGCCGAGGGCGTTCACCTTGTAACCGCGCTTTGCGATGTAGTCGGCCCCAGGGAGAAAATCATCGTGCTGGGCGGCGAGTTTTTGCCGCAGCTGTGCATCTAGGCGCGCTTGGAGCGCGGCGTGCTCGGGCACGCCGGCGAGGTTGTTGAGCTGCCACGGGTCAGCCTGGTGGTCGAAGAGCAGCCACGGGCCGTTCAGGTCCCGCACAAAGGTGTGGTGCGTGGTGCGCAGGCCCCGGAACTCGCGGCCGCCCGTGAGTCGCGCGAATTCGCCGAACGGTGCGACGCACTGGATGAGCGCGGCGCCACCCGAAGGGTCGGCGCCGCCACGCAGGTGACCGGTGAAATCGAATCCTTCGACCGTCTTCGGCACTGGCAGGCCGCAGAGACCGAGCAGCGTCGGCATCACGTCTTCGGTATTCATCGTCGCCTCGGTGCGGCGCGCCGGGAGCCCGAGCGATTGTGGCAGGCGGAAGAGCATCGGCACGCGCGCGGACTCTTCGTAAGGGCGCTGCTTCCGATAAACGTTCTGCGAAGCCAGCATGTCGCCGTGATCGGCGGTGAAAACGATGAGGGTGTTCTCCGCCAGGCCGGTTTTTTGCAACGTCGCCCGCAACTCCCCGATGCAATCGTCGAGCGCGGTGCAGTGCGCGTAATAGCCCGCCAGATCGAGCCGCGCCTTCGCCTGCGCGGCCGGCGGGACATTCCCCCGCAGTTCCAGCTTCTCTGGCGGATACATCGCGCGATATTTTTCCGGCGCGGTTTCGTAGGGGTTATGCGGTGGGCCCCATGCGAGCCAGAGGAGAAACGGCCGGCCGGACTTCGCGCGCGCTTCGAGATAGCGCTGCGCGTCCTGGGTCTGGGCGATGGCGTCGTAGCCGTCCCAGCGTAATTTTTCCGGACCGTCGGCGTAATACGGCGAGTTGTTGTAGGCGTGGGTGCACTCGAGAACTTTCCAGTAGTCGAAACCTTGTCGTCGCTCCCGCGGGATAAAATCGGAGCGCCCGTGGCCATCGACGTGCCACTTGCCGATGCAACCGGTGTCGTAGCCGGCGCTCGCGAGCGTTTTCGCGATCGTCACTGCCCCGGGGTCCAGCGTCAGGTCGTTGAGAAAAATTCCATGCGTGAGCGGCCGCTGGCCGGTCAGGAGCGAGGCGCGGGTCGGCGAGCAGACCGGCATCCCCGAAACCGCCTGCGTGAAGTTCACACTCTCGCGTTCGAGGCGATCGAGGTGCGGCGTCCGGACATTTGGGTCGCCCGCAAAGCCAAACGCCTGGGCGCGCCATTGGTCGGCGACGATGAACAAAATATTTGGCCGCGGCGCCATTGCCGTGGTGCCGCCGGCCGCCGCGAGCCCGCTGCCGAAACACCAGGCCAAGGTGAAAAAGCGATGGAATGTAGTCATGAAAAAACGGAGGGTGGCGGAGACGGGGTCCACCAACTGAACCCGCCCGGTTGGCAAAAGTGCGACGAGGTCCCGGGCCGACGGCAAGCCGAGATTGAGCAGCGCCACCGACGTTGGGCGGCGGCGCGGAGGGGGAGGGGAGTCACGGATCTCGCAAGCCGTGGGATCGTGATCGATTTTTGTCCAATTTTAGGCGGATTGCGGCATAACCTAGGCCGGCAATCACCTTTGCCGCTGACCGCCAAAAGTAAAGATCCTCGGGGCAAGCCCCGAGGCATTTGATCAAGACAGCTCCAAATCCAACTGACCCTTGTGCAACTGACGATACTCACTCTGGCCACCCTGTCGCTGCACATACTCCGCGATCACCTTTTCGCTGCCGTGCTGCCCCAC
>SIBG01000041.1 GCA_009695305.1 Opitutus sp. | reverse complement strand
GTCGCGGGAAAATCTTTACCAAGCCCAAGCTCCGGGCCGGACCGCCAAGCCGGTCCGTCCCTCCGCCTGGGCTTGCCAACCACCACCGCAGTCATCACATCAACCAACGCTGCGGACTAACATTCCACCTGGCCCAGTTTTCGGGACCCGCTCACTTGGCGAGGTAGCCGACGTTTTTCGACGAATTCACTTCGAAGGGCGAAAGGGTGACGACTTCAGCGGGTGTCGGCGTGGGTTGGGCGGAGAGAAACTACAGCGGCTGAAGTAAAACCAGTAGAGTGAGATGGAGACGCGTAAGCGTCCGACAGGGGAGGATGGAGTTCATGGGATGAGGGAAACGGCTGGCGGGGTCGCAAGCGGGGTTGTGGCAATGATAACGTTTACAATTTTCCAAAAAACAACCGAAAAACATTTTTCACTCACGTGATCCCGCCGCATCGCTCGCGGTGTCTTTAGCTACCGATGCGACCCTTTCATCTCGGAAGGGGGCCAAACGCCGCCGCCGAACCCGCGTGGTCCGCCCTCTTCTGTCAGAAGCCGCTAAAGGTTGCGACGCGACGCGGCCAGCGGGCGGTGAGCGTTCCTACGCCGCGAATTTCTTCTTCAACTCCGCCGCCACGTTCGCCGGCACGAAGTTCGCCATGTCGCCGCCGAGTTTGGCGATCTGTTTCACGAGCGACGAGCTGGTGTAGCTGAACTGCTCGCTCGGCATGACGAAGATCGTCTCGATGCTTTCGTCGAGGTGGCGGTTCATCAGGGCCATGTTGAACTCGAATTCGAAGTCGGACAGCGCGCGCAGCCCGCGGATGATAGCCACGGCCTTTTGCTCGACGGCGAAATTTACGAGCAGCCCGCTGAAGGTGACGATGCTGACATTGGTGTAGCGGGCGACGTTGGGCCGGATCATCGCCTCGCGCTCCGCGGCGGAGAAGAGCGGCGCCTTCGTGGTGTCGAGCGCGAGGGCCACCGTCACGCGGTCGAAAAGCTTGGTGGCGCGCTCGAGCACGTCGAGGTGGCCAAAGGTGATCGGGTCGAAGGTGCCGGGATAGATGCAGTGGCGCATGATGGGCGGGGGCGGGCCGACAACGAAACCGACAACGCGCGGCGTGGCGACTGTGTTTTTTTGAGCCGCCGCGCCCGGGGTAAACTTATCGCCCGCTCCGCGCTTGCCATCGTGCAACCCCCGCGTGTTTCCTGCGTCTTTCGTTTCAATGTCGTTGCCCAACCTGCTGACCCTCTCCCGTGTGCCGCTGATGTTTGCCGTCGTCGCGCTCCTCCACGCGGACTTCGAGTGGGCGGCGACGATCGCGTTCTGGCTGTTTATCGTGGCGGCGCTCACCGACTGGCTGGATGGCATGATCGCCCGCGCACGCGGCGAAGTGTCGTCGTTCGGCTTGTTCATGGATGCGGTGATCGACAAGGTGCTGGTCGTCGGGCTCATGATCGCCCTGGTCAACAACGCGGACAACTTCATGGGCCACGATATCGTGGCGATGATCCTGCTGCTCTGCATTCTTTGCCGCGAGTTCGCGGTCTCGGGCCTGCGCATGGCGGTCGCCGTGAAGGGCGGCATCGTCGAGGCCGACGGCGGTGGCAAGATGAAGACGTTTGTTCAGCTCAACGCCATCGGCTGGCTCATGGCGGCGCGGATGTTCGCGCATGAGCACGGGGGAAATTTCGGCGGCGACGACCGCGGCTGGGTAACGGGAGTCCGGGCGATCGGAATGACGCTCTACGCACTGTCGGCGGTGCTGACGATCACTTCGGGCGTCGCGTATTTTCGGCGGCACGGCCGGGTGCTGTTCAGCTAGCCCATGCGCCTGACGCAGCCGACTTGGACCCGCGGATGGCCGACGGCCGTGGTGGTCGGGCTCGCGACGCTCGGCCCCATCGGTCGCCAGCTGCCGGCGCCCGGCACCTGGGGCTCGGCGGTGGGCCTGTTGTGGGTCGTCGGGGCCTTCTGGTGGCCGCAGCTTGGGCTCGGGTGCACGCTGGCGCTGTGCCTCGCGACGGGCTACGCGGCGGTCGCGGTTTGCGGCGAGGCAGAACTTCGGCTGGCGAAAAAAGATCCGGGCGAAGTAATCCTCGATGAGTTTGTCGCGATGCCGCTTTGCTTTTTGGGCTGGCCAGCGCTCGTCGGGCCGCTGCCGGCCTGGGCGGTCTGGCTGGCGGGATTCGCGTTGTTTCGATTTTTCGACATCGCGAAGCCACTCGGCGTCGCGTGGCTGCAAAAGTTCCCCGGCGGCTGGGGCGTGGTCATCGACGACACGGCGGCGGCAGTCGCCACTTGCGCGACGCTGCATGGCGGGGTGCAGCTGTGGCGCGCGGTGGCGTAAGGCCGCGTCCTACGGGAGCACGCGCAAATTTTCGGCGGGCATTTTCACGTGCAAGCCCTGTCGCAGCACGTCGACGGAGAGCACGATCCCCTGGGGGTTGGACGGATCGTCCACGAACCCTTCCAGCCCGTGCAGCGGGCCGCCGACGATTTTCACGCGCCGGCCTTTCGTCAGCAACGGCATCACGGTCAACTGGAGGCCGGACGCGACGATGGCCTTTACGTCGGCGAGCTGGCGGAGAAAGGTGGCCTCGTCCACCACGATGATCGCGCGCGCGAGCAGGTCCTGCTGATAGATGCGCGACTTCAGTTCGACGGGCAAACGCGCGAAAACGTAACCAGGGAACAGTGGTTTGTTGAATTTTTTCGTCTGCGGCCCGTAGCGCCGCACGCTGACGACGAGCGCGAGGTAGTGCTCGAATTTTTCCGCCGCCATGAGGGCGGCGAATTTCTTTTCGCACCGGGGTTTGGTGTGGCAGACCAGCCAGTAGTGCTCGCTCATCCGGTCAGCTTTTCAAGAGGAAGCGCACGGCGGCATGATAGCCCTCGAGGCCTAGGCCGGTGATGACCGCGAGGCAGGCGGGCGCGGTCAGCGAGGTGTGGCGGAAATCCTCGCGCTTATAGATATTCGAGATGTGAACTTCGATCGTCGGCAGATGCGCGCCGAGCAGGGCATCGCGCAGCGCCACGCTGGTGTGGGTGAAGGCGCCGCCGTTGATCACGAGGCCGTCGAACTTGGCGTCGGCGAGCGACGCAATCCGGTCGATGAGCGCGCCCTCGTGGTTCGACTGAAAAAAATCGAGCTGAGCCTGGGCGGCAAACTCCGCGCGCAGCGCCTGCTCGAGGCCCTCGAGGGTGACGCTGCCGTAAATCTCCGGCTCGCGTTTGCCGAGCCGGTCGAGGTTGGGGCCGTTAAGGATGGCGATCTTTTTCATGCGCGGTGAATCAAAAGGGATTCTCGGCGGCGATGAACTCCCACGGCAATCCAAACTTCTGCGCGAGCTCGGCGGCGAGGGCCTTGACGGCGTGGACCTCGGTCGCGTAGTGGCCACAGAGGTAGAGGTTGAGTTTCTCCTCCTGCGCGCGGTTGAAGCAGTCCTCGCGAAGCTCGCCGGTCACGAGGGTGTCGACCCCTTCGGCGACGAGTTGCGGCACGGCGCTGTAGCCGCTGCCGCTGCAAAACGCGACCGCGCGCGGCGTCGCCGAGCCATACTCGATGGCGATGACGCGCGGGTAGAGTTTTTCCAGTTTCGCGCGGATCGCGGCGCGGGAGAGCCGGCTGGGGGCGATGCGGCCGATGGGGCCACCCTCGTTTGGCAGGAAACCGCGCGAGGGCTTGAGGCCGAGCTGCCGGGCGAGCAGGGCGTTGTTGCCGATGGCCGGGTGCGAATCGAGCGGCAGATGATTCGAGTAGAGTGCGCAGTTGCCCCGCACGAGCGTGGCGATGCGGTCGTAGACCGCCCCGGTGAGTGGCCGCGGCATGTCCCAATACATCCCGTGGTGCACAATGAGAAAATCCACGCCCGCGGCGACCGCCCGCTGGAACGGCACGAGGCCGGCGTCGACGGCGGCCCCGATTTTCGTGACCCGCCCGTTGTTGGTCGCTTGCAGGCCATTGAAGGCGGCGGGCGCGTCCTTAAACGCGGCGCGGCGCGTGCGGCGATCGCAGTAGGAGACGAGGTCTGGGAGTTTGGCGGGCATCGGAATCTTTTTCTTGCCTCTTTATCTTTCTCTTTCGTCCAGTCGTCCAGACCGGAGAAAGATAAAGATAAAGATGAAGCGGAAAGAGAAAGACTCAGGCCACACCGAGTCGGCAGCTGTGGGCGCTGAAACCCGCGCCGAAACTCACGAGCCAAAAATCGCCGCTGGCAGCGGAGGGCGCGGCGGTCGTCAATGTTTCCTCCAGTGCGAACAACACCGACGGGCTGCTCATGTTGCCGCAGGTGCGCAGCACCCGTGCGCTCGCATCGAGGGAGTGCGGCGCCAGGACCGGTGTGAGTGCTTCGAGGACATCGCGTCCGCCGGGGTGCGCGACGACCCGGGCCACCGGTCGCGGGCCGCGTTGCTGCCAGAGCTGGTCGACCGCTTGGGCGGCGAGTGCGGGCACGGAGCGATCGAGCAGATTGCGGAGTTTGCCGTCGCGCTGTTCGAAGCGGAGCTTGTCGCGCTCGGCCGGAAGGTGGAGCGATTGAAAGTCGAAGCAGCGCAGCGCCACGGGGCCGGGAGTGGCGCGCCACACGGTGGCGGCCGCGCCATCGCTGAAGAGGCACGCGCTGATTAACACGCCAGGATCGTCATCGAGGTAAAACGCCGCGGAGCACACTTCGACCGCAACACACGCGACGGTCGCGCGCGGCTGCGCGGCGAGCAGGTGACTCGCGGCGCGGATGGTCGGGATGGCCGCGCCGCAGCCGAGTCCGACGAGATCCTGAAGAATGGTGTTGGGCCGCAGGCCGAGTTGCTCGGCGACGTAGCTCGTGAGGCCGGGGCAGAGATAGCCGGTGCAGGTGCAGATGAGGAGCGCGTCGAGGTCGGCCGCGGGCACGTTGGCCTGCGCCAGCGCGAGGGAGAGGGCGCGGCCGGCGAGGCGAGGTGCCTCGGCGCGGAAGGCGGCGTTGAGTTGGTCCGGCGTGAGGTCGAAGACGTTTTCGATTTCGGGCACGGCGAAGTGGCGGGTGGTGATCCCGTGATCGCCGCGCAGAATGCTGTGCAAAATGAGGCGTGAGCGCTTGCTGAGACGCTGGCGGACGGGTGAGCGCTGCACGATTTCCCAGCACTCGTCCTGGGTGAACGCAGTCGGTGGGAGGGCGGTGGCGAGGGCGTGGAGAAACATTTTAGTGCAGAGCGGCGTAAAGCGGGCGCAGGGGCAGCAGACGCGCACGGGTGAGCGCGCCCAGCCAACGCTGGCGCGGTGGTTGGAGCAGAAACGGGTGCAGCAGGTCGGCAGATGCCAGGCGCACGCGGAAGCGCCGGCGCAACGCGCGGTGAATCGTGTCGCAGGTTTCCGTCCAGCTCGTCGCCCCGCGCGCGAAGGCGAGCACTGGGTCGAGCGCGACCTCGGCGCTTTGAAACGCCATCGCCATGCCGTTGCCGGTGAACGGTGGGATCATCGCACAGGCGTCGCCGACCAACACGCGGTCGGCCGGCGGCACCCGGGAATCGAAGCTGATCGCGGCGACGGCGCAAAACGACGCGGGGTCCAACTCGGCGGCGGTGAGCCGGGTCGCGAGCGCGCCCAGCGCGGCGGCCTGGAGATAGCCGAGCAGGAGGTTCGCGCCTTTGGCACACAGTTCGCGGCGGCGGAAGAGGCCGCAGATGTTGACGGTGTCGTCCCCGACGCGCGCCAGTCCGACGTAGGCGTGATCGCCGAGGTGCAATTCGAGATCGCGGGCCAGGGCGAAATCGCGGGCATGAATCTTGAGCCCCAGCCACGGGGAGTGGCCGCGGCGTCGGCCAGTGGCGAGGATGCGGCCGGGGTTCGGCGCGAGGTCGGTGGCTCGGGTGTGGGTGCGAAGGTCGCCGCCGGCGGCAACGAACGCGGCGGCGAGCCGCGCATCGAGCGCGTAACGGCTGAGGCCGAGGGCGGGGGAGGGCAGGCGTTGCACGCGGACGGGTTTGGCGCCATCGCGGAGGAACCACGCGACCTCGCGGTGATGGAGCGCATCGGCGAGGAAGGGTGCCACGCCGAGTCGGGTAACAGTTTTTGCCTCGAGGCCGGTGATGAACTCACCGCAGACGCGGTGGCGCGGGTAAACGCCGGCTTCAAGGATCGTGACCCGCACGCCGGCGCGGCGCAGCGCCAGCCCAAGTGAGAGTCCGGCGAGACCACCGCCGATGATTTCAATGGGGCGCGTCGTCATGAGCGGCGCGAAGCGATCATCCGATAGCCACCGAGCCAGGTGACGTCGCAGTGAAACTTCCAGTCTCGGTCCTCGAGTCCGAGCGCGCGCGGCAGTTCGCCGCCGACAAAACCCGCCGCGATGCTGACGCGGCCGTCGTGTTGGGTGACGCGGTTGGCGCCGAAGAGCGGACTGAGCACCGCGAAGAGGCGCTGCGCGCGCGGGCTGCGGGTGGGCTCGCTGGCGAGGATGACGCGGGCGGTGCGGCGAAGCGTGGCGCCGAGCGCCGCGAGTTCATCGTCGGTTAAATGATGAAAAATGAGATTGCCGAGGACGGCCGGGTAGTGGCGGTAGCCGTCAAACACGCGCAAATCGGTCGAGTGCCACGTGCGGGCCGGGGCCCAGTCGGCGGGGGGAGGGCCGCGATCGAGGCCGTCAACGGCGACGCCGTGCCGACCGAGGCGCGCCGCGAGTTCGCCCGTGCCGGCGCCGAGTTCGAGCGCGAGCTCTCGGGCGCGCAGCAGTGGCGGCAGGGTGCGCGCGAACCAGCGATGGTTGCCCATGGCGCGGTTGATCACGCGCAGATCGCGGCGACTGTGCTGCGCATCCGGGTGATCGGGCGGGAGCGAGTCGAGCAGCTCGGGGGTGAGGACGCGGGTCATCGGAGTGATTGTTGTAGGGCGCCGATCTCGCAGACGCCGTCGTGGGCGGCATTCCGCTCCGGCGTCGGCCAGACAGGCGCCCTACGAAGCGAGACGAAGGTTGCCCGCGCGCGCCCGGCTGTCCAGAGTCACCGGCAGAATCATGACAACGAAATCCGCGAATCCCGTCGATTTGATCGCGCAGGCGGCCAAAAAATTTCCCGACCGACCGTCGTGGGACGAGTATTTCATGGCGACGGCGGTGCTGATCGCCACGCGCTCGAATTGCGAGCGGCTGCACGTGGGCTGTGTCATCATCACGGGCGGCGAGCGCAAGAACCGCCTCGTGGCCGCCGGCTATAACGGCTACCTCCCCGGCACGCCGCATTTGTCGCGGCTGCGCGACGGCCACGAGCAGGCGACCGTCCACGCGGAGCAAAACGCCGTGGCCGACGCGGCTCGCCGCGGGAGTTCGGTCGAGGGCTGCGTCGCCTACGTGACGCACTACCCCTGCATCAACTGCGCGAAAATTCTCGCCGCCGCCGGCATTGCCGAAGTGAAATACCGCGTCGATTATCACAACGACCCGCTCGTCGCGCCGCTGCTGGCCGACGCCGGGGTGAAAATTTTGAAACTGTAATTTTGCGACCAAGCCAGCGCGTTGGAGACAACGCGCTCCACCCACGATGAGAGAACGCCACACAATCACGAAGGAATCGCTCGCCGGCTCGCTACTGCTGGCGCACCCGGCGATGCGCGATCCGAATTTCCGGCACAGCGTGGTGCTGATGTCGGTGCATAACGCCGAGGGCGCGATGGGCGTGGTGTTAAATCGTCCGGTGGGAAAACGGCTGGGCGAGTTCAGTGGCGATTTTGCGCTTGGGCCGCTCGCGGTCGTGCCGTTGTTCACGGGCGGGCCGGTGCAGACGGACCAGCTGGTGCTGGCCGCGTGGCAGCGGCGGCCGGATGGGTTCCGGCTCCATTTCGGCGTCGAGCCGGAGAAGGCGATTCAACTGCTCGCCGAGGAAGGGACGCATGTGCGCGCGTTTCTCGGCTATTCAGGTTGGTCGGCGGGGCAGCTCGAGAAAGAGATGGAGCATCGCACCTGGGTCGTGGCCGAAGTGCCGGAGGATTTGCTGACGCAAGCGCAGGACGACACGCTCTGGCGCACGGTGCTCGGCCGCGAAGGCGCCGAGTGGCGGCTGCTGGCGGACGAGCCGGAAAACCCGGAGCAGAACTGAGTGCCGGCCGAAGGCGCACCGGGGCTTGCTCGCCTCCGGCGAGTCAGGTCGCGGCACCTTTCGACCGGCGGAATTCGCGAGCACCGATCGCTCGACTGCATGGTCACGGCCTATTTTGTTTTTTTCTGCTTTCCAGCCGGCGCGGTGAGGGCGGCAAAGGGATCGCGGGTGATCGCCACCTTGCTGCGCTGGGCCCACGCCAGCCATTGGTCGGCCAGCGTGCGGACGCGGTCCGGCTGGGCCGCGGCGAGGTTGTGCATTTCGGTGGAATCGGTGGCGAGGTGGTAGAGTTCCCACGCGTCGCCCACGACGGAGACGAGTTTCCAATCGCCATCGCGGATGGCGCGACTGCCGTCGTGTTCGAAAAAAAGCGGGGCCGGGCGCGTGATCGGCCGATCGGCGGTGAGTGCGGGAACTAGACTGCGGCCCTCCATGGGCTGGATCGCCGTGCCGTTGCGCGCCGTGGGGTAGTTTCCACCAGCGAGCTCGATGACGGTCGGCATGAGGTCAATCAAGTGGCCGGCCTGGGTGCGGAGTTCGCCGCGGGCTTTGATGCCAGCTGGCCAGTGGGCGATGAAGGGCGTGCGGATGCCGCCCTCGTGGCTGAAATGTTTATAGAGGCGCCACGGGGTGTTGCCGGCATTGGCCCACGCGCTGCCGTAGCTCAAGTAGCTGCCGGGTTGGCCCATTCTCTTCAGGTCGGCACCGGTATGCAGGACGTTGTTGGGACTGCTGGAACCGTCGAAGCCGAGCGGATCCCACTCCCAGCAGGCGCCGTTGTCGCTGAGAAACATGATGAGCGTGTTGTCGAATTGGCCGTTTTGCTTGAGGTCGGTGACGACGCGGCCGATGGCTTGGTCCATCCGGTCCACCATCGCGGCAAAGATGGCCATGCGGCGCGCGAGGTCGCGGCGGCGATCTTCGGGGAGCGATGACCACTCGGGATTTTCGAGGCCCGCGTAGGGCGAGGGCTTGGCGTGGGACTTGGCGGGCACGCCGCTGCGGGGCGTGAGCGCGAGATCGGCCGGGACGAGCTGCTGTCGTTTCAACTGCGCGAGGCGGTCGGTGCGGATGGCGTCCCAGCCCTTCGCGAAATACATGGCCTCATATTTCGCGATGTCCGACTCGTGGGCGTGCAGCGGAAAATGGGGGGCGTTGAACGCAAGGTAGTGGAAGAACGGTTTTTTTTCCCGCCGGGCGTCGGCGATGAAATCGAGTGAGTAGTCGGCAAAGGCGTCCGTCGAATAAAACGTGCCCGGGACACCGTCCTTGGGGGACGTGTAAGTGCGCGGTGGGCGATCTTTCGGCCAGCGCGTGTAGAACGGCGACTCGTCCCAACAGGAATTGAAACCGCCGAGCATCCCGTAGAAATCGTCGAAGCCGCGGTCGGTGGGCTTCACGTCGGTCTTGGGCTGGTGCAGGTGCCACTTGCCGACCATCGAGGTGTGATAGCCGGCCTCGCGGAGGACCTCGGCGAGGGTGACGGAGTCGGCCTGTAACGTGCCGCGATAGCCCGGAGAGTCGACGCCCTGATCCTGCGTCATGTTTCCGACGTGGGCTTGATGGGGATAGAGGCCGGTGAGCAGCGAGGCGCGCGAGGGGCAGCAACGGGCGCTGTTGTAGAACTGCGTGAACTTCACGCCGCCGGCGGCGAGCGCGTCCAGGTTGGGCGTCTTGATTTCGCTGCCGTAGCAGCCGAGGTCGGACCAACCGAGGTCGTCGGCCAAAATGAGGAGGAGGTTGGGCGGCGTCGTCGCGGCGCGGACCGTCACGGAAATATTCAGGGCGGCCGCGATCAGGAGAATTTTCAGAAACCTCATGGAACAGAGTTAGAGTTTTTCATTGGCGGCTTTCTGCTTCTTCCTGCCCTTCTTCGCGGCCGGGCTGGCGGACGGGTCGGAGGGTGCCTCGCTGGCGCCGCCGCGGACCATCACCGGGAGGACGTTGGCGCGGCTGGCCCAGGATTCCCAGAGGGCGGCGAGTTCCCTGGCCCGCGCGGGCTGGGCGGCGGCGAGGTTGTGCTGCTCGGTGCGGTCGGTCTTGAGGTTATAGAGCTCCCAAGCGCCCTCGCCGCCGAGCCGGACGAGTTTGTCGTCGCCGCGACGGATGGCGGCGTTGCCCTCATGCTCGAAGAAGATCGGGGCGGTGCGGGCCAGCGGTGCCCCGGTGAGCGCGGGGCGCAGGCTCACGCCTTCCATCGGATGGATCGGCTGGCCCTTGAAGGTCGTGGGATAGTTTGCACCCGCGAGGTCGACGCACGTCGCCATGAGGTCGACGAGGTGGCCGGGCTGCGCCTCCAGCGCACCACGCCGCGCCGCGGGGATGGCGGCGGGCCAGTGGGCGATGAGCGGAGTGGCGATGCCGCCCTCGTGGTTGTAGTGCTTGTAGCGGCGGAACGGGGTATTCTCCAGAAACGCCCAGCATTCGCCGACGTAGACGGTGGACTGCGCGTCGCCGGGACTCGCGCCGTTGAAGCGGCCGGGCACGCCGCTCTCGGCGTTGCCGCCGTTGTCGGAGAGGAAAAGGATCAGGGTGTTGTCGAGTTCGCCGCGCTCGCGAAGACCGGCGACGAGACGGCCGATCGCCGTGTCCACGTGCGCCAACGCGGCGGCGAAGATCGCCATCATGTGATCGTAGCGTTCCTGCTCTACGCGGGAGAGACTCGACCAGGCCGGAACATTGGGCGGGCGCGGGGCCAGCGGCCAGGATTGGTCGATAAGCCCGGCGGCGATCTGCCGGGCGTAGCGGGCCTCGCGAAGTTTGTCCCATCCGTCCATGAACTTGCCGCGAAAGCGCGCGATCTCGTCGGCGGGGGCCTGCAGGGGAAAGTGCGGGGCGTTGTGCGCGAGATAGAGCAGGAAGGGCTTTTTCTCGGCGCGCGCCTCGTCGATGAAGCGCAGGCCGTAATCGGTCCAGAGATCGGTGGAATACCATTCCGGCGGCACGCCGCCCTCGCCGCCACCGCCCACGTCGCGGCCGTTGAGAAAGAGTTTGGCGCGTTCGCTGCCGGGATAATAAAACCCCCCGGCGGCGGCGTTGAGCGAGCGATCAAAACCGCGGCCCCACGGGGTGACCCCGAGCGCCTGACCGACATGCCACTTGCCCGTCATCGCGGTAAAATAGCCGGCGCTATGCACGACCTCGGCGAAGGTGACGCAGCGGTCGTTGAGCCGCCCGGCGTAACCCGGGAGCACGGCGCCATCGGCCCCGGTGCGCGGATTGACCATGTGGCCGACGCCGGCTTGATGCGAGTAGAGGCCGGTGAGGAGGGAGGCGCGCGTGGGGCAACAGCGGCCGGTGTTGTAGAACTGCGTGAAACGCACGCCACCTTTGGCCAGCGCGTCGATATTCGGCGTGGGAATTTCGCCGCCGTAGCAACCGATGTCGGAGAAGCCCATGTCGTCGACGAGGATGATGACGATGTTGGGGCGTGGCGCCGACGGCGAAGCGGCGGCGAGGAGCAGCGCACTGGGCGCGAGCAGCAGCAGAGCGAGGAGACGTTTCATGGTGGGGCGAAAACTCGATGAGTTTCTAAAATTCGAGCGTGGTGGTAAAGCGGTAGCTGCGGGGTTCGTTGAGATAGATGCGGCGCAGGCCGTCGCCGGCGGTGTTGCGGCGACCGACGACGACCCGATAAGAGTTGCTGAGATTGCGGACGTTCAGCTGGAGCGTGAGCGTGCTACGGAGCAGAGGCACGCGGACTTTGTAACCGGCGAACGCATCGGCGAAGAGCGTGTCGTTCCCGAGGGTTTCGGCGCCGGTCTTGATGTCGTAGGCCATGACGTTCTTACCCTGATAGCGGAAGCCACCGCCGGCGAACGCACCCCGCAGGCGGCCTTCGGTGGCCTTGAAGCGGGCGGTGAAGTTGAACTTGTCCGGGCGCGAGCCGAGCGGACCGCTTTGGAGCGCGACCTGCGTGGCGAGTTCCTCGTAGACGGTGGCGAGCTCGGTGTTGATCGTCGCGAGCAACGTCGGGTTGTTGCCGGCGAGGGCGCGGAGCCTGGGCGACTGGGCGTCGTAGTAGGCGTAGATTTCCGAGAAAATATTCGCGCGCTGGCGTTCGGAGTGCGAGTAGCCGAAACGGAACGTGAGATTCTTCGTGGGGTTGGCGACGAGCTCGAGTTCGTAGCCCTTCGTGAGCACGTCGACCGTGCCAGCGTTGTAGGTGACGAGCTGGGTGTCGTATTGCTGCTGCGTGAGGCGACCGGCGGTGAGGAGGGCGTCGTAGATCGTGATGAGGTTGTCGCCACCGAGGGCATTGGCGGTGTTGACGCCGACGCCGCCGGGGATGATCGGAGCGTCTTTGATCTGCGCGGTGTCGAAGCGCGTGACGCGGATGAAAATGCGGTCGTCGCCGAAGACGTCGCACATCACGCCGAAGTCCTTGCTCCTGCCACCGGTCGGGGGCGGGACATCGCCGTCGGGCAAGATGGTGCGGTCGAAACGCGGAGTGCCCTTGTTCGTCGCGTAGTTGTAGAAAACCGAGAGACGCTTCGTCGCGTGCACGACGGCGCCGGCTGAAAACGTCGTCGGCCGGTAGTGGTTCACGCGGTCCGTGCCGTCGAAGTCCCACTCGTTCAGGACGAGTTTCTTCGCGAGGACGCGGGGATCGTTGGGATTGGCGACGCGGGATTCGTTGGCATTCTGAAACTCAATTTGATCGAGGCGGTAGCCGGCGGTCGTGATGAGCCGGTCGCCGAACCAAAAACTCTGGGCGGCGAGCATGAAGGAATTCAGATCCTTGCGCGTGAGGGCGTTCGTCTTGGTGCGGGACGTGTAGGCGGCGTGATATTCCTTGCCGGCGATGGTGAACGCGGGGACCGGAATGGAGCTGTTACCGACGTAGTAGGTGCTGAAATCGCCCACGGTCACGTAGTGGCGACGGAGGACGCTGTTGGTGGCCCCCTCGGGATTAGTCGCGGCGGAAATCGCGACGTTGCTCTGATCCACGAAAATCTCCGTGCCCCAGTGGCGGACGCGGTCGCTGCGGGAATTCTCGACGAGACCAGCGACGCGGTGGCGGCCGAACCAGCGGCCGAGGTCTTTTTCCCAGGCGGCGGTCAGGCGATACACGTCGTTGGTGATGGCGATCCGATCGCGATTCCAACTGTCCTCGAGGTAGAGTTGGCCGGCCCGGGGATTGGGCACGCTGCCGACGAAGCTGGCCGGCGGCACGGTAAGATTTGGATCGCCGAACAACGTGGGCTGGCCGCTGCTGCCGTAGGCGGTCGCGTCATTCTGGTTGTGAAAATAGCCCAGCTCCAGCGTGACGCGGTCGCCGATCCGCTGCTCCACGAGCACCGCGCGGCTGTTGAAGGCCTGCTGGCGTTTTCCTCCGGGGCCGGTGGTGTTGAATTCGTAGGGCGACAGCGCGGGCGTCGCGAGCGTCTGCGTGGCAAACGTGCTGCTGCTTTGCAGTTCGCCGCGGGTGTTGTAGACGATGCCATCCTGTTCGTTGAAGGCGTAGCGCGCGTTGGTTTGATTGAAGCGAGTGGTGCCCGTAACGGCGGCGCCATCGGCAATCGGGCGGCCCGACGCGAGCCACCGGGTGAGGCTGTCGACGGCATTCCAGTTCACGAGGACGCTGTTCTGGTGGCGGCCAGTCTCAAAAGTGGCGTGGACGGTCGTGGCTTGGAAGGGCCGCAATGCGATGGCGCCGCCGAGACGTTTTTGGTCGGTGAAATTCCACTTTCGCCAGCCTTCAGAATTTTCGTAGAGCCCAACCAAACGCACCGCGAACTTCCGGGGGATGATGACCTGGTTGTGATCGGCGGTGAAGCGCGCGAGCTTCCACGAGCCGAGGACGTTGCTGAACGTGGTCTTGCCGCGGGTGAGGTTGGCGCGTTTGCCGGTGAGCGAGACGTTGCCGCCGGCCTGACCGAGGCCGAAGAGGATGGAGTTGGGCCCGCTGGCGACTTCGGCGCGCTCGATGTTGAAGAGGTCGACGGGGATGCTTGAGTCGACGAAATCACGGGAGGAACCGGCGGCCATGCCCCGCATGCGAAACTGGGCGTCGTTGGAAATGGCGAGCTTGCCCTCGGGATTGTTGAAGCCGTTGGTCGCATCTTCGGTGTCCAACTCAACGTTGGTGGCATAGCCGATCAGGTCGGCGAGATTCGTGGCTCCAAGGTCGGAAAGAAACTCCGGCGTAAACGGCGAGATCGCGGCCGGCGTATCCTTGAGGCGAGTGTTGAGGCGGCTGCCGCTGGTGGTGTTCGCGGCCTGATAGCCGACGTCGCTCTCCGCGCGAACTTCGAAGGGGGAGAGTTCGACGACGGGCCCGGTGGTTTTCGCGGGAAGGATGCCCGGCGGGTTCGCGGGCGGCTCAGCGGCGTGGGTGGTGAGACGGCAGATTAGCCCGAGCACAACGGTGGAGCGTAAAAAATTGCGAGTGCATCGGGGAAAGCGAACGGTGGTCATTTTGGTGCGAGATTGAGAGCGAAACACGGCGGCGATCTCACCGGAATGGGCGGTCGGGGCGGACGAGACTGATGGAGCACAACCGATCCGGGTCGGCAGGAGAAGCCCGGGCTTCACACCTTCAACTGACGAATTTCCACCTGGGTTGGGAAAGTCGGGAGGCTAGGGAGAGGAAACGCCGGGCCGGGCAGGCGCGCGATAGGTCGCGCCGTTGTCGGCGGGAAGCGAGCGGTGCCACGCCACGGCGGCGGCGGCGAGGCGGGTGGTTTCGGCGGGTTGCGCGGCGGCGAGGTTCGTTTTTTCGGCAGGGTCGGCCCCGAGGTCGTAGAGCTCTGGGGCGGAACCGTCGTAGGTGCAGAGCAGTTTCCAACGGCCGTCGCGCACCGCGAGATCGGGGAGTTTGTCGATCCCGGCGAAGGCGGCCCGGTCCGGCGGGCGGCGGAAAAACAGCGGCTCGTTGCGGGAGGCCTCGGAGCGGCCGAGAAGTGTTTCGCGCATCGAGACGCCGTCGAAGGTGGTGCCGGTTGGCGCGCGAACTCCGGCGAGATCGAGGAGAGAGGGAGCGAGATCAATCGTGGAGAAGTGCGAGGTGCGGTTGGCGGTGCCGACTTTCCGCGTGTTCGTGAATCCCGGCCCCCAGACGACGAGCGGCGAGCGAATGCCGCCCTCGTAGAGCATGCCCTTGCTGCCGCGGAAATGGCCGGCGGAGCCGGCGCCGACTTCGGGGCCGTTGTCGGAGCAGACGAGAATCAGGGTGTTGTCGCGGAGCGCGGGATCGGCGCGGATGGCGTCGAAGAGGACGCCAAGCTGCGCATCCATCGTGCCGAGGACGGCGTGGTAGAGGGTGCGTTTCGCGGCGTCACCGCGGAGGGCGGCCCGAGGGAAAAACGGCGAGTGGACGTCGTCGGGCCAGAGGTTGACGTAAAACGGCTGTTTCGCGGCCGAAGATTTTTTGATGAACGCGAGCGCGGCGGCGGTGTAGGTGGCGGTCACTTCGGCGCGGTCCTGCTTTGTGATTTCACCGCGACCGAGTTTGTCGGAGCCGAGGGCGTGGAGGCGGGGTGCTTTACCATCGTGGGCGTCGAGGAGCGGGAGGACGCGCGGGCCAAGGCCCTCGAAGTTAGTGAGTGATTCGTCGAAACCATACTCAGTGATGAGCGGGGCCTCGCCGACATCGCGTTGGCCGCCCATGTGCCACTTGCCGAAATGGCCGGTGGCGTAGCCGGCGTCGTGGAGCAGGCGGGCGAGCATCGGGGCCTGCGGGTCGAGCCACTGGGCCATGCCGCGCGCGTTGTTCTCCGCGCGGTTGTTGAGGAAAGATGTGATGCGCCAACGCTGGGGATATTGTCCGGTGGAGAGGCCCGTGCGCGACGGCGAGCAGATCGGCGAGGCGACGTAGAACGATTCGAAGCGGAGGCCCTCGGCCGCGAGGCGATCGATGTTCGGGGTCTTCGCGTCCTGATTGCCGAAACAGGAAAAGTCCCCCCATCCCATGTCGTCGATGAGGAGCATGATGATGTTGGGGCGTGGACCAGGCGCGGCGGCGCACGCCAGTGAGGCGAACGCGAGGGCGATGGTCGCGGTGGTGAAACGGAAACATCTCATCGGGACAATTCGCCAATTTCTCTTCGCCAGCCGGCGACGGCGGTGCGGTGACGATCAAGGGTGGCGCGGTGGGCGGGGACCGCGGCCAGGTTCACGAGCTGGCCGGGGTCGCGCTCGAGGTCGTAGAGTTCCTCGGCTGGCGCGGTGGGTGCGGCAAAAAGCGCCTGCGCTGGCGTGAGTTTGCCGGCGCCATAGAGCTCCTTAAAAAGATTCCACGCGGGATACTGTCTCTCTTTGTAGGCGCTGGGCGACATCAGGGATTTTTCGGGCGTGAGATTCAGGATGTAACGGAAACGGCCATCCCGGGAGGTGCGCAGCGTGAGCTCGGTGGTGTCGCAGCGGTCGCGTCCGCCAAAGGCGTAGTCGCGGGACGGGGCGGTGGGCGCGCCGAGGAAGACGCGGCCCTGCATCTTCGCGGGAACGGGCGCACCGGTGAGCGCGAGCATCGTGGGCGCGAGGTCGATGGCGACGAGGAGACGGTCGTCAACCGTGCCGGACTTGAAACCGGCGGGCGGGGGAAAATTTTTCGGCCAGCGAATCAGCAGTGGCACGTGCAGGCCTTCTTCGTAGCAAAATTGCTTGTCGCGAATATGGCAGCGGCCGTTGTCGCCGAAGAAAACGATGATGGTGCTGTCGGCGAGGCCATCGGTGGCGAGTTGTTGCAGGACGGCACCCACTTTGCGGTCGAGCTCCGCGACGGAATCGAGATACGCGGCCCAGTCGGCGCGCACGACCGGGTGGTCGGGATAAAACGGTGGCAGCGTGACCGTCGTGGGGTCGGTTTGCTTGGGCGCGTGAAAATCGCGGTGCGGCTCCTGAAAATTAATCTGCGCAAAAAACGGCTGCTTCGGCGCGAGATCGATCCAGCGGCGCGTGTCGAAGGCGGGCGCCGGGAAGAGGAAATTCCAATCGGTCTTGCCAGCGGTGCGGAGACCGAGCGCCGCGGGAAACTCGGCGACGTTGGCGGTCTGATAGCCGGCGTCGCGGAACCAGTGGGTGAGCAACCGCACGCCCTCCGGGAGCGAGTGCTTGTCCGGTTGAGCCGTGCGGTGCTGGTGCGCCTGGATCGTCTGCGCATACATCCCGGTCATGAAGGCGGAGCGCGCGGCGGAGCAAACGGGCGCAGTGGTATAGAAGTGCGTGTAGCGGACGCCCTGGGTAGCGAGCCGGTCGAGGTTGGGCGTGCGGGCGTCGGGGTTGCCGTAGCAGGCGAGTTCGACGCCGACGTCGTCACCGAGGATCCAGAGAATGTTGGGCCGAGCCGGAGTAGAGGGCTGGGCCGCGGCAACCGCCGCAACGGAAGCCAGCAACAGAGGGAGAACGAGCGAACGGGGAGAGAGCATGGGATCCGATTATTTGGCTTTCTTTGCGTTCTTCGCCCGGTCGGCGTCGCGCGCGGCGGCGCGGCCGGTGAGCGGCCAATGGGGATCGTCGGTGTGCGCGGCTGTCATGAGGGACTCGGCTCGGGCGACGACGTCGGGTTTGGCGGCGGCGAGATTTTTCGTTTCGGCGAGGTCGGTGGCGAGATCGTAGAGTTCGAGCGGGAGGCCGGGGCCGTTGCGGACCGCCTTCCAGTCACCGAAGCGGACAGCTTGGAGTGGCTTCGCGGTCTCGTGGAGTTCCCAATAAAAATACTCGCGCTTCGGCGCCTCGCCGCCGCGCAGGAACGACACGAGCGAAAGGCCGTCGGACTTGAAGCCGGCGGGAAGCTTGGCGCCCGCGAGCTCGGCGGCGGTGGGAAGAAAATCCCAGAACGCCCACGGTCCGTCGGTGACGCGGCCGGCGGGGACGACGCCGGGCCAGCGCGAGATCGCGGCTTGGCGCAGCGCGCCCTCGTAGAGATCGCGTTTGTAGCCGCGCAGGCCGTTGCTGGCTTGATCGAAAAGCTTCCCCATCCCGGAACTTGGCGCGAAGGAGGAGCCATTGTCGCCGGCGACCATCACCAGCGTGTTGCCATCGAGCTTGAGTTCGGCGAGGAGGTCGAGGAGTTGACCGAGGTCGCGATCAAGGCGGGTGACCTGCGCGGCGTAGGCTTTTTGCTGAGCGGGCCAAGGTTTGTCGGCGTAGATGCCGAGGTCGTCGATCTCGTGATTTCCGTGCGGGAGGGTGATGGCGTAGAAGAGGAAGAACGGCTGATCTTTTTTCGACCGGACCCATTTCAATACGTCGGCTTGAATCAAATTTTGGGCGTAGATCGGGCCGCCGCCCTGGCCGGTGTTGCCGGGCAGATCAACGCGGCGGCCGTCGTGGTAGAGAAACTCGGGGAAATACGAGTGGGCGTGGCGCTGGCAGTTGTAGCCGAACTGGTGATCAAAACCTTTTTTCAATGGACTGCCCGTGGTGTCGAACATCCCCATGCCCCACTTGCCGGCAACGGCGGTGGCGTAGCCGACGGTTTTCAAAATCTGCGCGACGGTGACGGTTTTCTCCGGCAGCGGGAGCTGGCCCTCGACGGGAACTTCCCAGTTGCCTCGCACCGGCGCGTGGCCGGTGTGCAGGCCGGTCATGAGCGAAGTGCGCGACGGCGCGCAGACGGTCGTGCCGCAGAACGCCTGGGTGTAGCGGGTGCCCTCGCGCGCCATGCGATCGAGTCGCGGAGTCTGGATGAGTTTTTGCCCATAGACCCCGACGTCGCCCTGCGCGAGGTCGTCGCTGAGGAAGAAAATGATGTTAGGCTGCCGTGCGGACGTCGCGGCGGACGCAGGGTGCAGTGCGGCGAGCGACAGCAGGAGGGCGAGAACGAAGATGGGGCGAACGAATTGGATGAGAGTAGGCATAGGTAACGAGACGAACCCAAGGACATCGGGTGGTCCGCACAATGGTTTGATAGCCCCGACGGCGGCTACGACAAGCCGGGAACTCACGCATTGGTGGGAAGATTTTCCACCTGGCAGAGGCGCGGAGGGGCGGACCAGAAGGTAGCCGTATGCAAAACGCAGCGAAACTTCCGAAATTGAGAGGAAGCTTCCGCACCCCGGTGGAGTCCCAGCGAGCTCACATGCGGCTAACGCCTCTAGCGCCCCGCCTAGGTGCATCTGAATCGGATGGTAACCGAGAGGGCGCTGGATGGCTCAATCGTGGGTGGCTTTCTGGCACGTCTCTGGCGTGCGTGCTGCCCGCAGCCCAGCGGCAAAAACTGCGCCGCGCGACAGCCATACAATTCCGTTGACAGGGGTGCGGGTGCCCTATGCTTTGGCCCCTTTTATGAAAGTCGTCTCCTCCATCAAATCCGCCAAGAAGCGTCACCCGGCCTGTCAGGTCGTGCGTCGTAAGGGCAAAATCTACGTCATCAACAAAGTCGAGCCGCGCTACAAGGCGCGCCAAGGCTAATTAGCCATTTTCCGCCATGAAAGCCGAAGGCCATCCCTCCCTCAACCACGTCTGTTTCCTCGATATCGGAACGGGCAAGCGTTTCCTCACCAAGTCTGCCATGAAGTCTGCCCGGAAGGAGCAGATCGATGGCCAGGAATACTTCATCATCGCCCGCGATGTGACGATGGATTCGCATCCCGCCTACACCGGCGAGAAGCGCCTCGTCGACACCGCCGGTCGCGTCGAGAAGTTCACCACGAAGTTCAAGCGCGGACCCGCGAAGAAATAAGCGCGACGCGAGAACGCGTCCCCATTTTCAAGGCCCTCCGGTAGCGGAGGGCTTTTTTGTATCCTGACGATGCGTCTTCTTGACGCAGAGCGCGGCCCCGGCCTGCATGACGATTCCCTATGCGAATTCGCGCTTTTCAAGGACTCGTCCCGCACCCTGCGCACACGCCCGAAGTGGCGTGCGTGCCCTATGATGTCGTCAACGCCGCCGAGGCCGCGGCGCTCGCCGCCGGCAAGCCGCGCAGCCTGTTGCACGTCGACCGCGCTGAAATCGATCTGCCGGCGAAGACCGATCCTTACAGCGACGCCGTCTATTCGAAGGCGCGGGAAAATTTTCTGGCGTTGCAACGGAACGGCACGCTCGTGCGCGAGACCGGCCCCTGCCTCTACGTTTATCAGCAGCAGATGGGCGCCCACCGCCAACGCGGGCTCGTGGCGGTCTGCCACGTCGAGGACTACGACGCCGAGCTGATCAAGAAGCACGAGAAGACCCGCAAGGACAAGGAGGACGACCGCACGCGGCTCATCGACACGCTGGGCGCGAACACCGGCCCGGTGTTTCTCACCTATCGTGACGAGACCGCCGTCACGGCACTCGTTGCGGCAAAAGTGCTGGAAAAGCCACTGCACGATTTCACCGCCCCTGATGGCATCCAGCACACCGTCTGGCGCGTGGCCGGGGGCGAGGATTGGGTGCGGGCGTTCGGGCGTGTGCCACTGACCTATATCGCCGATGGCCACCATCGCGCGGCGAGTGCGGCGCGCGTGGCGCGCCTGCGCCGTGAGCGAAATCCGCAGCACACGGGCGCGGAGGATTACAACTGGTTCCTGTGCGTGCTCTTTCCGGCCAGCGAGTTGAAAATTCTGCCCTACAACCGCATCGTGCTCGACCTGCCCGGACTGACTCCCGCGGATCTGCTGGTGAAGGCCAAGACGATCTTCGGCGGACTCGAGGAGAACGCGCCGCCATCGCCCACCGCGGTGGGCCGCGTGAGCATGTATCTGGGTGGCAAGTGGTATGGGCTGCGTTGCCCGGTCGACGCGCAGGCCGACCCCGTGGCGCGGCTCGACGTGAGCGTGCTGCAGGACAAATTGCTCGCGCCGGTCCTCGGGATTGATGACGTGCGCACGAGCAAGCGCATCGATTTCGTCGGGGGTATCCGCGGGCCGGGCGAACTCGTCAAGCGGATCGATGCCGACGGTGGCGTGGCGTTTTCCCTCTTCCCGGTTACCATCGATCAGCTCATGGACATCGCCGATGCCGGGCAGATCATGCCGCCGAAGAGCACCTGGTTCGAGCCGAAGCTGCGCTCGGGGCTGTTCATCCATACGTTCTGAGCGGGGTAGACTGTGGGAGGGGCTTGATGCCCCGACTCGCCCGCACCAGTCGGGGGGTAAAGCCCCCTCCCACCGCTGGACCACCACTTGACCGCCCCGGGCTCTGGCTGTTGCCTTGGGCGCATGTCATTTTTTCCCGCATTTCTCGCGACGACCGGGAGCATCCCGCCGCTGCTGGTCGTGCCGTTTGGCTTGCTGCTGCTGTTGATTGCCACGATGCCGCTCACACCCGCGAGGGTCCACCACTGGTGGGAGCATAACTATCCGTTCGTCTCGATCGGGCTCGGCGCACTCGTGGCCGGCTACTACCTGCTGGCGGTGCCGGCGGGCGGGGTGACGCTGGCGCACACCTTGCACGAGTATGTTTCGTTTATTGCGCTGATCGGCGCGCTGTTCGTGGTCGCCGGTGGCATTCACCTCCGGGTGAAGGGTGAGGCGACACCGCTGGAGAACGTGGTCTTTCTCTTTATGGGGGCGGTTATCGCCAACGTCATTGGCACCACGGGCGCGTCGGTGGTGCTGATCCGGCCGTGGATTCGGATGAACAAGATCCGGATCAGCGCGTTTCACGTGGTATTTTTCATCTTCGTCGTCTCGAACGTCGGAGGTGCGCTCACGCCGATTGGCGACCCGCCGCTCTTCCTCGGTTACCTGCGCGGCGTGCCGTTTTTCTGGCTGCTCGAGCACGTCTGGGGCCAGTGGCTGTTTACGCTCGGGGCCATTCTCGCGGTCTTCTATGCGTTCGATCGGCGTAGCTTTCAACACGCGCCCGCTCGGGTCCAGGACCTGATCAAGCGGCCCGACACCTTCCGGCTCGAGGGTTGGAGCAACGTCGCGCTGCTCGCGGTCATCGTGAGCGCGGTCTTCCTGCCGGGGAGCTATTTTCTGCGGGAGGGCGTGATGCTCGGCGCCGCGTTCCTTTCCCACCGCTCCACGCCGCGGGTCATCCATGAGCAAAACCATTTTTCGTTCGGGCCCGTGAAGGAGGTCGCCTTTCTTTTCGTGGGGATATTCACGACCATGATGCCGGCGCTGGGTCTGCTGGAGCAGCACGGCGGCCGGCTCGGTTTTCAGCGGGCGACGCAATACTATTACGCGACGGGCGGGCTTTCCGCGGTGCTGGACAACGCGCCGACCTACGTGAATTTCCTCAAACTTGCGGAAGTCACCTTTGTGCCGCCCACGGCGCTCGAGGTTTCGTCGGCCGACGGCGCTAATTACGATCACCGGGCAGTGCACGTGCTGCTCGAAACCCAGCCGAACATTGTCGTGGCGATCAGCCTGGCCGCGGTGTTCTTCGGCGCGATGACCTACATCGGCAACGGTCCGAATTTCATGGTGAAATCGATCGCGCACGGCGCCGGGGTGCATTGCCCGACGTTTTTCGGCTTCATCTTTAAATATAGTCTGCCGATCCTGCTGCCGATTCTGACGCTCGGTGCCTGGCTGTTTCTCTAGCGAATCCCCCTGGCCGTTGGGATTGCCCGCGGGGCCGGATTGCGCACGCTTCCGGTCCGGGACCAATTTTCTCATGCGCCTCGTGATCGATCAGAAACGGGTCAGCAGCGAGATCGAAGCTCTCGCGCAAGTTTCGGACACGCCTCGTCCATCCGCCACCCGTGTGCGTGGACCGGTCGGCGGCGCACAGCTCGCGATCGGTATGCGCGTGCTCGCAATTACGCTGACAAAGCTCACGATGTGACCAGATCGCCAGTTACCCTCATCCCTCGTTGTCACCCGCCGGCTCGATCGTCTGTTGCGCAGACCAGGATCCGGCCGTGACAGCTCAACCATCAGACGCCTCCATGATCGCTACACAAATCCGCCAGAAGGACGCCATTTTCTATTTTGCGTCCTATCCTTCGGAGCAATTGCTCCAGAAAGTTCGTTTCATCAGCCGCTATTACGACGAGGAAGGTCCGGGCATCCAGCCCGAGACGGTGCCCGCCGACGACGACGTGGCGCAGTTCATCTCGAAAATCGAGCGCAGCGACAAGGCGTTCCAACGCCAGGTGGGTCGCGCGAAGGTCGCGGCCATCCGAAATTTCTATGAGACCGCAATCTCCCAGCCGCCGATTCCCGGCGTCGTGCTGCTCTTCACGCCTCAAAAGTTGAGCTTCCGGGCCGTGGAGGATGGCAGCGGCATCGGGCACCTGCAGGAGCCGGAGGAAAAATTCCTCATCATCGATGGCCAGCACCGGCTGGCAGCCCTGCAATTTTTCGAACGGTCGCATCCGGACGACGCCAAGAACATCGCGGTGCCGTGCGTGATCTTCGACGGACGCACGGAGGATTTTGCGACCGAAATGTTCGTCATCATCAACTCGACGCCGACGCGGATCAACAAGAGCCATCTGGTCGACCTCTACGAACGCGTCTCGTGGGCGGAACCGGATCGCCGGTTCGCCGCGCACATCGCGCAGATGCTCTACCGCGAGGGCGACAGTCCGCTGCGCTATCGCATCAACCGCCTCGGCGGCCGCAGCAAACAGGAAAAATGGATTCTGCAGGCCGAGCTCTTCAACGAAATCCACCGCTGGGTGAAGAGCGCGTGGAAAAAAATCGAGGCCGATGGCACCGACCTGCGCGCGGCGGCGAAATATTACGAAGTGGTGCGCGATTTCCTGAAGGCCGCGGCCCAGGTCTGGGGCGAGGCGTGGGGCAACCCGGGGGCAATGGTGACCAAGCCAGTGACGTTAAAGGCGATGCTGCGCGTCTGTGCCGACTTGGCCACGATGGATGCTGAGCCGGCCGAAGGCCGGGTGGCGCGCTGGGCGACCAAGCTCGCCCCGTGGACGGAGCAGGCGCGGGAGTTTCGCAACGAAGGCTTCTACGAGCGTTTCCCGGCGAAGGGGCAGGTGGAGCGTGTCGGGCGCATCCATCGCGATCTCGGGCGGGTGGCCGGTATTCCGCCGCGCGCCCGAGCGAAATTGGCGGAGTGAGCGTGGTTTATTGTGGAGGGGTGCAGTCTTGCTGCGCCCGCGACCAGGGCGCGACAGGTTCGCGCCCCTCCGCTCACCCGCCCAACTTCTTCCGCGCCTCGTCCGGCACCTCGAACTTCGTCTTCCCGACGTCTTTTAACTGCGTGGTCGCGGTCTCGTGCACGTCGACCTCGCGGCGGTCGCCGCGCGTGATGACAGCGAGGCGGCCTTCGAGCTTGAGCTCGTATTTCGTCAGCACTCCGTTGGTGATCCAGAGGCGAAACGTGCCGCTGGCGCGCAGTGGGGTCACCTCTGACTGGCCGGCATGGACGAGCAGAAGCCTCGCGCTGATTTCGGACAGGGTGCCGCTGACCACGTCGCCCTCCGTTTTGATGTCGGTGTAGCCGGCGATGATGATGCCAATCTCCTCGTGCGGCCGGCTGAGGCTGGTTTGCAGGTTGCTGTAGGGCGGGACCGGCCCTCGCTCACCGCCACCGGCGCCCCGGCGGCCTCGCTTGCCACCGAAGCCACCGCCCGCGCTGCCGCCGCGCTGGTTGGTGGACTCGCCGCGCGAGGTCTGGGACAATTCATCCGGTTTTTTCCAGCCGTCGGGCGTCTGGATGACGTATTTTTCGTCGCCCGTGTAGATCGCCGTCACCTGGTTGTCGGAGTTGGCGCTGCCGCGCGACGGCACGCGCCGCCGCACGGCCGCGACCATGGGCAGGTCAACGAGTGAAAAGTCGCCTGGGCCCGCCAGGTTGGTCTGGCCGGTGATATCGTAGCTGCGGGCGTCGTCATCGACACTCGTCACCCACGAGTAATTGGGAGCCTCGGTGAGCTTCATCGCGGCCACGATGGCGGCGTCGGTCGGACTGCCGCGAACCGCCGGGAACGCGAGCACCAGCACGAGACAAGCGAGAACGAAATGCTTCATGGGTTGGACGGAACGGGTGGGTCGCAAGAGAAGACGGGCCAGAACCGTCACCGTTCCATAAAAATCACCCGGCGGTGATTCGCGCCGGTGTGCTCAGGGAAACAACCCGCGGCTTTGCTTCGCGTCCGCCACGCGCTGGATGCCGAGCGTGAGCGCGGCGAGGCGGCGGCTGAATTGGAATTTCTTCTTCTGCGCCTCCACCGAGTCCTTCGCCTTGTCGAGAATGGCGAAAAGTTTTTGCATCACCTCGTCGCGGCTCCAGTAAAAATTCGAGAGGTTTTGCAGCCACTCGAAGTAGGAGACGATCACGCCGCCGGAGTTGCAGAGGACGTCGGGGATGATCTCGATGTCGCCCCGGGCTTCGATGATCTTGTCGGCCGCATTGGTGGTCGGGCCGTTGGCGGCTTCGGCGAGGACGCGGCATTTGAGTTTTTTCGCGTTCTTGTCGGTCACGACGCGCTCCAGCGCCGCGGGAACGAGGACGGTGCATTTCAATTCGAGGAGCTGCTCATTGGAGATCGGCTCGGCGCCGTCGAAGTCATGGAGCACTTTTTGATATTGGAGGTATTTCAGGGCGCGCCGAATATCGATGCCCTGAGCGTTGTAAAACGCACCGGTGTAGTCCGAGATGGCGATGATCTTGGCGCCGTAGTTGGACAGCGCGAGGGCGGTCTCGCTGCCGACATTGCCGAAGCCCTGAATGGCGACCGTGGTCTTCGGGAGCGGGATTTTCATGTCCGTGAGATATTTTTTCACGAGATAGGCGACGCCCGCGCCGGTGGCTTCGCGGCGGCCCTGGGAGCCGCCGATCGCGATGGGCTTGCCGGTGACGATGGCGGGGGAGATGTGCCCGACGTGGTTGGAATAAGTGTCCATCATCCAGCCCATGATTTTTTCGTTGGTGCCGACGTCGGGCGCGGGGACGTCGGTGTGCGGGCCGATGAAGTTGACCATCTCCTGCATGTAGCGACGGGAGAGGTGCTCGAGTTCGGTCTCGGAAAGTTTGCTGGGATCGACAATCACGCCGCCCTTGGCGCCGCCGTAGGGGAGGCCGACGAGCGAACATTTCCAACTCATCCACATCGCGAGCGCGCCGACTTCACCGAGCGTGACGTGCTGGTGGAAACGGATACCGCCCTTGGCGGGGCCCGTGGAGAGATTGTGTTGGACGCGATAGCCTTCGAAGACCGTGACGCTGCCGTCGTCGCGCTTGACGGGGAGCGAGACGGCCAGGCAGCGCCGCGGATATTTGGTGCGGTCGCGGATCGCCTCGGGGAGATTGATGGCGTCGGCGGCCTTGTCGAACTGGCGGCACGCCATCTTGAAGACGTCGGAATCGTAGAGGGTGGAAACGATGGCTTTGGACATTTGAGGGGTCTCGGGTTTTGGATCTCGGGTCTGGTTTGGTCGCCCCCTGGCTGGCCGATTTGGCGGGCGCACCATGGGCGACGGGCGCGGCTTTAGCAATTGGCATCCGGCGGGGAGGCACCTTGAATGACGGGCGCTTATTCCGCGGCAAGGCGCCGTGATAACATGGGCATGATCATCAAATTTATCCGCTGGGTCTTCGAGAAATTCGCCGCCGCCGCGTTGATTGTCGCGCTCGGGCTCGCCGCGGGCGGACTCTGGCTGTTCCTGAAAGACCGCACCGATTTCGATCAATGGCGGCAGGACGTGGTGCGCTCGATCAACGGCGACCGGACGAAGGTGCAGAGCGCGCTGGGTGACGTGCACCAGCGGATGGATCGCCTATCGCTCGAAATCGCCGCGGAGCAGGAACGCGCGAAGCAGGCGGACAAAGTCATCGCGCAATTGAAAGAGCTCGAAAGCGCGTGGGACCGCGTGGTCGGAAACCCGGCGCAGCAAAAATCCAACGCGGAGCAGCTCACCAAGATGAACGCACTCCGGGCCACGCTCACGGCGAAAGTCCAAGCGCTAACCCAGGACTTCACGCGGACGACGTGGGAACGCGACGGGCTGGAGATCGCCGTCGGCAAACTTGACGCGCGGCTCCGCGCCGCCGAGGCGCAACGGTCGAAGGTGCTGCACTACCTGGAGCGGGTGTGGGAGCATCAACTCGGGCGCGGCCGGTTCCACTTGCCGGTGAAGTGGTGGGTCTACGCGTTTCTCGCGCTGTATTTTGTCGGGCCGACGGCGGGCAAGGTGGGGATGTATTTTGTGGTCGCGCCGCTCATCGCGGGGGGCCGGCCGGTGCGGCTGGCGGCGGCAGCGGGCGGGTTGCCGGAAATGGGTGCCAGCGGCGTGTCCACGGTCATTTCGCTGCGCGGCGGAGAGCGGCTGTGGGTGAAGGAAAAGTTCCTGCAGGCGTCGGACGAGGGACTGAAAAAGCAGACCCGTTACCTGCTCGACTGGCGGATTCCCTTTACGTGCCTGGCCACCGGCTTGATCGAGTTGATCGAGATGCAGGCCGCCGCCGACGAAGGCGAACGGCGCGTCACGCTGTCGAATCAAAATGACCCGCATAGTGAGCTGGCGGTCATCACGCTGGCGGAAGGCGTCGCCCTCGTGCTGCGGCCGAGTTTTCTGGCGGGGGCGGTGGTGGCGGCCGACGCCAAGCTGCACCTCCGGCGGCGGTGGCAGTTTTTTCGGTGGCAGGCGTGGGTGACGCTGCAATTTCGTTTTTTCGAATTCGCCGGTCCCTGCCGGCTCGTGGTGGCGGGCAACCGCGGAGTGCGCATGGAACGGTTGGACGAGCGCGAGGGTGGGGCGGTGCCGGCCCGGCGCACAAATCAGGACGCGACCATGGGCTTCACCCCGCAGCTTGACTACCGGCCGGTGCGGGCGGAAACTTTTTGGAGTTATTACCGGGGAATGAATCCGCTCTTCGACGATTTGTTCGCGGGTCGCGGACTGTTTCTGTGCCAGCAAGTATCGGCGTCAGGCGACACCGCGAAGGCGCGGAAGTTCTGGAGCGGCATTTGGAGCGGGGCGATGAGGGTATTTGGAATTTAGATGAGCACGGAAAAACTCGGCATTATCTTCGATTGGGACGGCGTCATCATCGATTCCTCGCGACAGCACGAGGAGAGCTGGGAGCGGTTGGCCCGGGAAGAGCGGCGTCCACTGCCGGACGGCCATTTCAAAGCGGGTTTCGGCAAGAAGAATGAATGGATCATCCCAAATCTGCTGAAGTGGGCCAATGAAACCGCGGAGGTGCGCCGACTCTCGTTGCGCAAGGAGGCGCTCTACCGTGACATCGTCGTCGAGCGCGGGCTGAACGCGCTGCCGGGTGTGCGGGAGTTTTTGGTGCGGCTGCGCGAGGCGGGGATCCCGAGCTGCATCGGCTCCTCGACGCATCGCGAGAATATCACGACGATTCTGCACGTGCTCGGTTTCGAGGCCATGTTTGACGGGATGGTGACGGCGGAGGACGTAACCCACGGAAAACCGCACCCGGATGTCTTTCTGAAAGCGGCGGCGAAGATCGCGCGGGCGCCGCGGCATTGCGTGGTGTTTGAGGATGCGCTCGCCGGGATCGCGGCCGGGCACGCCGGGGGCATGAAGGTCGTGGGTGTGGCGACGACGCATGCGCTCGGCGACCTCCAGCCCCAGGTCCACCGCGTGGTGCACCGGCTCGACGAGCTCACAGTTGCGGATTTGCAGGCGTTGGTTTTCGGTTAGCCAATGCTCTTCAAACTCGCCTCCGACTATCGGCCGATGGGTGACCAGCCGCAGGCGATCGAGCAGCTCGTGGCGTCGGTGCGCGCCGGGAACCGTTACCAGACGTTGCTCGGCGTTACGGGCTCGGGGAAGACGTTCACGATGGCCAACGTCATCGCGCAGTGTGAGCGACCGACCTTGATCGTCTCGCACAACAAGACGCTCGCCGCCCAGCTTTACTCGGAGTTCAAAAACTTTTTCCCCGAGAACGCGGTCGAATACTTCGTCAGCTACTACGATTACTACCAACCCGAGGCCTACATCGCGTCCAGCGACACCTTCATTGAAAAGGATTCCTCGCGGAACAAGGAGCTCGAGCGCCTGCGCATGTCGACGACGAGTTCGCTGGTATCGCGCCGGGATGTGATCGTGGTGGCGAGTGTCTCGTGCATCTACGGTCTCGGTTCACCCGAGGAGTTTGCCGCGATGCGCATCCCGTTGCGGCGCGGTGAGGCGTTCGGCCGGAACCGGCTGCTCGAGCGGCTCGTGGACAACCTCTACGAGCGGAACGACTACGAGCTGAAGCCCGGGCGCTTTCGCGTGCGGGGCGACGTCGTCGACGTGATGCCGTCCTATCTGGAGCATGGGCTGCGCGTGGAATTTTTCGGCGACGACGTGGACGGACTGAGCGAGTTCGATCCGCTTACGGGCGAGGTGTTGCGCCCGCTCGATCATTTCGACCTCTATCCAGCGAATCAATATGTGACGAGCCGGGGGAAACTCGAGCCCGCCATCAAGGCGATTCGCACGGAGTTGGACGAGCGGGTGGCCTTCTTCGAACAGAGCGGCCAGTATCTCGAGGCGCAGCGCATCCGGCTGCGGACGAACTACGACTTGGAGATGCTGCAGGAAATGGGGTTTTGCAGCGGGATCGAAAACTACTCGCGCCATCTCACGAGCCGGAAGGCGGGAGACCGGCCGTTCTGCTTGATCGATTTTTTCGCCAAGGATTTCCTGGTGATGATCGACGAAAGCCATGCGACCGTCCCGCAGATTGGTGGGATGTTCAATGGCGACAAGGCGCGCAAAACCACGCTCGTGAATTTTGGCTTCCGGCTGCCCTCAGCGCTCGACAACCGGCCGCAAAGCTTTGAGGAATTTCAACAGGTGACCGGCCAGACGCTCTATGTCTCGGCGACGCCGGCGGAGTTTGAACTAAAGCAGTCGGCCGTCATCGCCGAGCAACTCATCCGGCCGACGGGGCTGCTTGATCCGGAGATCACGCTGCGACCGACGAAAGGGCAGGTCGAAGACTTGATCGGTGAGATCAAGCGCGCCGCCGCCGCGGGCGAGCGCGTGCTCGTGACGACGCTGACGAAGCGGTTGTCCGAGGATCTCACGAGCTATCTGCGCGAGGCGAAGATTCGCGTGGAGTATCTGCATTCGGATATCGACGCGATCGAGCGCGTGGAGATTTTGCGCAATCTGCGGCTCGGAAACTTTGATGCGCTCATCGGGATCAATCTGCTGCGCGAAGGGCTCGATCTGCCCGAAGTGGCGCTCGTGGCAATTCTCGATGCCGACAAGGAGGGCTTTCTCCGCAGCGAGACGAGTCTCATCCAGACCGCCGGCCGCGCGGCGCGGCACGAGAAGGGCCGGGTTATTTTCTACGCGGACAATCTCACCCAGTCGATCAAGCGAACGATGGCGACCGTGGCCCATCGCCGCGAAAAGCAGCTCGCCTACAATGCCGCCCACGGGATCACGCCGCGCAGCGTCATCCGCTCGGCGCAGGCGAGCCTGCACACTTACGACGGCTCGGGCGAACGCGATACCGAGTCCATCGTGGCCGAAAACGCCGACGATGTTGCCGCGGTCATCGCCGAGTTGGAGGAGGAAATGCAGGAGGCGGCCGGCAAGCTCGAGTTCGAACGCGCCGCGTTGCTGCGGGACCAGATCAATTCCTTGAAATCGGGTGACTACCGGAAGGCCGCGAAAGCACGGGTGCCGAAGGAGTATCCGGAGCGGAAATCCGGTCGCGGGCGGGTGGCGGGGCGCTGACGGTTCCAGCCTTCGTTGCTCGTCGGTCGCCTTCAGGCGGAATCCGACGCTCCCTCCGCCCGCCGGCGGCTAGGGTTTCTGCCGTGCGGGCTTGAGCACGCCGATGTTCGTGAGGTTGCGGTAGCGCTCGGCGAAATCGAGGCCGTAGCCGACCACGAATTTGTCGGGAATCTCAAAGCCCACGAGATCGGCTTCGAACGGCACTTGACGGCGGCCCTTTTTGTCGAGCAACACGCACACGCGCAGGCTGGCGGGCCGCAGGCCGCGGATCATGTCGGAGAGCAGCGACAGCGTTTTGCCGGTGTCGAGGATGTCGTCGACGATGAGCACGTGACGGCCGGCGATGTCGAGCGTGAGACCGTGGATGAGCTTCGGCACGCCGTGGGACTCGGTGCCGCTGCCGTAGCTGGAGATGCGGATGCAGTCGAGGCGGACGGGGTTGTCCACCTGGCGCAGCAGGTCGGCCGTGAACAGAATCGCGCCGTTCATGATGGCCACGACGGTAAACTCGTCCTGCCCGTAGATTTTTTTCAGCTGGCGGCCGAGCGATTTCACGCGGCGGCGGATTTGCGCCTCGGTGAGGAGCACGCACTCGCAATCAGGGTGGCTGACAGCGGTTTTTTTGGAAGTGGCCATGGGCTGGGGCAGCGAGACAAACGCCCGGGCGGGATGCAATCCGATCCTTGCCGGGCGGTCGGAATTTCTCCGCGGGGCAGACTGGGGGAAACCACTGCCGGGGGCGAGTGCCCAAAACCGTCAGCGGCCCGACGAGTTGGTCTGACCGCGGGCCACGATCTTTTCGAAATCCTCCGCGGAAATATTTGTCACGGGATTCGCGTTCACGAGTGGGCGGACGCTCGGATCAATTGGCACGCGGACGGGAATGAGGCTGCCGGTGACCTTCACGTATTTGTATTCCGTGGTGGCGACCTTGCCATCGATGGTCAGCGGAGGGGCGGTTTGCACGGTTGAGCAGGCGCCACCGAGAAGCGAAACGGCGGCGAGAAGCATCCAAGGGGAGGGCAGCTTTTTCATGGGGAGCAGGGCAGTGGCGGGTGGACGTGACGCCCGGGACGATGATCCCGGCTACCCTCTCGGATAGCGCGGTCCGCCCGGATGTCCAGCCGACGCTGATGCCGGCTGGCCTTCTTCGCGCAGCGGACGCGAGGGTCGCGGCGATGGTTTCAGTTTGCCTATTGCGACCTTGGCGACCGTGCGGGAGGTCGATGACGGCTAATTCTTTTGACTATGCCAGCAGCGAAACCTTGCCTCGGCCACCGGCTCTCGCGCACCGCATGATTTCCATTCGCATCCAGCAACTGACGAAACGCTTCGGGACGGTCACGGCGCTGCATCAGCTCGATCTCACCATCGCGCCGGGCGAGCTGTTTTTTCTGCTGGGGCCGAGCGGTTGCGGCAAGACGACGTTGCTCCGGAGCCTGGCCGGATTCTACATTCCGGATGAGGGGCAGATTTTTTTCGGCGACGAGGACGTCACCCGGCTCGCGCCGCACAAGCGGAACACGGGCATGATGTTTCAAAGTTATGCACTCTGGCCGCACATGACCGTGGCGCAAAACGTGGCGTTCGGCCTCGAAGAACGAAGGGTCGCGAAGGATGAGATCAAGCGCCGCGTGGGTGAGGCGCTGGAGTCGGTCCGCATGGAGTCGTATGCCGAGCGGCGGCCGAACCAGCTTTCCGGTGGTCAGCAGCAGCGGGTGGCGTTGGCGCGGGCGCTCGTGATCCGGCCGCGCTGCCTGCTGCTGGACGAGCCGCTTTCGAATCTCGACGCGAAACTCCGACTCGAAATGCGCGCGGAAATCCGGCGGGTGTGCCAGGAGTTCAAGTTGACGACGGTCTACGTGACGCATGACCAAAAGGAGGCACTCTCCATTTCGGATCGCATGGCGATTCTCGACGGCGGTCGCATCCGGCAGGTGGGCTCACCCCGCGAAGTCTACAAGCGTCCGGTGTGCAAACTCGTCGCAAATTTTATTGGGGAGACCGATTTCATCGCCGGAAAAATCGTCTCCGCTGGCGGCGGGCGGGCGACGGTCGAGACCGCGGTCGGACGGTTCGAGGGTGTGCTCGGCGATCCGGCGGCGACCCCGGCCGTCGGCACGGCGGTGACGGTTTCGGTGCGGCCCGAATGCTGGACGCTCAGCCGCGAGGCGCCGGCGCGCAATGCCGTGAAGGGCCGCATCGGCGAGGCCGTTTATCTGGGCGAGGTCGCGCAATACGATTTCGTGACTGGCGGGCTGACGCTGAACATCCTTGAACTCAATCCGCGGTTTCTCGATCAATCGGCGCGCGGGGAGTTGTTCGCGAGTGCGGCGCCGGAGGATGTCGTGGTGCTGGTGGAGTGACGCCATGAATGGGGGGCGTCTGCCTTGCTGACGCCGCGGCGCGTGCCAGACATGCGCCCGACAAAAACCAAAATGCTCAAACGCCTCATCATTCTCCTCGTCTTGGTGGCGACGGTCGCATTGCCGTTTTTGCTGCGCTCGCGGCAACCTGCGACGGAGCGGGCGGACGACACCGTCGTCATCATCACGCCGCACAACGAGGCGATCCGTTCCGAGTATGCGCGGGGCTTTCGCGACTGGTATCGCGCCCGCACGGGTCGGACCGTGGCCCTCGACTGGCGCGTGATTGGCGGCACGAGTGACATCACGCGGTTCCTCGAAGCGGAATATGTGGCGGCGTTTAAGCATCACTGGACGGGAAAGCTCGGGCAGCCGTGGAGCGCCGAGGTGCAGAGCGGATTCACCGAGGCGAAACTCGCCCCCGCTGCGCCGGCGCTGGTGCGCGAAGCGCGGGAAATATTTCTGGCGTCGGTGGTGAGCTGCGGGCTCGACCTATTCTTCGGTGGCGGCAGTTACGATTTTGTCCGCCAGGCCCAGGCCGGGCGCATCGTGCCGTCGCGCGTGCGGCGCACGCATCCGGAATGGTTTACCGATGCGGTCATCCCCCAGCGCTTCACCGGCGAGCAGTATTGGGATGAGGCGGGCTGTTGGTTCGGCAACGTGATCAGCAGCTACGGCATTCTCTACAACACCGACGCGCTGGCTCGGCTCGGCCTCGCGCCGCCGCAGGAGTGGAGCGACCTGACCGATCCGCGTTACACCGGCACGCTGGCGCTCTCCGATCCGACGAAGAGCAGCTCGATGGCGAAGGCGTTCGAGAACATCATCCAGCAGCAGATGCAGCTGCGACTCGCCGTGCTCGGTCGGGCGAACGAGGCGCAGGCGGTGCGCGAGGGCTGGTTCGCGGGGATGAGGCTCATCCAACTGCTCTCGGCCAACGCCCGCTACTTCACCGATTCGTCGCAAAAGCCGCCCATCGACGTGGCCCAGGGCGACTGCGCGGCGGGCATCTGCATTGACTTCTACGGACGGGCCCAGGCGGAGGTCGTCGCGAAACGCGGCTCACCGCGGCTGGTCTTCGTCACGCCGTGCGGCGGCACCGTCAACTCGGTCGATCCGATCGCGTTGCTGCGGGGCGCACCACACCACGAGGTGGCGGAACTTTTCATCGAATATACGCTGACGCTCGATGCGCAGAAACTGTGGAATTTCAAACCGGGCACCGAGGGCGGGCCGGTGCGGTTTGCGCTCCGCCGGCTGCCGGTGCGAAAGGATTTTTATGAACACACCGAGTGGAAGCCGCTGCGGAGTGACCCGGAGGCCGCGCCGTTTTCCGATCCGGACCCGCTGGTCTATCAACCGGCGTGGACGAGCGCGTTGTTTCGCGAGCTGGCTTTCGCCGTCCGCGTGATGTGCCTCGACGCGCATCCCGAACTGACCGCCGCGTGGCGCGCGATCGACGTTGCGCCCGAGCCGGCGAAATCGCGGGCCCTGGCAGAATTGCAGGACGTGTCGGCGGTGGACTACGAGCGCGTGAACGGCGTCGTCAAAACCGCGCTCGGCTCGAAAAGCAAAGTGGACGAGGTGACGCTGGCGAGCGCGCTGGGAGCGGAGTTTCGCGCGCGCTACGCGCGGGCCGAAGCGCTGGCGACTGGGAAGTAGGGGACGTGGCGCGGGCGATCTGGGGCGTTGCGCGTCGACGGCGAGCGCGAACGTAAACATCAAATCCTGGTATCCTTTCGGCCTCGCCCTTCCGTCCGCCGGGAAGATGAGTCCGCTTCAGGGCCAGAGCCACAGGAAGACGAGGCCGGAACCGACGGCGTAGAGCGCGGCGTCGAGGAGATACTTCCCACTCGATGACCACGGACGCATCATCCAGATCGATTCGGTGACCGTGCCGAAACCGTGGGCGATGAACGTGACGGCGCCCACCAGTTTGGCCGCGCCACGGGCATGCGCGTGGTCAAGACCGAGGAGCCGCACCGCCAAAAACGCTGCGACCGTCGCGACGATCAGAGTCCAGACAAACCACGAGCCGAGATGCTTGCCCATGTTCGGCGCACCGTTCGGCCCGAGCGTGAAGTGCCCCACCGGACCATCGCGATATTTCTGCAACATCGCTTCGCTACCCATATCCTTCATGTCATCGCAATGCGGCATGACATAACGGCCGGGTGCCGGATTGCCGGCGCGGATCGCCGCACGCACGGCGTCTTCGTTGGCGAGGCCACTGTAGTCCCCGGCGTGCCACTCGAAGACCATGTGGACGAGGGAGCTAATCACAAACACGACCACTGCGCTGAGCAGGATCGGCAACCAGAGGGCGAGGAGAGCATTCATGGGGGTGGGGATTGGGGGGGTGCGGTGATCCCCCGAAATCCGGGCCACTTGCGAGGTTAGTCTGCGGCCCTAAAAGGAGCCCAGACCGTAAAAATCCCCGGGGCAAGCCCCGGGGCATTTGACAAGACCGCCGCAAACTCATCCGACCATAATGCAATTCGCGCTTAAACCCGTCCGTCCAACCAAGCCGAAGCAAGCTTCGGGGTATCGGACCCACAGCGAATGAAAGGAAAACACCACGCGACGGAGCAAAAGATCCGCATTTTGCGGGAAGCCGACGGCGGCAAGAGCATCGTGGAAGTGTGCAAGGAGCATAATATCTCCGAGGTCACATTCCACCGTTGGAAGCGGCAGTTCGGACAACTCGACGTCAACGAGGCCAAACGCATGAAGGAATT